>CP102611.1:3102982-3454474 GCA_041874755.1 Chitinibacter sp. SCUT-21
TTATAAAGACTCTGGCGCAGGTATTCCGGATACGATCAAAAAACGTGTGTTTGAGCCGTTCTTTACTACCCGTTTTGGGCAGGGAGGTAGTGGTCTTGGCTTGTACTTGGTTTATTCATTAGTAACAGGAACTTTAGGCGGGATGCTGGAGCTGCGGGATCCTCCACTTCACGGTGTTTGGTTTGTATTGACTCTGCCCATCGAGGCGCCAGCAGAACATCATGAAAAAGTCGATATTTTCCGACATTAATTGTGCAGCTAAATAAAAAAACGGGGCTTTCGCCCCGTTGCTTTTTACTCATTCAGTTTGCTTTGGCCGCACCTACCGAAATGGTTCTGCGATCTCAAGTGCGAGGTTTCTCGCGTCATCATGATCGAGTTGAATCGGATTTTTAAAGGCCCGGAACAAGTTCATCAACGCATCGTTGACCGTACTCGCTAAGCCTTCCATGAAGTGTACTCGCATTGCGAACTCCTTGAAGGTTTCACTATCTACGTCGCTGATTTTGCTGACAGGTGCTATCCACATTAGCGATAGCTCGTTGCAGGAGTGTCGTCTCCTGCCTCGCCGACACAATGGCGTCAGCCTGTTGGCACAACCGTACGTGTTACCCTAACCCCATGTTAAGGCAACAGATTTACTCTAGCACCAGTGAAAAGAAAAGGAAATATAAATTACATCAAACGGTTGTTGGAGGCTTGATCGGCGTGAGTAGGAATAAATCCTTGATAAGGGTTAGCTAAAGAATACAGTGCTTCACTATTGCTCTGACACAGTAGGCACGGTTGCAGACTAACTAAGTAATCAGCGGCAGGTTCAACATCGATATTGCTTAAATCATTAATAAAGCTGCTGATGAAAAATACGCGGTGTGCTTTTTCAATTGAAGGGCGTAAGTATTGTAATAATTTGATTGGGCCGCTGCGCAATAGATACCATTCATGATCATGTACAATCAAAGCATTGAAGTAGTGTGACGCGCTGCTTAGCTCCGCACTGTTTTGCGGAGAGATCGCCAATATTGTACAAACCATTTCACTCTCATGAATGAGTGTGTTGAGCTGCGCTACTGTGCGCGTCAACTGGCTGTGTTGTAATTCGATCAGGTTGCGTTTCACGATTGAAATGATTGGAATTTAACCACTTGATTCTTATGTATTTGCCATAAAAATCAAGCTGTTTTCAAAAAATTGCAGACAAACGATGAATAAAAGAAAAGTGACCCGTGTTGCCGCTGGTATCTTGATTAAAAGGGATGGCCAGTTTTTGCTCGCTAGTCGTCCACAAGGCAAGCCCTATGCGGGATATTGGGAATTCCCTGGTGGGAAATTAGAAGAAGGTGAATCTGCCCTTGAGGCGTTAAGCCGCGAATTAAAAGAAGAATTAGGCATTGAACTTGCGCAAGCAACGCCATGGCTTTGCCAGCGCTTCGAATATCCACATGCATTGGTTGAATTGAATTTTTTTCGCGTAACGTCGTGGCAAGGCGAGCTTCATTCGCATGAGGGGCAGCAATTTGCTTGGCAAAAAACGAATCAGCTATCCGTTTCGCCTATTTTACCTGCCAACGGCCCAATTCTACGTGGACTGAGTCTACCAAATACTTTGTTGTTCTCTCCTGCTGGCTTGATTGATGACGAGTCCTTGATGCAACAGGCGGCACATTATTGGCAATATTCTAATATGTGTTTGGTACTGCGGGAGCCGCAACGCTCCGTTGCCGCGTACGCCAAGCTGTGCAAACAACTTGCGGCTTTGCCGCGGCCTCATGGTGGCAAGTTAATCGCGCACGGTGAAATTGCGGCAATCGGTGATTTGCCTGTGGATGGGATTCACCTCACATCTGCGCAGTTGATGGTGCTGAACGAACGCCCACGTGGTTTTGATTGGGTTGGAGCATCAACGCATGATGAAACGCAATTGGCCAAAGCACAAAAATTGGGGGTTGATTACGCCGTTTTAGGGCATGTCAACCAAACGGCGAGTCATCCCAACCAAGCCCCATTGGGTTGGGATAAATTTGCACAGCTCTTGGCGCTAGGTTGGGCTTTTCCTTGCTTTGCTATCGGGGGACAAACTTGTGCGAGTATTCCGACCGCACAAACCCATGGAGCGCATGGCGTGGCCATCTTGAGTGGGGCATGGCGATGAAATCGAATCGTTTATTACGTCGTGTTCTATTTGCACTCATCATTGTATTGCTTGGGCTTGCCGTGGTTATATATCCACGCTACCAGCACCTGTTTGGCGAACAATCCATGCAAACAGTGCTCCATATGAGTTGCGAGGATTTACAACAAGGTTGCCAATTTACCGTCGATGGCCAGCAATTTCAGTTGAAAACCAAACAAGCGATTGGGGGCGCAGCTCCATTTGAGCTGCTATTTCATGGTAAGGCCAATCAAGTTCGTGCTAATTGGTCTATGCAAGGAATGGATATGGGGCCTAATGAATATCGCTTTGTCAAAAAAGGTGATGTTAGCTGGACTGCAACTATGGCCCTGCCATTTTGTACTGCCGCACGTAAGGACTGGATATTAAATCTGAGCATTGATAAAGTGAATGTGCAGATCACTACGGTGGCACAGCGCAATTAGCATGAATCTCAAGTAATAAAAACAACTAGATTGGGGTTGGAGGGGAAGAGGTAATGATGAAAATAACCATGATCTGTTGCGTGGTGGCGGTGCTGACAGCCCCAGTTCACGCTGGCAAGGTTTATCAATGGCGGGACGCGGATGGTCGCGTGTTTTATTCTGATCAGCCGCCCCCTGTCTCTGGGGTAAAAGAGCGACAAATTCGCCCAAACACGGTGGGCAATGCCAGCCAGCCAGAGGCCAAGTCTCTATCCGTGGCAAAAGATGAAGTTACCCTTTGGGTGAGTGCTGCATGTGAGCCTGCATGTTCTCAAGCGCTTGCCATTCTCGATCAGCGCAATGTGCAATATGAAGTTCGCAGCGTAGACCCTGGCAATGAGCAAAGCATGCTGGCGTTTTTTAATGCCGTGGGAACGATGCAGTCGCGGCCCCCCATTCTGATTATTGGTAAACAAGTATTGAAAGAATGGAATAGCCCGATGTGGCAAGCGGCCTTAAGTAAGGCCGGCTACCCATTGCCCAAAGCAAAAAAATAAGCGGCCAACAGGCCGCTTATTGGGGCAAGCGCTGATTATTTGGTATTCAGCTCTTTATCGACTGAGTACTTCGATCCAGCAACGGTGGCCTCCGCAACCAAGCCATTTTCGGTAAATTGATACACGTAAACGCCTTTGGCTACTTGTTTGGCGCCGGTAATACCCACGCCTTTATCGCTGGCTTTCGCTGCTGCGGTTGCATTGGCGTCTGCGGTCCAGCCGCTATTTACAAATGAATCAAATGCTGATTTTTCTGTAAACACTAAGACTTCGCGGGTTTCTTTGGCGCCCAAGCCGAGGCCGACTTTGCCTTGAATCATCGTCATATAGGTTTTTTTGCCTTTCGATACGGCCACACCTTCACCGCCGCCAGCCCCTAAAAACACGGCAGTAAATCCGCCGGTTTTGAAAACGGCATAGCCAGCGGCTTTGGCTATCTGTGCTTTGGCGTCGGGATATTTCTTGTAAACCATTGCAAGTGATTGCTGAATATTTTTATCAATATCAGCACGCCGCTGCGTAGGTGTTTTTTGCTGTTGGGTTTCGTGGCTTTTATTGGTGGCATTGCCCTCGGCCCAAACAGGCATACTGAGTGTAACTGCTGCAACAGCGATAACGCATTGACGTAATAGCATGATAACCCTCATTCTTGGATTGAAACTTTAGTATAGCTTGCGATTTACTTTCATTTAAAAATTATTTTCCTAAGCTGACTTAGTGTGTAGCGTTATTTTTTGATCAAAACAAGCCATCAACCCTGCATTTTTAGTCATACCAAAAATAAAAAACCGACCAGCGTGGTCGGTTTTTTATTGGTTTAACCTATTGGGGTACTGCCATCTAGCTTGATTAAAGATTGCGCTGCATCAATATACCCTTGGGGGCTATTTCTGCGCTACTTTCTGGCCTACGCCATCATTCCAGTCGTAATACCCTTTCCACGCGCTATAGACCAGATTCGGGTATTCGGCTTTACCGAGGCTGCCGTTGTAGCGGCCAAGGGCGCGAAATAGGTCGCCGTTTTCGATGTTCAGATAATGGCGCAAGATTGAACAGCCGTAGCGCAGATTGGTGTTCATATCAAACAAGCTTTGATCGGGCGTGCCAATCGCGCGTTGCCAGAAGGGCATCACTTGCATCAGACCGCGTGCGCCGACAGGGCTGATCGCGTAGCGGTTAAAGCGGCTTTCGATGTGAATCAGGCCCAGCACCATTTGTGGGTCGAGCCCGGCGCGGGTCGCTTCGTAATGTATCGCCGTGAGCAATTTACGGCGCACGAATTCGTCGGGGATGCGCGATTTTAGCCGCTCGGACATTTCGTCCAGCCACGCTTCACCCTCGGCTTTATTGGCAAACATCAGCCGCGGCTCGATGCGATCGGCAATGCTGCGGCGCAAGCTGCTGGCGACTGAATCAGATAAATATTCTTCACGCTGCGCACCGGCGTGGGCAGTGGTGGCGAGCAGGCTAAGGCAAAGTAGGGTAGGAGCGAAAAACTTCAACATATTGAACGACTTGTATAAATTGCTGGTATGCACTGATCCGTCATTTTGGCCGCTAGTGTGCGCAGGGTCAATGCCTTACAGCGATTTGGGCTGCTCTAAGGTGAACGATCACACTTTGCGCTAAGCATAAAAAAGCCCACTAATTCGTGGGCTTATTTTGCGCATAGGGTATTGCCTGCTAAGTCTTTTTAGGCCTGTGCTACAAGGCAATACCCAGCTTGATGCTTAGGCGATTTGTTGCTGAACAAAGCTCAGCGCTTCGCCGATCGCCACTTTCTGCATTTCACCTGCGCGGCGTGCTACGTATTCAACTTCGCCATTGGCCAAGGCTTTGTCGCCAATCGTCACGCGGTGTGGAATGCCGATCAATTCCATATCGGCAAACATCGAGCCTGGACGCTCGTTGCGATCGTCGAGCAACACGTCGATGCCAGCGGCAGTAAAGTCCGCGTACATCTGATCCGCCGCCGCTTTCACCGCTTCCGATTTGTGGTAACCCACTGCGACGATGGCCACGGCAAACGGCGCCATCGCTGCTGGCCAGATAATGCCGCGTGCGTCGTGGTTTTGCTCGATCGCGGCGCCAACAATGCGCGATACGCCGATGCCGTAGCAGCCCATTTCCATAGGCGTCAGCGTGTTTTGCTCGTTCAGGAACGTGCAACTCATCGCTTCGGAATATTTGGTGCGCAATTGGAAAATATGGCCGACTTCAATACCGCGGCACAATTCCAACACGCCGCCTTTGCCGTCTGGACACACATCGCCGTTCACGACATTGCGGATGTCGGCCACAACGTGCGGTTCTGTCAGGTCGCGACCGAAGTTCACGCCTGCCAAGTGCAATTTCGGTTTATTCGCGCCGCACACAAAGTCGCTCATCGCTGCCACGGTACGGTCGGCAATGACGCGAATGTTCGCGTTAATGCCAACAGGGCCGATAAAGCCCGGTGGGCAATTCAGATTGCTGCGAATTTCTTCGTCAGTCGCGAAGCGGAAATCCGCCATGCCTGCAACTTTGCTGATTTTCACTTCGTTCAGATTATGGTCGCCACGCAGCAGCGCCAGTACGAATTCGCCCGCGGTCGTTACCAAAGCAATCGCTTTTACCGTGCGATCAATGCCGATGCCGAGCAAGGCGGCAACGTCTTCGCACGCGGTTTGTTTTGGCGTGTCTACTTCGGCCATCGCTTGCGCCGCAGTTGCGCGTGGTGTCGCGGGTGCGAAGGCTTCAGCCAATTCAACGTTCGCAGCGTAGTCGCTAGTTGGGCAGTAGGCGAGCAAGTCTTCACCCGCGTCAGCCAAAACGTGGAATTCGTGCGAGCCATCACCACCGATTGCGCCAGTATCGGCTGCAACAGCACGGAATTTAAGGCCTAGACGCGTAAACACCTTGGAGTATGCGCCGTACATTACTTCGTACGTGGCTTTCAATGAATCCAGATCGGCGTGGAATGAATACGCGTCTTTCATCATAAATTCGCGCGCGCGCATTACGCCAAAACGGGGGCGGATTTCGTCGCGGAATTTGGTTTGTACTTGGTAGAAATTCACCGGCAATTGTTTGTAGCTTTTGATTTCCGAGCGCGCGATGTCGGTGATGACTTCTTCGTGCGTTGGGCCAAAGCAGAAGCTGCGCTCGTGGCGGTCGGTGATTTTCAGCATTTGCGGGCCAAACACGTCCCAACGGCCGGTTTCTTGCCACAGTTCAGCCGGTTGCACCGCTGGCATCAGCAATTCTTGCGCACCCGCGCGATTCATTTCTTCGCGCACCACGGCTTCTACTTTGCGCAAAATACGCAAGCCCAGCGGCATCCACGTGTAGAGGCCTGAGCCCAAACGTTTGATCAAGCCCGCGCGCAGCATCAGCTTGTGCGATAGTAATTCGGCCTCGGAAGGCGCTTCTTTTAAAGTCGAAATGAATAATTGCGATGTGCGCATGGTGCGTGATCCAGTGAAGTAGGGCTAACTCAAATGAAGCCGGCTATTTTATCCGATTTATGCTGATTATTCAGCTGCCGGCTTCTCAGTTTGCGCGGCGCGCTCGGCTTCGAGTTTGGCGATTTCAGCCGCTTTTTGCTCAGCGCGTTTGGCGGCAAATTTCGGGCGCAGCTTGTTCATTAAAATAATGTCGCGCGCTTTCATCAGCGCCAGCAGCCAAACGACCAAAATCGCGCCGTAGGCCAAACTATCGGTGCGAACGCTGGGGGCGAGCGACTCAAGCAAAGGGTTGATGACGTATTGCACACTGCCAAAAACGGCGATTAACAAAATCACGGTTGAAACGGCACGCTCGCGCAGAAAAGTGCCGCGCAGCAAAACGCGTTGTTCCCAATTGCTCAAACCCGATAATTCAGGCACATCGTCTGGGCGGAAATAAAAAGCCATGGCAGGTATTCCAAATCAAAATCAATGGCGGGCAATATTACGGGAAAGTGCGCATAAAGCAAGCGTATATCCTTGAAAGCCTAGTGTTTTTTTATGATTTGACGTGCTCGTTAATCAGAAGCTGACAAGCAGCTAGTTTATCGCTTGCGATAACACACTGATCGCCGCGCAGACTTCCTGTTTTGTGCCAAGCGTGTTATCAATGACGGATAAAAAACGGAGACGACCTAATGAATACATCTTTGCTGAGAAAATCATGCCGCTTTGCGGCCTTGAGTGTCGCCATTTGCTGCGTCGCGGCGGGCGCGCAGGCTGAAGAGGTGGCGTCCAGCGTTGCGGAGCGTCAGCCCTTGTCGAATATGGAGTTTACCCGCTCGCAGCTCACCGATATTCATTTAGCGGCACAAGCCAATTTGGCGCAGATCAGCTCGCAATTGGTCGCAAGCAGCCGTGCGTTTTGCGCAGCGCCAAGCGAGATGACTTTTCGCGCGGTGCAAACACAGTATGTCCAAACCTTGCTCGCATGGCGGGCGATTGAAATCGCGCCGATGGGCCCTAGCGCTGAGCCCGATGTGGGTAAAGTAATGGAAGGGCAGACAAAAGATGCGGCACAAATTTTAAGCCTGGCTGCGCAAAAACCAGCGGGCCAAATGGTGGATGGGCAAGCGGCGTACGAAGCCAAAAAACTGCCGGATTGGGGTATTGGCTTCAAAGCTATTGAAGAATTGCTTTATGGTGATAAACCCGCCAATAGTATGGCTAGGCTAAGCACCGAGCCCGCGTGTGGCTATTTGGTATGGCAGTCGCAAGTGGTGGCTTATCAGGCTGAAACTTTGCGCCGTGCTTGGCAAGGCTTGAGCCGCGGTGCAGGTTACGATTTAAGCTATCCGCGCACTTATTTAACGCAGTATTTAAATAGCCAAATTGAAGGCCTGCGTGATTTGTCGGCCAATAAATTGGGGATTAAGCCGTCAAACTGGTTAGATCAGCGCTCAGGTGCGACGGTGATGAGCTTGCAGAGCAATGTGGCGGGCTTGCGTACTTTGCTAACTGGTAATCAATCCGCCAAAGGGTTGGATGATTTGATGCTGAGCCGTGACGATACCGCGCGCTGGGCCAAGGTTGAGCAGGCATTAACGGCATTAGAGGCTAGCTTGCCCAAATCGGAGCAGGCACTGACGAGTACAAATGCTAAAAAAATCGCACGCGCCGCCAGTCGATTAGCCGATGTTTTGGAAAAAGACATCGCGCCGATGTTGGCGATTAAGATTGGTAAAGTGAAAAAATAAGCCCAAGCGCCCCTCACGGGGCGCTCCAATCAAGCCACTTATTCAACTTCGTCGAGTAACTGGCCGCCCCAGCCCCAGTTTTCCTCTTTCGTTTCATCAAAATTCACGATTACATATTCGCGTGGTTTTCCCGCGATCCGCTCCATCGTGCTCGTCATTTCTTCAACGATCTGTTTTTTCTGCACACGGCTTAATTCACCCGCGAGGCGAACGTGGATATAGGGCATAGGATTCTCCAGAAGCTTACAAAGATTTAACGAAACCGTCATATTGGCAATCTATGATGCAGCCTTGATTTGCCAGACTGGAATGCCTTGATGTTACACCGTTTTTTTGCCTTAACTTTCGTTTTGCTCACCGCACCGTGTTACGCTGATTTGTCCGTAGGCCTGTTAACTTCACGCAATTCAGAACAATCGCTTGAAGATTGGCAGCCAGTATTGAATGATTTGGCGCAGGCAACAGGACAAAAAGTGACGGGTATCGTGCTCAGTGATCGCGATGAGTTGCTACGCCGCATGCAAAAAAACCAGATTCAGATTGCACGCCTTGACGATAAGCTGGCCTTGGATGCGGTGGAAACCGCTAACGCTGAACTGTTTGCGCGCTTATCGCAAACGGGCAATGTGAACGACTATCGCAGTGTGATTTTGGTGAAAAAGAGCAGTTCAATTCAGAATGTCGAAGACTTGCTTAATCGGCCGAAACAACTGCGCTACGCGGGTGGCCAGCCTGGGGCGATGGCAGAATATCTGATCCCGCATTACCATCTGTTTTTTAAGCGTAATGTGCTGCCGGAAAACTACTTCAAGTTATATTTGCAGCGCAATGCCGAAACCGCCTTTGTTGCCTTAGCACAAGGACAGGTTGATGTAGCCGTGAGCAATACCTTCGATCTAGAGCAGCTTAAAGAAAAATTCCCACGTGACTTCTCACAGATGCGCATTGTGTGGGAGTCGCCAAAATTTGCTTTTGATCCGCTGGTAATGCGCAAAGATTTGCCGCCGGCACTGAAAAAATCGATTAGTAATTTCTTCACCCAATATGGCAAAGTCGGGAGTAATACGGCGCTGGCCAAACAGCGTTTATATTATGCCGATCAGCTTGCGGGCTTTGTTGCCGCGGATAATCGCAGTTTGCGCCAAGTGACCGATTTGCAATTATTTCATGATCTATTTCGGCTGACGTTTAATACCCAAATGAGTGTCGATGCCAAGAAGAAGCAAGAAAAGCTTTACTATCAAAGGTTTGATGCTTTGGTTGGGGTGCTCGGTGGGGCGAAATAAGATATCAGCCAAAAAAAATCAAACTATTTTGCAAAAAATGGTTGACGAGTCGGGGAAGTATCCGTAATATGCGAGGCCTTGAGGGGGGATTACCCCAGCGGTCAACGGGTCCGGACTGTAAATCCGGCGGCTCAGCCTTCGAAGGTTCGAATCCTTCTCCCCCCACCAGAATAAGAAAAAGCCCTTGTCGAAAGACAAGGGCTTTTTTGTTATGGGCGATTAATAGTCAAAAATTCCGTGAATATCCCACTTTTATCCTAATCCCCGTCAGGCTGGCAGTAGTTCAATCCCCGCGAATGTATGCGCTAATTAAAGGCATGCATGCGCCGAGTGCACGCCTTATTTTTCTGCATACACAGCAAATCAGCAGTTACCCATGCCATGCCGTAGCGGTGGTTCAGACATTAATGCAATTTGTTCGCGCAATTCAAGAATGCGGTTTTGCCAGTAAATGGGCGAGTTAAACCACGGAAATGCCGCAGGAAAAGCGGGGTCATTCCAACGTCGTGCGATCCAGGCGCTGTAATGCAGTAGCCGCAGCGTGCGCAATGCTTCGAGTAAATGCAGCTCGCTCGGGTTGAAATCGATAAAGTCTTCGTAGCCGTACAAAATATCGTTGAGTTGCGCTTGTTGTTCATGCCGCTCGCCGGAGAGTAGCATCCATAAATCTTGGATTGCCGGGCCATTGCGGGCGTCGTCAAAGTCAACAAAGTGCGGGCCCGCATCTGTCCAGAGAATATTGCTAGCGTGACAGTCACCGTGTAGACGCACAGTGGCCACTTGGCCGGCTCGCTCAAAGCAGGCGCGAATTGAATCTAAAGCCTGCGCGCTCACCGTTTGATAAGCGCTCATTAAATCAGCGGGAATAAACTGATTTTGCAAAACAAACTCAACTGACTGATGGCCAAAGCTGTCGATATCAATCTGTGGGCGTGCGCTAAATGGCTGCTTTTGTCCGATGGCATGAATCCGACCCATAAATCGCCCGATCCATTCGCGTGTTTCGCGTTGATCTAGTTCTGGGTATCGTCCACCACGGCGCGGGAAAATAGCAAAGCGAAATCCATGCTCGCTATGCAGGGTATTGCCTGAAAAGCTAAGCGGGGAAACAACTGGAGCCTCATACTCTGCTAGCTCCTGGCAGAACTGATGTTCTTCCAAAATCTGTGCCTCGCTCCAGCGATGAGGGCGGTAAAACTTGGCGACAATAAATTTTCCCCATGGTGTCTCGTCTTCAAGACCAATTTGGTAAACCCGGTTCTCGTAGCTGTTAAGCGCTAATAAATGGCCCGAGGTGCGCACGCCGAGTTGATCAATGGCCGATAAAATTAAGTCTGGGCTCAGTTCAGAGTAGGGGGTTAATGTGTTTGTCATCACAAGCTAGCCAAAGAGAATGGTCAAAACATACGGCAATACGTGATATTTGACTACTGTTGCGCCACTTTTTGGCCATCCAGCCTAGCCCTTGCGGCAATTGTGCCGGTTGAAGCGATGATTTTTGCCGCGAACGATGCCTTTGGTCGATAATTGAACCATAGCCTGTTTCATCAGGTCTTCCGGGTGTGAGTGATGACCGTATTGAAGCCTTCCGATTCAGACATGACCGCCTCTGCGCCGGCTACTCCTCTGCCTAGCGTGTTGCGCTACGCTGCGCGGGCAAAACGCGAGCGCCGAGAGCAGCGCTGGCGCTTAGCGCTGAGTTTGGCCTGTTTATCCTTGCTCGCTGCTACCTTGATGCTTGCTATTGGTCAATCTTGGTATTGGGCCGTGCCTGCACCGCTGGCAAGTGCTTTGCTGTTTTTTTACGCGGCCTTTGCCGCCTCGCAAGGGCGACAGTATTGGGAGTGGCGGATTTCAGCCTTGGCGGTGTTTATACCGCCAGTGTTGTTGAGCAGCTGGGCCTGGCTGTTGCACGCGCAACTGCCGCCTGCCACGCTGGCTTTGCCTTTTGTGTTGCAGCCCATTTTATTATTGTTGGCCGGTTTACCGATCAAGCGCTACATCGCCGCAGTCAGTTTTAATCTGGCGCCAATTAGCTATATTTTGCTCAGTAGCGACGCGACCTTTATTGCCGCAATTTCAGCTTTATTAGTGGTAGTGATTGCGAGTTTTCTAGGCGTGAATACCGTGCATCGATTGGTCTACCATCAGCGAAATCTGATGCTGATGCGGCAGCGTGTTGCGGAAAATGCCGAAAAAATGGCCGAGCGTGATCAAAAAATGCGCAAATTAGCGTTTGAAGATCCACTAACGGGCTTGGCTAATCGCTTGCACTTGATCAATCAACTGCGACAAACACTGAAAAATCCACGCGCAGAAGCGATGAATAGCGTGGTGTATTTGATCGATTTGGATTTTTTCAAAACGGTTAATGATGAGTTCGGCCATGCAGCGGGTGATGCACTGTTAATTGAGATTGCTCAGCGTTTTAAATCGCTGGTTCGTCGTGGTGATTTAGTTTGTCGCTTAGGCGGGGACGAATTTGTGATTTTAGTTCGCGGCATTCATCAGGCGAGCGAAATCGCGACGGTGGCAGAAAAAATCCTTGCGAAGTTAAGTGAGCCCGTTTGGTATGAGGAGCGACAGCTTCCCTTGGGCGGAAGTATTGGGATTGCGCCTTGGTTTCCTGATTTGCGCTCACCAGCTAGTTGGTTACAAGCCGCAGATGACGCTATGTATGCGGCAAAAACCGGGGGGCGCAACCGCTATGTGATTGCCGATTATCATCCCAACTCAAAGGATCAATCGTGAGCGGGCCAGTATTGGAGATTCAAGACCTGAGTATTGGTTTTACCCATGGATCAGCTGTGGTGCAGCACATTGATTTGCACCTAAATCGTGGGGAAAAGTTAGCACTGGTTGGTGAATCTGGCTCGGGAAAAAGTGTCTTGGCTCGCGCGATTTTGCGTCTTGATTCCGCTGCAACACTGGAAGGGCACATTTTTTTTCATGGCGCTGATCTGCTCACTTGTTCGGCATCAGAGCTGAGGCTGATGCGCGGGGCGAAAATCGCGATGATTTTCCAAGAGCCCATGGTGGCGCTCAATCCCTTGCAAACTGTCGGGCAACAGATTGCTGAGGTTTTATTTTTACATCTGGGGTATAGCCCCTCACAGCAAGTAAAACGGGTTCTGGAGCTATTACACCAGGTGGGTATGAGTGATCCTGATCGCCAGAAGCATCGCTATCCTCATCAGCTCTCGGGTGGGCAGCGTCAGCGAGTGATGATTGCGATGGCTCTAGCGGCTGAGCCTGAATTGCTAATTGCGGATGAGCCTACCACAGCCTTAGACGTCACGATTCAGGCACAAATTTTGGCTTTGTTGGCCCAGATTCAAGCCGAGCGCAAGATGACCGTTTTGCTTATTACTCATGATCTAAATTTGGTTCGTCATTTTGCCGACCGGGTCGCTGTGATGCAGCAAGGGCGTATTGTCGAAACCGCTGCAACAGCTGATTTATTTTCTGCTCCTCAGCATTCTTACACACAGCAGCTATTGGCCGCTCGGCCGCAACGCGTTGCTGCTGATGTGCCGCATGAGGCACAGATCTGTTTACAAGCACAGCAAATCAGTCATCAATACGCCCAAGCTGGGCGTTATTTTTGGCAAAAACAGTGGCAAACGGTGTTAGCTCCGCTGGATTTTAATTTGCGGCAAGCTGAAACCTTAGCCATTGTTGGTGAATCGGGAAGTGGTAAAACCACGCTGATTTTGGCGATCTTGCGCCTATTGCAAAGTGGGCGTGGTGGCGGACGGGTTGATTTGAGTGGCAAAGATTTTACTGCCTTACAGGGGGCAGGCTTGCAGCGCGCTCGTCGTGACATACAAATTGTGTTTCAAGATCCGTTTGCCGCATTGTCGCCGCGAATGACCGTTGAGGAAATTGTAGGGGAAGGTTTGCTGGTGCATGAGTTGGCTCAATCGCCTTCCGTGCGTCGCGCATTGGTGGTGCAAGCCTTGCTGCAAGTGGGTTTAACTGAAAGCATGTTGCTGCGTTATCCCCATGAGTTTTCAGG
Organism: Chitinibacter sp. SCUT-21; assembly: GCA_041874755.1. NCBI lineage: Bacteria > Pseudomonadati > Pseudomonadota > Betaproteobacteria > Neisseriales > Chitinibacteraceae > Chitinibacter > Chitinibacter sp. SCUT-21. Next base: position 3,116,603 of record CP102611.1, read on the forward strand.
GGGGCAGCGGCAACGCATTGCGATTGCGCGCGCCTTGGTGGTTCAGCCAAAAATTTTGGTGCTGGATGAACCTACTTCCGCACTGGATGCGACGATACAACAGCAAATTTTAAGCTTGCTGGCCACGTTACAGCGTCAATTAGGGTTGAGTTACGTGTTAGTGAGCCACGATATGGCGGTGGTTCGTGCTTTGGCGCATCGTGTTTTGGTGCTGAAGGATGGGCAACTTCAGGAATCCGCGTCAGTTGAAGCGCTGTTTACCCAACCGCAAAGCGAATATACCCAAGCTCTAATTGCTGCCGCAACGCTGACTCTGCCCAATTAAGGCATATTTGCCTAGTTTTTGTAAGAAAGGGTGAAGATAGCCATTGGATTGAATGCTCGGATCGGGTAAAGTGGCTTAGACACTGGCAGCTAAGAGGCGGGGTTATTACCTTCAATGGCTGCGCGTGAGCTAATTTACTCATCAGAATTTGGATTTATTGTTCATGAAAATAGCCACTTGGAATGTCAATTCGCTCAAAGTGCGTTTACCGCAGGTTCTTGAGTGGATGCAGGCCAACCCAGATGTGACTGCTCTATGCTTGCAAGAAACTAAAATGGACGACCCCGTTTTTCCGCATGAAGAAATTAGCGCAGCGGGTTTTGAAGTGGCATTTGCTGGACAAAAAACCTACAACGGCGTTGCTATTATTGCGCGAGCACCGATTGAAGACGTGGTGATTAATTTACCTGGATTCGAAGACCCACAAAAACGCGTTATCACCGCAACGATTAATGGGGTACGTCTTGTTGGCGCCTACATTCCAAATGGGCAAGATCTAGAGTCAGATAAATACCAATATAAATTGGCTTGGCTCAAGGCATTATTAGCTTGGTTGGAAGCACAAATGGCCCTGTTTCCAGAGTTGGCCTTGCTCGGTGATTACAATATCGCTCCCGAAGATCGTGATGTACATGATATTAAAAAGTGGGCGGGTGGTGTATTAGTATCGCCCTTGGAGCGTGAAGCGTTTCAACAGATGCAGGCCTTAGGTCTGATCGATGCATTTCGGCTATTTGATCAGCCAGAGAAATCTTTTAGTTGGTGGGATTATCGGGGCTTTTCATTTAAGAAAAATGCGGGTTTAAGAATCGACCATATCTTGATGTCACCTCGTTTGGCTGCGCGCTGTAGTGCGTGTCAAATCGACGTCGAGCCACGAAAACATGAGCGTCCGTCGGACCATACCCCTGTGATTGCTACCTTAGATTGAGCAAGAAAATGGATAAAGCGAAATTACTGTCAGGCAGTAGCCTGTTTTGCGAACTGAGCTATGCAGATCTAGCCGAGCTTGCCCAGCACGCGCAATCGCGCGCTGTGCGTGCCAAGCAAGTGGTGTTAGCGCAAGGCGAGCGAAGCGATGAAATGTATGCGGTGATTCATGGCCGCTTGAAAGTCATGCGCAGTAATACAGAAGGCCGCGAGTTGACGCTGGCCATTTTGGAAGCCGGTGAAGTATTTGGTGAACTTGCCATGCTCGATGGTGGGCCACGCACTGCGACGATTGAGGCTTTAGAAGATTGTGAATTACTCGTGTTGCAGCGCGCAACAGTCGATCAATATCTCAATGCACATCCACTGGTGATGCGCTCAATGATTCAAACCTTGTGTGAGCGTTTACGTAGTGCTGATGAACTTGTTCAAGACACATTATTTTTGCCCTTACCACAGCGCTTAGCCAAAGTGTTGCGGCAACTGGCACAAAACCATGGTGACGAGACCGCGGATGGTATTTTGATCGACCTAAAATTAACACAACAAGAATTAGCAAACTTTGTTGGTGCGACGCGTGAGAGCGTCAATAAGCAATTAAGCGCATGGGAGTCTCAAGGTTGGCTATCAATGCGTGGCGGGTATATCTCGATTAGTGATGTTAAGTCACTTCCCTAGAACGATACCTTGCAAATCTATATTGCTTCTTGAGTCAGTTTTTCCTTGGGCCGCAGCAGTATGGTTCAGTTCAAATTAAACCTCGCTTTAGCGAGGTTTTTTATTTACCTAGTGAAAATACCAATTTCCGCTATTTTGGTGTTGTAGTAATGCTAACATTTTGCTTTGTAATAAAGTGTAATTGACTACATCTTACAGTGTCAGGCCTAATTGCGTCCGTAAGTTATTGGATGTTTGTTTTGTTATTAGGGGTAAGATTAGAAAATGTTTGGCCGTAATTTTTCGTGTGTTTTCCTCACTTCATGCTTGTTTATGGCTGGGGTCTCAGCCACTTCTCTCGCCTATGATGCTAATTCCAATGCTCCCGTAAATGTCGATGGCAAAGGCGTGGCTTTGCGTGGGTATGATCCCATTTCCTACTTCTCGGGCAAGCCAGTGCTAGGTGATGATGATTACAAGTTCAGCTTTGAAGGCGCGACTTACTTTTTTGCCAACAAAGATAACCTTGCCAAATTTAAAGCGAATCCAGGCCAATACGCCCCGCGTTTTGGCGGATTTTGTGCTCAAGGTGTCGCGAAAGAGAAAAAAATCGACACCGATCCACTGGCTTACAAAATCGTCGATGGCTATCTTTTCCTAACTTCAAAAACAGCCTACAAGGAGTGGGTAGTCAACGTGGATGGCTATGTGAAGCAAGCTTATGTACGTTGGCCAGATATCAAAAACGTGCCGCCAAAGGGGCTGTAAGATCACGCGGTGAGGCTTGATTGGTATTAAGCTGATGCTTTGCTGAGTGCTTGCTGGTAAGAAGCAGACCATTCGCGAGCAGCAATATAGTGTCCCGTTTTGCCAAGCATGATTACCGCGTTTCATCCATTGGAGTGATACACTTGCAAAAGCCAGACTTTAGTCTGGCTTTTGCGTCTTCAGGGCGGGGTGAAATTCCCCACCGGCGGTAAGTCGATACGACCAGCCCGCGAGCGCCAAGTGACGTGATGTCATTTGGGTCAGCAGATCAGGTGCAAAGCCTGAGCCGACGGTATAGTCCGGATGAGAGAAGACCTGCCGCGTATTCCTGGCGAATACGCGGCTTTGCCGTGCGCGCGAAAATTATTTCAGTGCCGGCTTGGCCCTGAACGCTTTCTTGCCAACTACAAGGAGCGTTTCAAATGAAAGAAACCTTTAATTCTTATTTTCAAAACTCTTAACCCGAGCAACGGGTTCAAGCGGCTGTGACGGCTTTTCAAGCGGGGCGAGCCGTAATCTTGCTCGACGATACCGATCGAGAAAACGAAGCCGATTTGATCTGCCCAGCCAGTCAGCTGAACTTGGCAACGATGGCGATGTTGATCCGTGAATGTAGCGGTATCGTCTGCCTTTGCCTGACTGCCGAGCGCGCAAAACTGCTGCAGTTGCCGCTGATGGTGCAGCAAAACCAAAGTCGCTACGGAACGGCGTTTACTGTTTCAATTGAAGCGGCGCACGGTGTCACTACAGGGGTATCAGCTGCAGATCGTTTAGCAACAATAGCTGCGGCTACACACCCTGATTCAGTACCAGAAGACTTGGCGCGTCCTGGCCACGTTTTTCCATTAATTGCTCACCGCGCTGGGCTGGCCGCACGGCGTGGCCATACCGAAGGCTCGATTGCCCTGAGTCAATATGCTCAATGCGGCGACGCGGCGGTATTGTGCGAATTGATGATGCCAGATGGCACCATGATGCGCGGGCAAGACTTGATCGACTTTGCTGCTCAGCATCAGCTAAGTATCTTATCGATTGAAGATATCGTTCAGCACTGTTTGTTTGAATTAGCCTAAGCCTTGCCTTAGCCTAAGTGCGCATTTCGAGCTTAGGCTAAGGCAAATTGCGTAGCATACTGCGCGTGGAGTTTGGCGGTATCAAAAAGTGGGATGGCTGCATCGTCAGGTCCAACTAGCAGAGCTATTTCCGTGCAACCTAAAATAATGCCTTCAGCCCCTTGAGCTGCGAGTTTGTGCATCACGCCACGATAAATCTGTTTTGACTGTTCCGTGATGATGCCCTGACAGAGTTCATTAAATATAATTTGATCAATCAACTTTCGCTCTTCGGCTGTAGGGACCAAAATTTCAAGCTGGTGAGATTGTAATCGTTCTATATAGAAGTCACGCTCCATGGTAAAGCGGGTACCTAATAGACCGATCTTGCTTAACTGGGCGTTTTTAATCTGCTGAGCCGTTGCATCGGCAATATGTAGGAATGGCACTGCTAAGCCATGGCAAATTTGATCCGCGACGATATGCATAGTGTTGGTGCATAAAATAATGCAGTCAGCCCCCATGTTTTGCAGTTGCTGGGCGGCGTTTGCTAACTTTTTTGCCGCAACTTCCCACTCATTTGCCCGCTGATGGGCTTCAATTTCGGCAAAATCAACGCTGATTAGAATGATTTTTGCGGAGTGAAAGCCGCCCAATTGTGCCTTCACTTGCTGATTTATTTCTCGATAATAAGGAATCGTTGATTCCCAACTCATTCCGCCAATCATCCCAATCGTTTTCATTGCTCAACTCGATCCATTGTTTACTCAAAGAAGTAATGTTTGCGTAAATTTGCGGTGATTTGCCAAGTGCAACTCATCCCTGCCGGAAAAGTCGCCAGATCGCCAGTATGAAGGGTTACAGGCTCGCCGCCTTCGGGTGTAACAATCACTTCGCCTTCGATCAGCAAGCAGGTTTCGCTGCAATCGTAAGTCCATGGGAATGTGGAGATGTTTTTCTCCCAAACCGGCCAGTGGTGAGTACCGAGTTCGGCTTGGCGCTCTGCGCTAATCGCGCGTTCAATTTGGATGCGGGGCATGGCTTTTCCTGCGTTGCATGACAAGTGCTATTGTAAATTGCCGCTAATCGGCGGTGTAAAAATAGTCTTGTCAGTGGCAAAAGTTTTGTAGATAATGAGAACGGATATTAATTAGGTTCTCAATATGATTGTCTGCGTTTGTAATAATGTCAGCGATAAAGCGATTCGCAAAGCCGTCGAGCAAGATGGTGTTCGTAGCTACATTCAATTACAGCGCGCCACGCAAGCAGGCACATGCTGCGGTAAATGCACTTCTTGCGCCAAGCAAGTTTTGCATGAGGCGGTGCAAAGCTATGAAGAGAAAATGCTCGCTGATTTGCAAGACTTGGTATTTGCCTAATACGCTGTTCGGTATAGCGCTAAGACCAAATATCCAACTTGCGTACAGATCAATACATGACAAAAAGCCCGAGTTAAACTCGGGCTTTTTGTTTGGTCATCGGTCAGGGCTGGGCTTGCCCAGCAATCTGTCCGTGCCTACCTCTTTAACTTAGCTTAAAACGCTTGCGATTGCAGATAGTTTTGCAAGCCCATCGCTTTAATCAGATTGAGCTGTTGCTCTAGCCAGTGTGCATGATCCACTTCGGTGTCGTCGAGCAGACCAACGAGCATTTCGCGTGTCACATAATCTTGCTCGGCTTCACAGACTGCGATCACTTTTTTCAAGGCTGCAGCGACTTCATACTCGGTTTGCAAATCAAATTCGAGCATTTCTTTCACGTCTTTGCCGACGCGCAGCGGCGTGCGAGCGGCAACATTGGGGATGCCTTCTAAAAATAAAATACGCGCGATCAGTTTGGTCGCATGGCCGATTTCATCTTGGCGCTCGTGATCGATGCGCTCGAACAATTTGCCATAGCCCCAGTTGTGATACATCTGGCTATGAACAAAATATTGATCGACCGAAGTTAATTCGGCCGCGAGCAAGTCGGAAAGACCAGCGAGTACTTTTGCACTTCCTTGCATGATGTATTCTCCTGTGCGGCGCTTAATTATGAGCCAAATGCTTGTGATTGCAGGTAATTTGGCAAGCCCATTTCTTTAATCAGGGTTTGTTGGGTTTCTAGCCAATCGACGTATTCTTCTTCTTCTTCCAAGATGTCTTCTAATACATCGCGGCTGACATAATCTTGCGCGGCTTCGCACGTTTTAACCGCGTCGCGCAGTTTGCCCAAAAAGCCGGTATACAGTGTTAAATCACAGGCGAGCATTTCTTGCACATCTTCGCCGATCAGTAATTTGCCCAAGTCTTGTAAATTAGGCAGACCTTCTAGAAATAACACGCGCTCGATCAATTTATCTGAGCGTTTCATTGCGTCGATAGATTCGTGGTAAACCTTATCGTTCAGGCCCTTAAAGCCCCAGTTTTTATAAATACGGGCGTGGAGAAAGGTTTGGTTAATGGCAATCAGCTCATTGGCCAAAATGCCATTGAGCACCGTGATGACTGATTTATCGCCTTGCATCGTATTCTCCTGTTGGCTGAGCCAATCTAGATTCAAATAAAAAAACGATCTAAGCCAGATCGTTATTTTTAGAAAAGTGTACTCTTTTAGTCGGGAATTTCAAGAAAAATTTCAGCTTAAGTAATTGAATAGAAATATAAATAAAAACAATTCTCGATACATTACGACTTAAATCAATGCGAAATGTGTGATTCATAGAGCCTTCGCATAAAAGCTCGTAAAATATGCAGCATACTTTCAGGAGTTCATTGTGATACCTAGCCTAGAACAAATTGCCTTTGCCAAAAAACTCGCCGACGCCAGCGCCGCAGTCATTCGCCCGTTTTACCGCAGTGGTTTAGCGATTGATGATAAATCTGACGCCAGCCCCGTGACGCAAGCCGATCGCGAAGCCGAATTGGCGATGCGCGCGCTGATTAATGCCGAGCGCCCGCAAGATGGCATTATTGGTGAGGAGTTTGGCGCCGAGCGCGATGACGCCGATTGGGTGTGGGTGCTCGATCCGGTCGATGGCACCAAGGCCTTTATCACGGGGCGTCCGCTGTTTGTCACGCTAATTGGCCTCTTGTATCGCGGCGTGCCAGTGCTGGGCGTCGTGAACCAGCCGATTGCCAACGAGCGTTGGGTCGGCGTGGTCGGGCAGGGTTGCACCTTAAACGATCAGCCCGTTTCAGTTAGCCAAATTAGCGAATTATCACGCGCACGCGTCGGCACAACGGGGCCGCAGTATTTTAGTGACGCGGGGCGCGACGCGTTTATGCAATTTCAGCAAGGCGGCCGCTTTACCGTTTACGGCGGCGACGGCTATCAATACGCCTTGGTGGCGACAGGTGGTTTGGATGTCGTCGTTGAAGAAGGTTTGAAGCTGCACGATTTTGCGGCCGTAGCGCCGGTGGTGATTTCAGCTGGCGGCCTGATGACCGATTGGCAAGGCCAAGCCTTAACGCGCAGCAGCTCGGGTCGCGTGATTGCTGCAGCTACCCCAGAGGTGTATCAAGCTGCACTTAATGTGATGAGCAAGGTTTAAGCCAATACCCCTAGAAGGAGTTACGATGAAACCGCTGATTTCTGCCGCAGAATTAAAAAACCTGTTGCCGCAAGGCAAGGTTGTCGTCGTCGATTGTCGCCATGTATTGGGCAATGCCGAAGCCGATGCCGGCCGCGCTGCATACTTGGCTGGCCATATACCTGGCGCGCGCTTTTTGCATTTAGATGAAGATTTATCCGCGCCGAAAACGGGTAAAAATGGTCGCCACCCGCTGCCGAATGCGGCGACGTTGGCGATTAAATTGGGCGGGCTCGGCATCTCCCGCGACACGCACGTCGTCGCTTACGACAGCAGCGGCGGCCCGTTCGCCGCGCGCTTGTGGTGGTTGCTGCGCTGGCTTGGGGCCGAGCGCGTACAGGTGCTCGATGGCGGATTGGCTGCGTGGCAAGCGGCGGGCGGTGAGTTGCTCAGCGAAATCGCCGCAATCAAGCCGGTGCAATTTGATGTGCAAATCAACGAAGCCTGCCATGTGAGTGCTGACGAGGTGTTGGCTAATTTGGAGTCGGGCGACTTTCAAGTTGTCGACGCGCGCAGCGCCGAGCGGTTTGTCGGTATTGGCGAAACTTTGGATCCGGTGGCTGGGCATATACCAGACGCGGCCAATCGTTCCTTTATGCTGAACTTGCAAAATGGCTACTTCAAGTCGGCAGAAGCTTTGCGCGCTGAGTGGGGGGTATTGCTCGGTGATTTAGAGCCAAAGCAGCTTGTCCATCAATGCGGCAGTGGGGTAACTGCATGCCATAATTTGCTGGCGCTGGAAGTGGCGGGCTTATCTGGTGGGCGACTGTATCCGGGCTCGTGGAGCGAGTGGTGCAGCGATCCAAGCCGCCCTGTGACGCAATAAATGGGCAAATGGCGCTGGCCGATTAAATCCAGCGCCGTACCTGCTGGCAATAGCGGGCAAAATCTGCGCCAAACAGCGCGTGCATGCTGCGCTCTTCAGGCTGAATTTGAAAACGATTTAAATACAGTACAAACAAGGGCAGCATGGCGAAGCTGGCCAAGTTGGCCAACAGATCGGCCCAACCGATTAAAACCAGCAAAAAGCCGAGGTACATCGGGTTGCGCGAATAGCGGTACACGCCGCTGACGACCAATTCGCGCGCCGCATCGGGCGTGCGCGGGTTAAACGTCGTTTGCGCTTGGCGAAACGCCCAGCCGCCGGCCAGCACAATCGCAACGCCGAGCAAGATCAAACCAACGCCGAGCAGGCCATTGAGCGGCAATAGTAAATTCACTGCCGGCAAAGCCCATTTCAGCGCCGCCATCGCCAGCGCAAAAATCAACACCAGCACCATCGGCATGATTTTTAGTTCGAGTCGGCTAAGCATCGGCGATTTCTCCGTTCATTAGAATATTTTGGGCAAGAAAAAGCCCCACGTGCTCAGCAGTGTGGGGCTGATGAAGCTATTTACAAGCCGCAGATCATTCTTCTTCGTCAAAAACCGCGGTGGTGTAAACGTTTTGCACGTCGTCGAGCGCTTCCATCATGTCGATCAGTTTTTGCATTTTGATCGCATCGTCGCCAGTCAACTCGGTTTCGCCTTGTGGCTTCATCGTTGATTCGCCCATTTCGGCTTTGAAACCGGCCGCTTCCAGCGTTTCTTTGATCGTCACGAATTCGTATGGTGGCGTGATCACTTCGATCGAGCCGTCTTCATTTGTTGTCACGTCGTCTGCGCCAGCTTCGAGTGCCGCTTCCATCAACGCATCTTCGTCAGTGCCGGGTGCGAAAATCAAATAGCCGCAATGTTTAAACTGAAAGCTCACGCAACCGTCGGTGCCCATATTGCCGCCGTATTTGCTAAATACATGGCGCACATCAGCCACGGTGCGGGTGCGGTTGTCAGTGAGGCAATCAACCATTACCGCTGCGCCGCCCAAGCCATAACCTTCATAACGTGTTTCGATGTAATCAACGCCGTCGAGCGAGCCGGTACCGCGTTTGATTGCGCTTTCGATATTGTCTTTTGGCATCGATTGCGCTTTGGCTTTATCAATCGCCAGACGCAGACGTGGGTTCATCGTGACATCGCCGCCGCCCATTTTGGCCGCAACGGTGATTTCTTTGATCAGCTTGGTAAAAATCTGGCCGCGTTTGGCGTCCTGACGGCCTTTACGATGCTGAATATTTGCCCACTTGCTATGACCTGCCATGCTGCACCCGTTCAATCTGGTTAATTTAATTGGGCGCTATTCTAGCATGAGCGCGGTGCGGCCAAAATATCGACGCATCAACGCAGATTCGATTTAGATTAAACCCCGCGCAAATTGTGGCTTGAAATACCGCCGTCCGGTGATTTTACTTTGCGCCAAACAGCACCGGCGCCTGACCTGCTCGCCATTGCGGGTATTTTTCCATGCACGCGTGCAAAAGCTCAGACGCGAGCCAATGCGATAACCACTGTTGTAATTGAGGGCTGGCATGCTGCGCAAACGCCGCCGCGTCTACTGCGGCACATTGCCGAATAAAAGGCATGATCGCTAGATCGGCAAGTGAAACCTTATTGCTGAATAGGTGGGTATGCTTATCTAGATTAGCTTCAATATGACTTTTAAGCCAATACATGGCTTGGTATTGATGCTCGGCGAAGCTTAATTCTGGATGGCGCTCTGGATATTTATAGCGATCAAGTAAGGGTTTAAATTGTGTGTCGTGCAGTTTGATGAGTGCTAGTTGCGCCGCCAAGTTGTCTTGTAAGCAGCCCAGTGGGTCGCGATGTTCAAACGCCCAGCGCATGATGTCTAGGCTCTGATCGATGACTTCCCCCGTGGGCAATTGCAGCACTGGCACAGTGCCTTTGGCCGAGGTGTTCAATAGCTCTGCTGGTTTGTCGCGTAGTACCACTTCTCGTAACTCTACTGTGAGTCCACTTAAGCGGATCGCCAAACGTGCGCGCATCGCATACGGGCACCGACGAAATGAATACAAAATGGGATGTGGCGGGATTGGTTCTGACATTTCGATACTCAAAAATACAAATAAATCAGGTGTTTAATGACAGTGTTTGCAAAGATTGTGTTGGTTTCTTGCATTTTAAATGGCATTGCTTCGCAGTCTTGCCTATAAACAGAAACGGCTCAAGCGCTTTTGTGCGTCGCGCCATCCGGTTATGTATGACGTTTGTGATGAAGGGGGAAGTATGGCAAAAAAAATTCTAGCGGTGGATGACTCAGCTTCCATACGGCAGATGGTCAGCTTCACTTTGCGCAGCGCGGGCTATGAAGTGGTTGAAGCCGTTGATGGCAATGCTGGGGTAACTCAGGCTAAAGCCGCACAAGTTGATTTAGTCCTTACCGATCAAAACATGCCCGGAATGGATGGCTTAACGCTGATTCGTACCTTGCGCGGCTTGCCGCAATATGCAGCAACACCGATTTTAATGCTAACCACAGAATCTAGCGATGCCATGAAGCAACAAGGCCGAGCAGTTGGAGCAACAGGTTGGCTCGTCAAACCGTTTGATCCGCAAAAGCTGCTTGAAGTGGTGCGCAAAGTCATCGGTTAGCCGCATTGGCGAGGGGGAGTTATGACAATCGATATGAGCCAATTTATTGCGGTTTTTTTTGATGAAGCCGCAGAGCACTTGGCAAATATGGAAGCCTTGTTGCTCAAATTGGATGTGACTTCACCAGATCCAGAAGACCTCAATGCTATTTTCCGTGCGGCTCATTCGATCAAAGGGGGGGCGGCTACTTTTGGATTTACTGATCTAACTGAAGTAACGCATGTTTTAGAGAACCTGCTTGATCGGATTCGCAAAAATGAAATTGCACTCAAACCCGAAATGGTCGATGCCTTTTTACAATCGGGTGATGTGCTGCAAGCGATTTTGGCTTCTCATCGAGACAATAGCGATATTGATAGTGACGAAATTACCCGCATTACCGACATGTTAACTCGCCTGGTTGCCGACGAAACGGTCGCCGTGCCGAATGATTTGGCAGCGCTGACCATAGTAATTCAAGCTGGTGAAGATTTTGATTCGTCTTTATTAGCCAGTGAGTTAGCTCGTTTTGGTGAAGTGGATGACTACGAGCCAGGAGATGCGCTTAGCCCATGGCGCTACCGGATTAAAACGGATACCCCGCGGCAGAAAATACAGGATTCAATTGCATTTTTAGTCGCACCAGAACGGGTATCGATCGAGAATTCAAGCGATGAATCCCCTGATTTTGGGTTCTTTATGCCGGAAATTGAACCCACGCCGCAAATTGATGTGGGTTTTGGTTTCTTTGAACCTTTAGCCCCCCCTGTGGAAACGTCGATTGCGGATGAAAACAAGGGGTATGGTTTTTTTACTCCCGTGCCTATTGTTCCCCCTCCCCCCCAAAACGAGCCAGTTACCAATTCAGTACCCACAGAACCTACCACCGTGGCTCCTGTACGGTCTGCAAATGAGCGTGCTACTGACAAAAATCCCGATAGCTCGATCCGAGTTAGCGTGGAGAAAGTGGATCAATTATTGAATTTGGTCGGTGAATTAGTCATTACCCAATCGATGCTGGCGCAAAATGCCCTGCAGCTTGATCCTGTCCTGCATGAAAAATTATTAAGTGGTGTTGCTCAGCTTGAGCGTAATACGCGCGAATTGCAAGAGTCGGTAATGTCAATTCGCATGATGCCAATTTCCTTTGTATTTAATCGCTATCCCCGTTTAGTGCGTGATTTGGCGGGTAAATTAGGAAAAAAAGTTGAATTACGAATGATTGGTGAAAATACCGAGTTGGATAAAGGATTTATTGAAAAACTTAGCGATCCATTAACTCACTTGGTCAGAAATAGTTTAGATCATGGCATAGAAATGCCGGAGACGCGCCTCGCTCGCAATAAACAAGAGCAGGGTACTTTAACGCTCAAAGCCTTTCATCAGGGCGGCAATATTGTGATCGAGGTCAGTGATGATGGTGCTGGCTTAAGTCGCGAACGAATCTTAAATAAAGCTAAAGAACGCGGCATGAATGTTAGCGACAATATGTCGGATAACGAAGTATGGATGTTGATTTTTGAAGCAGGCTTTTCAACTGCAGCCGAAATTACCGACGTTTCTGGTCGTGGAGTCGGTATGGATGTAGTGAGAAAAAATATCCAAGCAATGGGTGGCCGAGTAGAAATTCAGTCAATGACTGGCGTTGGTTCAACCATGAGTATTCGTTTACCACTGACATTGGCGATCTTGGATGGCATGTCAATTTCTGCCTCAAATGAACTCTATATTATTCCATTAACCTTCATTATTGAATCATTGCAGCCTAGGACTACAGAAATAAAACCGCTGGCTGGGCGTGGCAACGTTATTAACGTTCGAGGAGAATATCTTCCTCTGATTGCGCTTTATGACATATTCAATTTGCCAACAAAAATTAGATCATTTGAAGAAGGTTTAGTCATTATCTTAGAGGCTGAAGGTCAGAAGGTCGCTTTATTTGTCGATGATTTATTAGGGCAGCATCAAGTGGTAGTAAAAAATCTAGAGACTAATTATCGTCGAGTTAATGGCGTGGCCGGGGCAACAATAATGGGTGATGGCCATGTGGCATTTATTTTAGATGTGGCCGCCTTGGTAAAAATGGCACAACACATTTCATCTTCAGATATCGCCAAAGTGGCTGCGTAGGAGGTTATATGGACCAAATAGTAAAAGATGAAGAAGTGAACCGTGAGTTATTGGTTTTTGCTTTGGGTAAAGAAGAATACGGTATTGATATACTCAAAGTCCAAGAGATTCGTGGTTACGATGCGGTAACTAGTATCGCCAATTCGCCAAATTTTATTAAAGGTGTGATCAATCTACGCGGCAATATTGTACCCATTGTGGATTTAAGAATTAAATTTAATATTGGAAACCCAACGTATGATCAATTCACCGTAGTAATTATTTTAAATGTGGCGCAAAGAACATTAGGCATTGTCGTCGATGGGGTATCGGATGTGATGACGTTGGCTACCGATCAATTACGCAGTGCTCCTGAGTTCGGTGCGGCATTGGACACCGCTTATATCTTAGGGTTAGGTACGGTTGACGAAAGAATGATTATTTTGGTCGATATTGAGAAACTCATGACAAGTGCCGATATGGCACTGGTTGAAGCGGTTGCTGCATAAGGAGAAAAACATGGAGAACATGACATTAAATCGCCGCCTTAGCCTTGGGATCGGTGTGCTAGTTTTAGTCATCATTATTTTAGCGGCGGTATCCTATCGCGCAGCTACGGCAACCTCAGCGGATATGAAAGATCTGACTGAAGATCATTTACCTCATTTAGTTAAAACGCAAGAAATCATTAATGATGCCAATACGATTGCGCGTTCTTTGCGCAATATGCAAATATTGGGTAATAGCACGCCTGAGGATAAAGCCAAATCGGATGAAGAATGGGCTAGGGTTTTGGCTACACGAGCAAATATTGGTAAAACAGTAGAAGAAATTGAAAACCAGGCAAAAAGCATTAATGATGCCGAAGCGCTTGATTATATTAATAAGGTTAAAGAGAAGCGTTCGGCCTTTGTTGCTGCGCAAGAGAAATTTAAATCCTTGTTTGACTCAGGTAATGTTGCAGAGAGCCGTAGTTTTGTCATGGGCGAGTTACGTGATTCGTTTAATGCATATCGCGATGTGATCCTGGATTTTGGCAAACAAGAACAAGAAGGTGCTTTAGCTAGCGCGAAAGATTTGGAAGAATCCGCAGAGACCTTAAAAAACCAAATTATTGTCACTTCCATCATTGGTCTCATCATCGCTATAGCTATTGGCACATTATTGGTTCGTCGCCTGCGTCGCCAATTAGGTGCGGACCTTGAGTATGTTCAAGTTCAAGTTAATAAAATTGCGGACGGTGATTTAAGCCAAGATTTGAATGTAGCGGGTGTGGCAGAGTCGAGTCTGCTAGCTCAAATTCGTACTTTGCAATTGAAATTACGAGACTCCGCGAAAATGGCGGCTGATAACGCCCGAGTTAAAACGGCGCTGGATTCTGTTTCAACCAGTGTGATGATCTCCGATGCAGATCGTAATATTATTTACTGTAATCGAGCAGTAGAAAAACTTTTGCAAAATGCCGAAGCAGATATTCGCAAAGATTTGCCACAATTTAATGCGCGCAATGTGATTGGTGTGAATATTGATAGCTTCCACAAAAACCCAAGCCATCAACGCAGCATGCTTGACCGCCTGAATGGTGAGCATCGCACTAGCATTGTGGTTGGCGGACGCACCTTTGCCTTAATTGTTAACCCCGTAATGAATGAGAAAAATGGCCGCGAAGGTTATGTCGTTGAATGGCTAGACCGTACTGAAGCTATTGAAGCTGAAAATCGTGAACGCAAAATGGCCGAAGAGAATGCACGGATCTTGGGTGCGCTGGAAGCCACTTCGACCAACGTCATGCTGGCAGATGAAAATCGCAATATTGTGTATATGAACAAGGCTGTGACCGCGATGCTGTCTCGGGTTGAGCCTGAACTCAGAAAAGTGCTCCCCAACTTTAATGTCAGCAAATTGATTGGTACCAATATGGATGGCTTCCATCGTAACCCAAGCCATCAGTCTACTTTGTTGGCCAACTTGACCAATACTTATCGTTCACAAATTACCGTTGCCGGCCAAACATTCTTATTGATTGCTAATCCGGTATTTGATCATGCCGGAAAACGTTTAGGGTCGGTGGTTGAATGGGTGGATCGTACGGCAGAAGTGGCGATTGAAAATGAAGTAAGTACCCTGGTTGAAGCCGCTGTTAATGGTGATTTCTCGCGCCGCCTCAGTTCGGCAGGGAAAGAGGGCTTTATGCTCAAGCTAGCTGAAGGCATGAATCAAATGCTCAGCTCGAGCGAGGCCGGGATGAGTGATGTGGCCCGTGTTCTTGGTGCTCTTGCCCAAGGTGATTTAACGCAAAAAATCAGCGCTGATTATCGTGGCTTACTGGGGCAATTGAAAGACGACTGCAATATGACTTGTGATCGTTTGGCTGAAATTGTCACCAACATTCAAGAAGCAGCATCGACCATTAATGTGGCCTCGCAAGAAATTGCTGCTGGTAATAGTAATTTGTCTAGTCGCACGGAACAGCAAGCCGCAAGCTTGGAAGAAACTGCATCAAGTATGGAAGAGCTGACTGGGACTGTGAAGCAAAACGCCGAAAATGCGCGACAAGCCAATCAGCTGGCGATTGGCGCCTCCGATATTGCGGTTAAAGGTGGTGAGGTCGTTGGCCAAGTCGTTTCAACGATGTCCGATATCAATGATTCTGCGAAGAAAATTGTCGATATTATTTCGGTGATAGATGGAATTGCCTTCCAAACCAATATCTTGGCGCTCAATGCTGCAGTTGAGGCGGCGCGAGCAGGTGAGCAGGGGCGTGGTTTTGCGGTTGTTGCTTCCGAAGTTCGTAATTTAGCGCAACGCTCTGCCGGTGCAGCAAAAGAGATCAAAAATCTGATTGGTGACTCAGTCGTTAAAGTGGAAGCGGGTTCTAAATTAGTCGATCAGGCTGGCCATACCATGCAGGATGTGGTGAGTGCGGTACGGCGCGTCACCGATATCATGAGCGAAATTTCTGCCGCATCGAACGAACAAAGCGCAGGGATTGAGCAGGTCAATCAAGCCATTACACACATGGATGAAAATACGCAACAAAATGCGGCCTTGGTTGAAGAGGCGGCAGCTGCGGCAGAAAGCCTAGAGGATCAAGCGAATAATCTGACGCAAACTGTTGGTATTTTCAAATTGCTTGGTGGAAAAATGCTGAATACGCAATCGAGTAAACGAGCCCCCACTGCAGCAAGTGTGCCGAGCAGAGTGATTGCTGCCGCCGCTAAACCTGTTACCGCTAAGGCTGCAAACCGAAATGTGCCTAATTTAGGAGGCGCTGATGATGATTGGGAGGAGTTTTAATCCCGCTCGCTCCTGATGATGATGTTCTGCTTTAGGTCAAAGAGGGGCTCTAAGCCCCTCTTTTTACTCGCAAGTTTTAAGCTCCAATTTGCTAAGGCCCGACGGTTGACGTTATGCAAAATGATCATGAATTTAATTACACCAAAGCCGATTTTGCAAAAGTGGTCGATTTAATTTATCGACGAGCTGGTATTCGTCTCAATGAAAGCAAGCAGCAGATGGTGTATAGCCGCCTAGCTAGGAGGTTGCGTGCTTTACAGTATGATACCTTCTCTGGGTATTTGCGCTGGCTTGAACAAAATCCCGATTCAGAGGAATGGCAACAGTTTATCAATGCCCTAACCACTAATTTGACCTCTTTTTTTAGAGAGTCACACCACTTTGATTTATTGGCTGAGCAAATGCAAAGAAGTGCATCGCACCCATTTCGTATTTGGTGCGCGGCTTCATCTACGGGTGAAGAGCCCTATTCATTGGCAATGACGGCAATTGAGGCCTTTAATTTAGCCAAGCCCCCTGTAGAGATTATTGCTTCAGATTTAGATACCAATGTTCTTAGAACAGCTGCGCAGGGTATTTATTCGATTGATAAGTTGGAAAAATTGTCGCTGGAGCGTAAACGTAACTTTTTTCTGAAGGGAAACAAAAATAATGCGGGCAAGGTTATGGCAAAAAAAGCCCTGCGTGACTTGCTCGAATTTCAACAAATTAATTTGCTAGATGATCGCTGGCCTTTATCTGGTAAATTTGATGCCGTTTTTTGCCGAAATGTAATGATTTATTTTGATCAGGCAACGCAAAAAATAATTTTAGAGAAAATTGGTCGATTATTAAAAGAAGATGGGTTGTTGTACGTTGGTCATTCAGAGAATCTACATTTTATGTCTGATTATTATCGATCGTTTGGAAAAACGACCTATCAACTTTCAGATAAGGCCAAAGCAATATGGAGTAAACCCTAATGTCAATTTCTGATTATGAAGAGGTGTTAGCTCCAACGATTTACTATGACAAAAATTTCTCGATCGAGGCGGCAAAAATATTGCCCGGTGAATATTATGTGACGGGTAGAGAGATGGTTTTGGTGACTGTCTTAGGTTCATGTGTGGCTGCTTGCGTGCGAGATGCTGTAACAGGTATCGGAGGAATGAATCATTTTATGCTGCCAGAATCACAGGAAGACATGGCGACGGTTAATGGTTTGTCGACCCGATATGGAACCTATGCAATGGAAGTGCTAATCAATCAACTTCTAAAACAAGGTGCAAAGAAAAATAGGTTGGAAGCTAAGGTTTTTGGTGGTGGCAATGTATTGCGTGGTTTTACGGTCTCGAATGTGGGCTTGAGAAATGTTGAGTTTGTGAAAACCTTTCTATCCATAGAGCAAATTCCGATTGTGGCAGAAGATTTACTCGATATTTTTCCACGAAAAGTTTATTTTTTTCCTAAAAATGGTCGTGTTTTAGTTAAAAAATTAAAATCAGTTCACAATAATACGATTGTTGAGCGTGAAAAAGTGTATGGCTCACGTCTTAGCCATATGGATAAGGGTGGAGACATCGAGTTGTTTAACTGATTTGGCGCATGAGGTTGATAAAAATGCCTAAGATAAAGGTAGTGGTGGTAGATGACTCGGCCCTGATCAGGTCGTTACTGAAAGAAGTGATCGATAAAGCGGGTGATATGGAGTGCGTAGCAACTGCGCCAGATCCATTAGTTGCTCGGGAGCTGATACGTGAACTAAATCCAGACGTAATCACCTTAGATGTTGAAATGCCCAAAATGGACGGACTCGATTTTTTGGCCCGCTTAATGCGTCTGAAGCCAACTCCCGTATTGATGATTTCTTCATTGACCGAGCAAGGCTCCGAAGTTGCGTTGCGAGCACTTGAGCTTGGTGCAGTTGATTTTATTGCAAAGCCAAAAATGAATATTGCGAGTAAAATCGAGGAATATTCTGAAGAGATTCGCGATAAAATTCGAATGGCGTCAAAAGCAAAAGTAAGAAGTATGGTTCGTGAACCGATTGCGCCAGTGGCACCTAGCAATACTGCGGATGCGGTTCTACCTAAAGTGTCTCGACCACTATTAAAATCAGAGAAATTAATTATCGTTGGCTCATCTACCGGTGGGACTGAAGCATTGAAAGAGTTTTTGATGCCGATTCCTCCTGATGCTCCGGCTATTTTGATTGCGCAACATATGCCTGAGTCGTTTACCAAATCATTTGCTAATCGTCTTGATTCGTTATGCAGAATATCTGTGAAAGAAGCTGAGCATGGCGAACGAATTTTGCCTGGGCATGCGTATATTGCGCCTGGTCATTCGCATCTTTTACTGGGTGTGTCTGGGGCCAACTATATTTGTGAGTTATCACAAGCGCCACCTGTGAATCGACATCGCCCTTCGGTTGATGTTCTTTTCCGTTCAGCTGCGAACATCGCGGGACGGAATGCTGTTGGTGTAATTCTAACCGGCATGGGTAAAGATGGTGCTCAAGGTATGTTAGAAATGCACCAAGCAGGAGCGCATAATTTTGCTCAAGATGAAGCAAGTTGCGTTGTGTTTGGGATGCCTAAGGAAGCCATTGCTGTTGGTGGTGTTCATGAAGTGGTGTCTCTAAAAGACATGACGCAGAAGGTCATGAATTGGATTGCTAATAATAGTAGCCGTGCGTTGCGGATTTAAAGGGTTTACATGACCTTACCGGTTTTAATTGTTGAAGATGATGATGATTTACGTGAAGCCTTAGTTGATACGCTAGAGCTTGATGGATATTTAGTATTAATTGCCGAAGATGGTCAATCAGCATTGAAAGTGATCGAAAGCCAACAAGTTGGTCTGGTTGTTTCTGATGTACAAATGCAGCCGATGGATGGTGAAGCACTGCTAGTTGAAATTAAGCAACGTTATCCGTGTCTTCCGGTTATTTTGATGACAGCGTATGGGGTGATTGAAAAGGCAGTCAGTGCTTTGCACGCTGGTGCAAGCCATTATTTACCAAAACCTTTTGAGCCTGCTGCGCTTTTAGAGCTGGTGGGGCGTTATTTGTTGCCAGATGTTGGTGAGGATCAACTGGTTGCTGAATCAGTTCCGATGCAGCAATTATTAGATGTGGCACGCAGAGCCGCTTTTTCTGATGCATCCATCATGCTCACTGGGGAATCTGGGGTTGGTAAAGAAGTGTTAGCGCGATTTATTCATCGCCATAGTGCTCGTTCGAGCAAGCCGTTTGTTGCGATAAATTGCGCAGCGATTCCAGAGCAATTATTAGAGTCCACTTTATTTGGGCATGAAAAAGGGGCTTTTACTGGGGCTGCAACTCACCATATTGGTAAGTTTGAGCAAGCGCAAGGCGGCACTTTATTGTTAGATGAAGTCACCGAAATGCCATTGCCACTCCAAGCAAAACTACTCCGTGTGCTGCAAGAGCGAGAGCTCGAGCGAGTAGGAGGGGTTAAGTCAATTGCCTTGGATATTCGGGTACTGGCGACTTCGAATAGGGATCTTGCATTAGAGGTAAAAGACGGGCGTTTCAGAGAGGATTTGTTTTATCGTCTTAATGTCTTTCCTCTGCAAATTCCCTCTTTGAGAGATCGAATTGACGATATATTGCCTTTGGCACGTAATATGCTTTCAAGGTATGCGGCTGTACAAAAGCGCCGAGTGCCTGTACTGCTAGAGTCAGCGCAAAATGCACTTACGCATCACACTTGGCCTGGCAATATTCGAGAATTGGATAATGTAATGCAGCGCGCCCTGATTTTAGCTCCTGGGGATGAAGTTGCCGCTGATCACCTTTTTTTGCCGCATCAGGCGGCAAAAATTGCCGGTGCAGTGGTCGATGCAGAACCTGTGCCCGTGAGCAGTAATATCAAGGATATGGAAAAAACCATGATTCTTGATGCTCTAAAGTCTGTGGGTGGGGTGAGAAAGGCTGCGGCAGAAAAATTGGGCATGAGTGAGCGAACACTGCGCTATAAACTAGCGCAATACCGTGAAGAGGACGGTAGTTTGCCAATTTAACACGACAAGGCGTAGGAAGTGCTTGCTGCAACAGGCTTGCGCCCCTACAATTTTGCAAGGAAGGTAGGTAGTCATGAGCGTGCAGGGAATCGATCAGCTGCTCGGTGAATTAAGATCAATGTCTGCATTGGCTTCAGGCCAAACGGTCAATCAGCCAACCGAAGTGCCTGGTGCACCCAAGTTTGCCGATGTACTGAAAGAATCTATTGATCAAGTTAACCAAGTATCGCAGGATGCTCAAGCTAAACAGGTCGCATTTCAATCGGGCGATCCTGATGCCAATTTGCAAGATGTGATGGTCTCATTGCAAAAGGCCAGCTTGAGTTTTCAAACCATGGTTCAAGTTCGTAACAAGCTCGTTACTGCCTATCAGGAAGTTATGAATATGCAGGTTTAACCTGCAGCACTGATAATCGGTAGGGTATGGCAGAAGCGGGCGTCGCAACAGATAACTCCTTGGTGACAGCAAGAAATATCGGCGGGCTTCGACAACGCTTCGATGCGTTGCCCCCTGGCCGCAAAATGATGGCGATGGTGATGGTCGCCGTAATAATTGCAGCTGTTGTCGGTTCTTTGCTGTGGTCGCGTGAGCCCGCTTACCGGATCCTCTTTACCAATCTGCCAGACAAAGATGGGGGTGCCATCGTTCAGTCGCTCGAGCAGATGAAAATCCCTTATAAACTCGATGCAGGCATGATTTCTGTTCCTGCGGAAAACATCTACGATGTACGACTCAAACTTGCTGCCCAAGGCTTACCAAAGGCGGGTAATGTTGGGTTTGAGTTACTTGATAACCAAAAGTTTGGTGTTTCGCAGTTTGCCGAGCAGGTCAATTACCAGCGTGCGGTTGAAGGTGAGTTAACCCGCTCTATTGAATCAATTTCTGCGGTTGAAAAAGCTCGAGTTCATTTGGCAACACCCAAACAAACCGTTTTTCTGCGTGACCAACAAAAACCATCGGCATCGATTGTACTCACTCTGCACCCGGGACGAGTGCTTGATGGTGGACAAGTGGCCGGCATTATTCATTTAGTGTCATCCAGCATTCCTGGCTTGCCAGTTGCAAACGTTACCGTGGTTGATCAGGACGGTAATCTGTTATCGCGCTCTGCCGATTTGAATTCGCGCGGTAATTTAGATCAGCGTCAGTTGCAATATGTGAGCCAAATCGAGCGTGGATTTGTTGAGCGGGTGCAAACGATTTTGGCCCCAATCGTTGGTAAAGACAATGTCCGTGCCGAAATTACCGCTCAAGTCGATTTTGCCGAAATTGAGCAAACCTCGGAGAGTTTTAAGCCTAATTCACCGCCTAATGCTGCTGCGATTCGAAGCCAGCAAACCAGCGATCAATCAGGGCGCTCTGGCGTCGATAACGCCATGGGGGTCCCAGGTGCGCTATCCAATCAGCCCCCAGGCGCGGCTGCAGCACCAATCACTGCACCGGTGGCGTCGGATGCGAGCGCAGTTGGCGTTAGCGTAGCGGCAAATACACGCAAAGACGCAACGACCAATTACGAAGTGGATAAAACCATCCAGCATGTAAAACAACCGGTTGGCATTGTAAAAAGGCTCTCTGCAGCTGTGGTATTAAACTATAAGGCTGGCAAAGATAAAGAAGGCAAAATTGCTTACGTGCCATTCACGGCAGCGGAGATGACGCAAATTAATAATTTGGTCCGCGAGGCGATTGGTTACAACAAAGATCGCGGCGACTCGGTCAATGTAGTAAACGCTGCATTTGCTGAATCTATGCCTTTGGAAGAAAAAGCGCTACCTGATAAAGCGTTGAATTACATCCAAGGTAACGCGATTGAAGTCTTGAAAATGTTCGTTATTTTTGTCGCATCGCTGTATCTACTGTTCTTTGTGGTACGGCCTTTGATGAAAGACCTTTCTCGTTCGCGTGAAGAGGCGCGCTCGGTTGAGCTCGACCTTGGAGAGCCAGGTGGCGGCAGTGTCTTTTCGATTGAAGGGGGCTCTGATGATAGTCCTGAAGAGCAAAATAAAATGGCTGCATTTGCTGATCTGTTGCAGCAAGCTAAGGAATTGGCCCGAAACGATCCACGTATGGTTGCGACTATTTTGCGTGAATGGATGACCCCACAAGACGATAAATCTAATCCGAACAAAGTGTCCTAAGCAGGAGCAATCATGGCTGCCAATTTAAATGAAGATGGCGTGCATAAAAGCGCGTTGCTGCTGATGTCGTTGGGTGAAGATGCTGCGGTCGAAGTATTTAAATTCCTAGGTCCAAAGGAAGTTCAAAAATTGGGTTTTGAAATGGCCAATATGAACTCCGTAACGCGCGATCAAATGGATGCCGTACTAGGTGATTTTATAGCCGCATCGCAAAATCGTGCCAATTTGGGCGCTGCAGATGAATATATTCGCTCGGTGTTGACCAAAGCACTTGGTACGGACAAAGCAGCCAACCTGCTCGACCGTATTTTGCAGGGCAATGACAACAACGGGATTGAATCGCTCAAATGGATGGATTCTGCTGCCGTTGCTGAATTAATCCGCAATGAACACCCGCAGATTATCGCGACCATTTTGGTGCATTTAGAGCCTGATCAATCATCCGAAATCATGAGCAATTTCTCTGAGCGCGTTCGCAACGATGTTCTACTTCGGATCGCCACCTTGGAAGGCGTACAGCCCGCCGCATTGAAAGAACTAAACGATGTTTTGACGCAATTGCTATCCGGTTCAGACAAGCTGAAGAAAAGCGCAATTGGTGGCGTGCAAATGGCGGCGGATATCCTCAACTTTATGGGCGGCGTGGTCGAAGCCTCGGCGGTGGCCAATATTCGCGAATACGATCCAGAGTTGGCACAAAAAATTCAGGACAAAATGTTTACCTTCGATAATGTCTTGGATATTGACGACCGTGGCATTCAGATCTTGCTGCGCGAAGTGCAATCGGATTCACTGATTATTGCGCTCAAAGGCACGAGCCAAGCGCTGCGCGAAAAAATCTTCAAAAATATGTCGCAGCGTGCCGCAGAAATGTTGCGTGAAGATCTGGAAGCCAAAGGGCCAGTTAAATTGTCTGAAGTGGAAGGCGAGCAGAAAGAAATTCTTAAAATCGTACGTCGACTCGCCGATGAGGGGCAGATTGTCCTGGGCGGTAGTGGCGGCGAAGGCATGATTGAGTAAGGATAAGTAGTGTCGGGTCATCCACGTCGTATTATTCCTAGCGAAGAGCTGACCGAGTTTCAGCGCTGGCAGTTTAATTCTTTACTCGATAAACCATTGGCGCCGCAGCCTGAAGCTGAGCCGGAATTGGCACAGACTCAGCCGCTTGAAATAAGCGAACCCGAGCCTATTGTTGAGGCGATTCCCGAACCTGTAGAGGCTTTGCAGAGCGAGGCCATTGCTAATGCGATGCCGTACCCCACGGCGGAAGAAATCGAAGCGATTCAGCATCAGGCGCATGAAGAAGGTTATCAGGCCGGTTTAGCCGAGGGGCGTGCTCAAGCTCAGCTTGAGTTACAGCAGCTAGGCCCCTTGTTGCAAAATATTGCCCAAGCCTGCCAGCAAAGCGAGCAAGTGTTGGCCGATTCCGTCTTGGAGTTGGCCTTATTGGTCGCCAAGCAAATGATCGGTGACGAGTTACGCCAACACCCAAAGCAATTATTAGTGCCGATTCGAGAAGCGCTCGCTGCGATACCCACTGCGACAAATCCAGCCAAACTCTACTTGGCGCCAGATGATTTGCAGCTACTACAGCACGATTTGCGCTATGAATTGCCGGAAGACGTGTGGCGCTTTGTTGCCGATGAACAATTAAGCACCGGCAGTTGCCGCATTGAAACGCCCAATACGCAGCTAGAGTTTTCGCTTGCTAGCCGCTGGAAGAAAATTATTGGGGTATTGGGCTCTAAGCAAGATTTAGATTTTTCTCTAGAGCAATACGGTAGTAGAGTACCTTTGGCTACCGAGCCTAATGATCTGCAAGCCGCAACTGAAGCTATTGCCCCCATCCCGCCCATAACGCCAGCAGACGAAGATGAACCCGACGCTTAAGTCGATTCAAGATTATTTGCGCGATTGCGGTTCGGCGGTGAAAACCGTCAAACCGTGGCTGCCTCGCGGCCGCTTGACGCGTGTTTCGGGTTTGGTGCTTGAAGCGGTTGGTTTGCGTCTACCGATTGGCGCTTCCTGCGATGTGATGACTCCCAGTGGCCACCCCGTAGAAGCGGTCGTCGTCGGCTTTCAAGAACAGCGGCTGTTTTTAATGCCCATCGCCGAAGTCTACGGTATCGAACCTGGCGCGAGCGTAATGCCGCGCGAAGAAGTCGCCGCATGGCGCCCCCAGTTTGGTCAACCGCGGCTAGAGCAGCGCCGCGCCGAAGATCATGGTCGGCAAGTGCCGGTTGGCTGGAATTTGCTTGGCCGAATTCTCGATGGTTTAGGTCGCCCTTTGGATGGCAAAGGCCCGATTAATAACGAAGCTTATTACCCTTTGTTTTCCCGCGCCTACAACCCAATGGATAGAGAGCCAGTCCGCACCGTGATGGACGTCGGCGTACGCGCGATTAATGCGATGCTCACCGTAGGGCGCGGCCAGCGTTTGGGTTTGTTTGCTGGCTCCGGCGTTGGTAAATCGGTGCTGCTCGGCATGATGGCGCGCTACACTGCGGCCGATGTGGTGGTGGTCGGCTTGATCGGCGAGCGTGGCCGCGAGGTGAAAGATTTTATCGAAAATATTCTGGGCGATGAAGGCCGGGCACGCAGCGTTGTCGTGGCGGCTCCCGCAGATACGCCGCCACTGCTGCGTTTGTACGGCGCGGCGTATGCGACGAGTATTGCTGAGTATTTTCGCGATCAGGGCAAAAATGTACTGCTGATTATGGATTCGCTAACGCGTTACGCCATGGCGCAGCGTGAAATTGCGTTGGCGATTGGAGAACCACCTGCAACCAAAGGCTATCCGGCCTCGGTATTTGCGCGCTTGCCGCAGTTGGTCGAGCGCGCCGGTAACGGTCGTGAAGGCGGCGGGTCGATCACCGCGTTTTATACCGTGCTGTCGGAAGGCGACGATCAGCAAGACCCGATCGCCGATAATGCGCGGGCGATTTTGGACGGCCACTTTGTCCTGAGTCGGCAATTGGCCGAATCGGGGCATTACCCTGCGATTGATATTGAGGCGTCGATCTCGCGGGTAATGCACGATATTATTAGCCATCAAGAATTCGAGATGGTGCGCCGCTTTAAATTTTTATATTCACGCTATCAGCGCAGCAAAGATTTGATTAGTGTCGGCGCTTATGTGCCGGGCTCTGATCCTGTGTTAGACGATGCCATCCGTCGCCATCCGAGCTTTGAAGCCTTTTTGCAGCAGTCCATTAACGAGCAAGAAGGCTATGAGGGCGCTAGAATGAAGCTGGCGCAATTATTCGCTCAATAAACGCTAGGCACTATCCCTTAATCATCGCTGGTATTTCTCGTGGCCGCTTTTCGTTTCGCCTTTTTATTGCAACTTGCGCAAGACGAGCGCGAGGAAGCCTCACGCGCCATGCAAACAGCGCAAGCCGCGTGGTTACTGGCCAAATCCAAGTTAGAACAAGTGGATGGTTTTCGCGCCGAATATCGCGCTCGTTTGGCCAATAGTGCTCAGGCAGGGATGTCGGTGGTGCAATGGCGCGATTTTCAATTGTTTCTGGCTAAACTAGACGGTGCTGCGGTGCAGCAGGGCGACGAAGTGGCGCGTCTCAGCCAAGAGTACGAGCGGCGTAAAGCCGATTGGCTGGCCTGCGAGAAGAAAGTTAAAGCTTTTGATGCACTGCGCGTGCGGCATGAGCAAAGCGAGCTTAAAAAAGAAAACCAGCGCGAACAAAAAATACTCGATGAATTTAATAGCCGCATACGACCCAATTCATCTGACGGTTAATAAAAAAGCCCCGCTATGGGGCTTTTAGTTTTTGGTATCCCCACCCCGACTCGAACGGGGATCTTTCGCTTAGGAGGCAAGTGCTCTATCCTGTTGAGCTATAGGGACAACCAGAAGCGGCATTCTACTTTTTTAGCGAAGCCGCGTCCAATCAATTACTTCGTCATTTCTTTTCTGCAATGCCACCGATTGAAAATGAAATTGGCATTTAAGCGACAACTTCGCTGATATTGCATGCAAATCAACTTAAATTGATTAGGCTCAGATCGTTTGTTTTCTAACTGTTCAAAATAGAAATTAATCCGATTGCCGTTTAGGCACATCAATGCCGAATCAATTGAAAGGAGTTTTGCATGTTACGCAGCACTAAAATTGTTTCAACCCTAGGCCCAGCTTCGAGTGATGCCGCAACGTTAGAACGTTTGGTGGCGGCTGGGGTGAATATGGTTCGGCTTAATTTTTCGCACGGAACGGCGCAAGATCATCTGGATCGCGCCGCCTTAGTGCGTGAACAAGCGAAGAAAGTAGGCCGCCCGATTGCGATTATGGTCGACTTGCAAGGGCCAAAGATCCGTGTTGGCAAATTTAAAAAGAACAAAATCGAACTCGCCAACGGGGCAAAATTTATTCTGGATGCCGCGTGCGAGCTCGGCGATCAAACGGTAGTGGGGCTGGACTACAAAGAACTACCTAACGATGTAGAGCCTGGCAATATTTTATTGCTCGACGACGGGAAAATTCAGCTAATCGTTGATGCGGTCGAAGGGCAAAAAGTATTTACCACGGTGCTGGTCGGTGGCACTTTATCTAATAACAAAGGCATTAATCGCCAAGGTGGCGGCCTAACTGCGCCTGCTTTAACCGCCAAAGACATGGAAGACATCAAAGTGGCGGCTAAATTGCACGCAGACTATGTCGCTGTATCATTCCCAAAAAGCGCGGCCGATATGTATATGGCGCGCACCTTATTGCGCGCTGCGGGTAGCAAAGCGCTGCTGATTGCCAAAATCGAGCGCACCGAGGCGATTGCGAATTTGGCCGAAATTTTGGAAGCATCAGACGGCATTATGGTTGCGCGTGGCGATTTAGCGGTTGAAGTGGGCGATGCTGCAGTGCCTGCGCTGCAAAAACGCATGATTAAAGCCGCGCGCCGCATGAATAAGCTGACCATCACAGCGACGCAGATGATGGAATCGATGATCTCTAGCCCAGTACCGACGCGTGCAGAAGTATCAGACGTGGCGAACGCTGTGCTCGACGGTACCGACGCGGTCATGTTGTCGGCCGAAACCGCATCGGGCCAATATCCGGTGGAAACGGTGGAGGCGATGTCGCGCATCTGCTTGGAAGCTGAGAAATCGCAGGATTATAAGGTGAGCAACGAAGCGCTGCTCGATGGCGAATATACCCGCGTCGATCAAACGATTTCGATGGCGGCTTTGTTTGCCTCAAACCATTTGAATGTCAAAGTGATTGCGGCCTTAACGCAATCGGGCTCATCCGCGTTGTGGATGTCGCGGGTGATTTCTGGTGTGCCGATTTATGCGCTCACGCCTGAGGCCGAAACCTATAGCCGCTTGTCATTATTCCGCGATGTTGAACCGGTGATGCTCTCGCACGATAATACGGATCGTGAATCACTGCTGGTTCGTGCTGAATTAGAAATGCTGCGCCGTGGCATTGTGCAACCCGGTGATTTAATCGCCTTCACCTTTGGTGATGTGGTTGGGATGTTGGGCGGCACGAACTGCCTGAAAATTATTAAAGCAGGTGAAGCACAAAAGTTAGCAAAGTAAAAATTGAAGTGAAATTGACGTGAATAAAAAGGCCGCTGAAAAGCGGCCTTTTGAATGGTATATCTTTGTGTTCCTTATCTATCAAGCTATATAGGGCAATACCCGTTAAACTTTAAAGCGACCAAACATCTCACGCAAAAAGCCAGCGAGGTGATTCAATTGAGCAACTGAATCATTTGCGCGGTGCAAGGCGGCATCAGATTGCTGCATTTGGCTGGTAATATTTTCCGCGCTTTGCGCCATCATTGTCGTTGCGTCTTGCTGCTCTTTAGTCGCGTGCGCGATTTCGCTCATTTTCTCCATCACTTGGCTCATATTGCGGCGAATATCGACGATTTTTTCCGCGGCTTCATTCGACAAACTCACACCTGATTGCACCGCCCCCAAGGTCGATTCCATATTGCGAACCGCTTCGTTGGTCTCGCCACGGATACCATCAATCATGCCAGTGATTTCCAGCGTGGCCGTACTGGTACGCTCGGCCAATTTACGCACCTCATCAGCCACCACGGCAAAGCCTCGACCTTGTTCACCCGCACGCGCGGCCTCAATGGCAGCGTTAAGCGCCAGCAAATTGGTTTGGTCGGCGATTTCTTTAATTACTTGAATAATGCCGCTGATTTCTTGGCTGCGCTGGTTCAGGCGATCGAGCAGGGTTGATAGATCGCGAACTTCGCTCGCTGATTTGCCCACTTCGGTCGCTACTTCGTTCATTGTTTTGGCCGAATCAGCCGACAGAGCACCGGTATTGTTAACCAAATCGTTCGCTTCACCTGCATTGTCCGCAATGTGGCTAATGCTGACCGTAATTTCTTCGATTGTTGCAGCATTGGTTGCTGCCATGTCTGATAAAACGCGAGAATCGTCAGAGAGAGTATTAATCACCTGATTAATCTGCTGAACCCCGGTAGTGAGGTTTTCGGTCTCTTTGCGCAAATCGCTAAACATGGTGCGCAAACGAGCGGTAAATTGATTGAATGCTTTAGCGGTTTGGGCAATTTCATCATCGCCTTCAATTTGAATTTGACGGGTTAAATCGCCTTCGCCCTGTGAAATTTCCACCATCCCTTTGCGTACGCGTTCCAAACCAGACAACATGCGATTCACAAGGTAGCTCGCCAATGGAATCACGATCACCAAAATTACCAATAATGTGCCAATCGCCATCCACAGCAATTGTTGCAGTGGCGCCAATGCAGTGGCTTTGTCGATCACCATGACCATATACATGTCAGAGCCTTCGACCGATTTGGCGAAAACAAATTTGCCCTCACCATTAATATCTGTTTCGAAGAAGTCTTGGCTTTTATCTATATTCGCTAGGATGTCGGCGGTCAATGCTGTGCTTAATTCGCTGAGTGGTTTGAGCACTTTGCTTTGATCCGAGTGGACCAAAATCGTACCTTGTTTATCCGCCAAAATCGCATAGCCATTGCCCGTCATCTTAATGCTGAGAACATCTTTTACAA
This sequence comes from Chitinibacter sp. SCUT-21, assembly GCA_041874755.1. Classification (NCBI taxonomy): domain Bacteria; kingdom Pseudomonadati; phylum Pseudomonadota; class Betaproteobacteria; order Neisseriales; family Chitinibacteraceae; genus Chitinibacter; species Chitinibacter sp. SCUT-21. The sequence goes on from CP102611.1 coordinate 3,145,969, forward strand.
TGGCATCCAGGAAAATATCAGAAGAAACTACGCCAAAAAGTTGACCATCTTTCTTTACGGGGGCGGCAAAGGAAAGAGTCAGTAGTTTTGTCCCCGCATCAATATACGGCGGAGTCATAATCGCTTTATCTTCTTTAACTGCTTGTAAATACCAAGGGCGCCCTGTGGGGTCATACCCCGGTGGCAGCTTCATATCCTTGGTGTAAAACATTTGCTTGTCGGTTGTACCTAAATAGACAACGTCAAAACTAGAACTCCGCACAGCCTGATCAATACTCACTTGAACATCATTGGTTTTTTCCAAAGCTTGCGCTGTTGAACCTAAAATCAATTTTTTCTCATGAATCCAGTTACGCAGCATGACGGTGTAGCCGGTTTCCACGCCGATAATCTCGTTGCGCAAACCGGTATTAATCATTTCGTTGCGCATTTTGCTGTAAGCACCAATGGTGAGAAATGTTGCTACCAGCAAGATGAGAATCGCGATAAAAGCAATAAGTCGCAGGCGTAAAGACGAGAACATGGTGTGACCCCTTGTGATCAAACTATTTTACTTCTGTATCGGTTTGATATCGGCCAAATCAGGCTGGGCTAAAGGGGCTTGGTCAATATTTTGCGGCAGGCATAATGGCCAAAACCCTTACGAAAAAATAGATCAAGAAATTGATTTATTCAATCAAGGGTTTAGCAAAGTAAGAAAATAAACTGACATTAGGTGCGGTTGCAGCGCAGTACTCCCGGTACTTCTTGTAGGCGAGCGAAAATGCGCTGTAATTGCTCGCTATTACGAATTTCAATGGTAAAGGCAATGCGCGCGCGACCATCCCTCACTTGCATATTGGCCGCACTGACGTTGATTTTTTCGCGCGACATAATATCTGTTAAATCACGCAATAAATTAGCGCGCTCTTGCGCTTCAACGGCAATATCAACGGCAAATACATGGCCACTCGTGGCCAAATTGCCCCAGTCGGCACGAATCAGTCTTTCTGGCGCCTCAGCAGCCAAGCGTTTTAGCGCCGTGCAATCGCAGCGGTGTATAGAAATGCCACGCCCTTTGGTCACATAACCCATCACCGCATCCGGTGGCACCGGTTTGCAGCATTTGGCCAGCATCGTCATCAGTTTATCGATACCTTCGATCAAAATGCCTTCGCCATACTGCGTGGCGCGTGCCGCTCGGACATAATCTTCGGGTGTTTCAGGCGTGACGGTTTCAGCTGGGCGCAGCGCATCGCTAAATGCAAGGTTGAGCTCGCGCAGGCTGACTTCGCCTTGGCCCAAGGCGATATGCACTTCGTCTATCGTTTTGTAACCTAAGCGTGTAGCGATTAATTCTTGATTAAGCTGGCTGGCACCTGCCCGTGCCGATTCTTTTTCATATAGGTTTTTGCCTGCTTCAATCGCCACATCAAGGTTTTGCTGTCTTACCCAATGGCGAATTTTTTGCGCTGCACGATGGCTTTTTACATAGCCTTGATGCAACCAATCTAGACTAGGCCCACCTTCTTTGGTCGACAAAATCTCAACGCGTTGGCCATTTTCTAGCGCGGTATACAACGGCACAATTTGTCCGTTGATCTTCGCTCCACGGCAGCGGTGGCCTAAATCGGTGTGTAAGTGATAGGCAAAATCAACCGGTGTGCTGCCTTTAGGCAGCGAAATCACACGGCCAGCTGGCGTTAACACATAAATCGTGTCTTCAAATAATTCGGCTTTAAACGCGTCGGTAAATTTGTCGTCAGTGGCAACGTCTTCGCGCCAATCAAGCAGTTGGCGCAGCCAAGCGATTTTTTCTTCATAGCGCGCATCGCCTTGCCCACCTTCTTTGTAGCGCCAATGCGCCGCGACGCCATATTCGGCGTGGTCGTGCATATCAAAAGTGCGAATCTGCACTTCAACCGCTTTATCTTGTGGGCCTATCACTGCGGTGTGAAGGCTGCGATAGAAATTACCCTTCGGCTGCGCAATATAGTCGTCAAATTCGCCCGGAATCGGCTGCCACAGATTGTGCACAATGCCGAGCACGGTGTAGCAATCCTTCACGTCGTCAACCAGCACGCGCACCGCGCGAATGTCGTACAGCTCCGAAAAATCGAGCTTCTTTTTCTGCATCTTTTTCCAGATGCTGTAAATATGCTTAGGTCGCCCCATTAAGTCGACGTGCGTTACGCCGGCTTTGGCCAGCTCGGCGCGCAGCGTGCTCAACACTTCGGCAATAAAGTGTTCGCGATCGACGCGGCGCTCGAGTAGCAGTTTGGCGATTTTTTTATACGTGTCGGTGTGCAAAAAGCGAAAACCGAGGTCTTCCAATTCCCACTTGATTTGCCACACGCCCAAGCGGTTAGCCAAGGGCGCGAAAACATCGAGCGTTTCCTGCGCAATTTTGCGGCGACGCTCTTCTGAAATTTTGGCGATGCTGTGCATCGTTTGCGTGCGCCACGCCAACTTGATCAATACCGCGCGGATGTCTTCAACCATCGCTAGCAGCATTTTGCGCTGTGCTTCAATTTGCTGCGCGTAGTCATCTGCCTTGCTGGTGGCGGGTTTGGCCAGCGAGCGCAATTTACGCACTTTGCTAATCCCGTCGACCAGCGAGGCTACCGTGCGACCAAAGCGCTTATCAATCGCTTCGGCTGATTTCTCGACGAAATCTGGAATGCAAAACAGCAGCGCAGCAATCACCGCATTGGCGTCCATGCGCAAATCAGCGACGATGGATGCGCTGGCCACAGCATGCAAAAACAGCGATTCGTCAGTGTCCGGGTTTAACGCCGCGCCATAAACCTCGCCAATCCAATCCAATGCTTCGCGCAGACGCGCGATTTCATTGGGCGGATAGCGTTCGGCCAAGGCCGCCAGCCAGCGATCGGGATCTGCGGCTTCGGCAATCGATTGAGCGAGCGGGCGGGTGACTGCAACCATAATTAATCAGCGGTCCTTGGCTGGAACGATCTATATTTTAGCGATGATTGAATTTTGCCCAATTTAACCGGTCTGTCATAGCTAAATTAACGCGAAAATTTACAAATGCCTCGAAAACACTTGCGTCGGTGGTTACCTGACCAACACACCTTACATAAAAACGTTTTTTTAAGCCGCTTTGCGCATTGGTTTGAACATCCTAATTTATGGCACCTTAATCGCCGTTCTGTCGCCGGTGGCATGGCCGCGGGTATGATCGGCGGTCTGATTCCGGGTCCGCTGCAGGTTATTACTGCCTCGGTATTGGCGCTGGTGTTTCGGGTGAATTTGCCCGTGGCGATCTTTGCCACTTTTTATACCAATCCGTTTACGATTGCGCCGATTTACTGGGTGGCGTTTTTGCTGGGCTCTTGGGTGACTGGTCAAGATGGCGGCGCAACGATGGCGCAGATGCCGTCGTTTATGGATTTGGCTTTTCTAGATTGGATTGCCGCGATGGGCTTGTGGGTGCAATCCTTGGGCATGCCGCTATTGGTTGGTTTGCCGCTATTAAGTATTTTGCTGGCGATTGCCGCTTATGTGTTGGTGCAAGTGTGTTGGCGAGTATGGGTGTATTGGGCGCTACGCAAGAAAGCAAAACGCCCACGGGGCAATACCTGATGGTGTATATGAAGACCGCTTAATAATTCGTCGCCGCCAATTGAATTTCGTCTTGCAGTCTATGCATTAATTCCAAACGCGTTGGCGCAATCTCACCCGCCGCTACGGCGCTCAGCACCGCGCAGCCAGGTTCTTGGCGGTGGCGGCAATTACTAAAACGACATTGCCCCACGTGCGGCGCCATATCGGCCATTAAATGCGGCAGCGACTCGGCGCGCATATGTGCCAAACCAAATGATTGCAAGCCGGGCGAGTCGATTAACTCAGCACGTGCATTCAATTTGTATAGTTGCGCATGCGTCGTCGTGTGCTTGCCCGAATCCAGCGCCAGCGAAATATCGTTGACCCGCGCATTTGCGTCCGGAATCAGCGCATTGGTAATTGTCGATTTACCCATGCCCGATTGGCCGACCAACACTGAAATCTGGCCATCCAGCCACGGCAATAGCGGGCTTAGGTCTTGTTTGGCCGAAATCTCAACCACCGGATAATCAAAGCGTTTGTAATAGGCCAAGCGCTCGCGCGCGGCTTCGCTTTCGGGTAAATCGCATTTATTCAGGCAAATCACCGCGCGGATATTGGCGTCAGCAGCGGCGAGCAGGGCGCGGCCGATCAGCTCGTCCGAAAAGCTTGGCACCGATGCGACGACGATGATAATTTGCGTCACGTTCGCCGCGATCAATTTGCTTTTCCACTGATCGGAGCGATACAGCAGCGTTTTGCGCTCAAGCGCCTTATTAATCACCGCTTGCTCGGCGTTGATAATGTCGATCGCGACATAATCACCGCAGGCGTAATCGGTTTTTTTTCCGCGGGTGGAGGCGGAAAGGCGGCGGCCATCGTCGAGCTCAACGATGTAAACCTTGCCATAGCTGGTAACAATGCGGGCGGTAGTAGCAGTCATGAAGCCTTGTGGGTCTACGCCTTCAATTTGTCGACTCGGGCGGCGCAGATAAAATCATTACGGGAAAGGCCGCCGGCTGAGTGGGTGTTCCAAATCAGCTTGCAGCGACCAAAGCTTAAATCCATCGCAGGATGGTGGTTTTGCTGATGCGCAATATACGCCACCGCGTTTACAAAGCTCATCGTTTCATGAAAATTGCGAAAACGAAACGTTTTTTCTAATGAGCCGTTCACGATAATCCAGTCTTGCAAATCGGTGGCAAGCATTTCAGCCGCCACCTCGTCGAGTTTCTCGGCTTTTTCAATACAGCTTTCTTGTGCTAAAGACATCATCGCTACTCCATCCGCGCAATAAGTCGTTCTAGCACGGATGGCGCACGATGTAAGTCTTTATGCGTTTAAACGGCGTAATGCGGCAATACGCAGGCTCGCCGGTGGGTGGCTATCGTAAAACATACTGTGCAGCGGGTCTGGCGTTAAGGTCGATGCGTTGTCGCGATACAGTTTGACCAGGGCAGTGACCAAGTCTTCACTTGAGCCACCTGACTGAGCACACACTTTGGCCGCATACGCGTCAGCCTCGTATTCGTGCTTGCGTGAGGTGATCGAACTAATTGGCGACAAAATAAAGGTAAACACCGGCAACACCATAAAGAACAACAGCAGAGCGGCGGCGGTGCTTGGCGTACTCACGCCCAAACCTTGGTAAAACCATGGCTGAGTTTTTAATACGCCCAATAGCCACAGCAGGCCCAGCATCAGCGCAAAAGTCCAAACCAAGCGTTTGACGATATGGCGGTGTTTAAAGTGGCCCAATTCGTGCGCCAGCACCGCTTCCACTTCAGCCGGTTCCAGATGCGTGAGCAGCGTATCGAAAAAGACGATGCGCTTTGATTTGCCAAGGCCGGTAAAGTAAGCGTTGCCGTGGCTAGAGCGCTTGCTGCCATCCATCACAAACAGGCCATTGCTTTTAAAACCGCAGCGCGCCAATAGTGCAACGATACGCTCTTTCATTGCGCCGTCTTCCATTGGCACAAATTTATTAAATAGTGGTGCAATAAAGGTTGGGAACACCCACATGAGGGTGAGTGAGAACACCAGCCAAGTTGCCCACACATACAACCACCACATCTCGCCCATTTGCCCCATTAGCCACAAAATTGCGGCCAACAGCGGCAGGCCAATGATGGCGCCGATACAGGTCGATTTAATTAAATCGGTGATAAACAGCTTGGCGCTCATCTGATTAAAACCAAAGCGTGCTTCAATCACAAAAGTGGAAATCAGCGAAAAGGGCAGGCTGATGAGAGTGCTGAACACGGCCAAGCTGCCAATCAGCGCTAAACCTTGCGCCAGTTCAGACTCAAACCACGGGCTGGTCAGTTGCGATAGCAACTCAATGCCGCCACCCACAGTAAAGGCCACCAAGACCATGGCATCAAAAATATTGCTGAACATACCAAAGCGCGTTTTGGCTACCGTATACGCGGCCGCTTTGCCATGCGCATCAAGCGTGATTTGCTCGGCAAATTCAGCGGGAACCGCTTTGCGGTGTTTGCGTACATGGTTGATGTGCCGCATTGCGAGCCACATTTGTAGCAGCACGCTGCTCACCAAGGCGAATAAAAATAGAATTGAAAATTGATGGGCAGTCATGGTCTTGCGCTAAAATGAGGTCTTTACGTAATTCAAGTGAGTAAGTATGCCACAAGACCAGAACCACCTCATCTGGATCGACATGGAAATGACGGGCCTAGAGCCAGAAACTGACCGTGTCATCGAAATTGCCGTGGTGATTACCGATAGTCATTTGAATATTGTCGCCGAAGGCCCGAGCCTGGTTGTGCATCAAAGCGATGCGGTGATGGACGCGATGGACGAGTGGTGCACCAAGACGCATGGCAATTCGGGGCTGACCGCCAAAGTGAAAGCATCGACTTTGTCTGAAGCTGAAGTTGAAGCGCAAGTGATCGAATTCATCAGCCAATACTGCCCGAAAGGCGTGTCGCCCTTATGCGGCAACTCGGTCCATCAAGACCGCCGCTTTTTGGTCAAATACATGCCCGAGCTGGAAAGCTGGTTCCACTACCGCAATCTGGACGTCTCAACGCTAAAAGAATTGTGCAAACGCTGGAAGCCCGAAGTGGCCAAGCAATTTAAAAAGCGCGGCGCGCACACCGCATTGGCCGATATTCTGGAGTCGATCGACGAGCTGAAATTCTACCGCGACAACTTCATCAAGTTGGCGGGCGAGGGAGTGGATGTTGCGCTTTTACAGACTGAAGAGGATGACGCCTGAGGCGGTGTGATTCGCAAGTGACAGCTCGTCTCATGTGGGCGAGCTGGTTTGGCATAACAGTCTGACCATAAAGATTTTGACTTTCGATGATAAATTTCCCCGCTCCTTTTTCCCCCGAAGTTGAAGCCTTAGCGACCGAGATCGGTCAGTTATTACTCGCGCGTGGCGAAACGCTCTCGACGGCTGAATCGTGCACTGGCGGTTTAATCGCCGCAGCGATTACCGAGATCGCGGGTTCGAGCGCATGGTTTGAACGCGGTTACATCACCTACGCCAACCACGCCAAAGCCGAGATGCTCGATGTTCCGCCGGCTTTTATCGACGGCCTTGGCGCGGTGAGCGAGCCTGTGGTCGCGGCAATGGCGCAAGGCGCAGCAAGCAATGCCAACGCCCGTTGGGCAATCGCCGTTTCGGGGGTCGCAGGGCCAAGCGGCGGCAGCGCCGAAAAACCAGTTGGTACGGTGTGGCTCGCTTGGGCAACCCCAAACGGAATCGTGACGGAGAGGCAGGTATTTGCTGGTGATCGAACTCAGGTAAGGGCTGCCACGGTATACCGGGCGTTGTATCGTTTGGCTGAACTGATTAAAGCGGCGCATTAATGTCGCGCGCGCAACGCCTGCTCGATTTATTGCAATTATTGCGCATGCATCGCTTTCCGGTGGCAGGTAGCGAATTGGCTGCGCAATTGGGCATTAGTTTGCGCACGCTGTATCGCGATATTGCCACGTTGCAAGCGCAGGGCGCGCAGATTGAAGGCGAGGCGGGATTGGGTTATGTGCTCAAACCGGGCTTTACATTGCCGCCGCTGATGTTTAGCCCAGAAGAATTGGATGCGCTGGTGCTGGGCTTGCGCTGGGTAGCCGAGCGCGCTGATGATGATTTGCAAAGTGCAGCTCGCCAGGCCAAAGCCAAAATCTCCGCCGTATTACCCGCTACCTTGCGCCATCAATTAGATCACTCGCCGCTGCTGATTGGCCCCAACGAAATCGCAGAGGGCAGCCATGATTTTCTGGCGGAAATTCGCCTCGCAATCCGCGAGCAAACCAAGTTAGCAATTCGATATTCCGACTCGAAAAGTCAAGCCAGCGAGCGTATCGTGTGGCCGCTGGCCTTGGGATTTTTTGATCAGGTGCGCATTTTGATTGCTTGGTGCGAGTTACGCGCGCAATTTCGCTGCTTTCGCACCGACCGCATTCATCAGCTCTTGACGGCCGAAACCCGCTATTCCACCCCGCGGCAGCAATTATTGCAGCAATGGCGTGAGCAGGAAGGTATTGCCAATTCTTAGATACTGCTGACATTTTCTGACACTAGCACCCCCTATGATGGCGACACGCTCAAACGCAGCCAGGTGGCGCGTAGCGTTGTGGAGAGAAACAATGTTGGCACCCAATTTGGTTTTGTATTACGTCGAAAATGTCGCGCGCAGCGCTGCCTTGTATGGCGAATTAATGGGCAGCGCGCCGATTGAACAATCCGAAGGGTTTGCGATGTTTAAGCTCGCCTCTGGCATGATGCTGGGGTTTTGGGCTAAGGCGACGGTTGCCCCGCCAGCAGCGTGGCAGGGTGCGGGCGGTGAATTGTGTTTTGCCGTCGCGGATGAGGCACTGTTGCAGCAACATTTTGTCGCCTTGCAAGCCAAAGGCCTGACGATCGCGCAAGAAATTACCGAGATGGAGTTTGGCCGCACTTTTGTGGCGCTAGACCCTGATGGACACCGTCTGCGGGTCTATTTCCCAAGCTAATCTTTGTATTCAACGACGTAGTGATAATAATCGCTACGGAAAAATGAATAGCTCAATTCTAGCGGGATACGACCTGCTAGATAGCTCACTCGGGTCAGCCGCAGCAGCGGCTGGCCGGGGTCAAAACTGCACCATTTGGCCATGTCTTCATCGGCATAATCGGCGTCAATTTCTTCGGTGGCAAAATCGATAACCAAATCGTGCTCACGAAAATATTGGTACAGCGAGTCTTCGATTTGCTGCGGGTCGGGCACCAAGCGCTCAGGCATGGCGCTGACTTCATAGCCAATCACGATGCCATCGGCGATGCGCAAGCGTTGCAAGCGGGCGACGTTTTCCCCGGTATCAAGTTGCAAGCGCCATTGCTCATCAAGGCTAGCTTGGGTGATGACGCGTTCGATCCACGTAGAGGACGGCGTAAAGCCTCGTGCTTTTAGTAGTTCACTAAAGCTGCTGAGTTTACCAATTGGTTGATCAAGTCGTGGGGTGGGGTAAAAAAAACCATCGTCACCTTTGCGTATCCAATGCTGGCTGCTTAATAAACGCAATGCCATGTGGATTTCAAGCGCAGGCACATCGACATAAAAAGCAAATTCTTCTACCGTTGGTAGCGCGTGATTGGGAGGCCAACGACCGCTGATCACGGCCTGCCGCAATAACTCAAAAAATTGAATAAGACTGGGTTTATGGCTGGTGGGGGATGGCTTTAACTGGCTAAGGTCGATGCGGGCTTCGTTCCCCGTGCTTGACTCGATAAATTCTTTTTCTGAACGATCCATACCCACCTCCAACAGGCGCGAAGCCTTATTTGGCGAGTATAGTTTGCCGCTTGTGGGGGCTTTTTTTAATCCTTTCTTGAGCAGATAAGCGGCAGTTTTGGAGCGGTTTTACTCGATTTATCTGACGCTAATTGGCTTGGGTATTGCTCTGAATGTTCAGTTATTGTTTGTTTTTAAAGATATACCCTACATTTGCTTGAACTGTGCTGCATGGCTACGACTCAAGGGCAAAACTTCATCGCTGCCTTTTAAATGCACGCGCTGGCGGCCGAGTAGGTCGCGATCGATTTTGGCAATCGCTGGCAGGCAAACAATATACGCGCGATGAATTTGCGCGAAGCGCTGCGGATTGAGTTGCGGCAGCAATTCTTTGAGTGAAGTACGAATTAAATGCCGCTCAGTGGCGGTGATAATTTCGGTGTATTTTTCATTGGCTTGAAAATACAGCACTTCGTCGCAAGAAACTAAACGCGTGGTTTCACCCAAACCGGTGGTGAGCCAGCTTAAATAGCTGGGCGCATTGCTTAAGCGCTGTACTTGTTGCAGCAAGCTGGCCAAATCCAGCGCTGGCGCGGCACTTGCCACGCTGCGCTGTAATTTACTCACGCATTGGGCCAGGCGCGTATCGCTCACCGGCTTGAGCAAATAATCGATCGCATTATTCTCAAACGCCGCCACCGCGTATTCATCGTAAGCGGTAACAAACACCACGCGGGTGTTGTGCAATGAACTGGCTACTTGCAGCCCGGTTAAGCCTGGCATTTGAATATCTAAAAACGCCAAATCAGGCTGCAGGCGATTCAGTTCCGCACTCGCTTCAACGCCATTTTTGGCGATAGCGACAATCTCTAGCTCGGGCCACAATTGTTTCAAGCGTTCGGCCAAAGCTTGGGCCAGTAGCGGTTCATCATCGGCAATCAGGGCGCGCGTCATACCTGGCTCGCTGTTAGAGTTTGATAGGGGAAAGAGAGTTGGGCGATAACGCCATGTGGCGCATTCGGCGAGAGTTGCAACTGGCCTTGCTCACCGTAGAGCGTAGTCAGCCGGCCGCGCACATTGGCAAGGCCAATGCCGCTGCTGCCGCTGTCTTTTAAGCCTTGCCCGGTATCGCTAACGCGCAAAATCAGGTTTTGCGCATCAGGGCTCAACTGGGCAGAAATCGTGATTTGTCCGCCGTCGATGGCCGGTTCAATGCCGTGTTCCAGTGCATTTTCGACTAAGGGTTGCAGCAGTAGCGGCGGTAGTTGCGCCGTGAGCAGTTCATCGGGGATGTCGATTTGATACTGCAAACGCTCGCCTAAACGAATTTGGCTAATGCTGAGTAGCGCGCGGATCAGCGCCATTTCATCGGCCAAACTGGTTTGCGCTTGGCGCGTGCGCGATAGACTGGCGCGCAAGTAATCATTTAGGTTTTCCAACATGATTTTGGCGCGCGGCGCGTCGATGGAAATCAGGCTATGAATATTGGCCAAGGTATTAAACAAAAAGTGCGGCTCGATCTGCGCCTGCAGCATCGCCAATTGCGCGCTGATTTCGGCTTGCTTGGCCTCGGCTTGTTGGCGTTTGGCGGTTTCGAGCTGGTTTTTGTACGACAGCGAATGATAAAAAATCACAAAAAACGCGCAGGCAACAAAGGACACAATCAGCGAAAAAGCAAAACCGCGCCATTGCACTTCTGGCTTTTGCAGCATGTAGCCAAATACATCTGGCGCGCCAAGCCAATGCGCTACTTTAAAGCCAAGGAAAACGCCAAGGATGACTGAAGTGGGCGTGCGCCAGTTCCAGCCCATGCGTGGTGTACCCCAGCTCAGTAGGTAATGCAAAACGCCAATGCTAAAGCCGATGCAGTGTGAAATCAGCAGGTTTTGCCCAAAGCTGGCTGGGCCTTCAAGTACGGTGAGCGACAGCGCGATAATCGTATTGATCAGCAAAAGCAAGCCGATCTCACGCTGCCAGCTGAAATTGGGGAATTGCGCTCGGGTGGAAAATAAAGCCATGCTTTCACTCAAAAATAATATTTCAGCAGCGCCTGCACGCTCGATTTTTGCGGCAGAGCGCCAAACTGGCTGCCTGCGTTGCCTTGCTGGTATTGCCATTGCAGCGCGATATCGGCTTGCGAAAAGCGATAGCGGGCTTCCAGCCAATATTGTCCGCTGTGATCGACCAAATCGTGGCGCAGCATGGCGCTTAAATCAAAACGCCGCCACAGTGCATTATTCCAGTTCGCCAGCATAAATAGATTATGTTGCGTTGGATTGTCTTGCAGATGAAACACGTATTGCCGGTAAGCCCAGTATTTTTGCGGCTGGCTGGCCAATACCTGCCATTGCTGGTGATTGGCCGCAGCTTGGTTGTATTGATATTCCAGCGTTAGGCTTAAATCGATTGGAAAGGTATAAGTGCCGCCTGCAGCTAGGCGAGAATAAAACTGCGCCTCGCTCGGGTTTTGCAGCGCTTGGTCGAGCAAGCTGCGCGCTTGTCCGCCGCTGTATTCACCATGCATTGTTAGGGCATCGCCGACTAAAAAACTGATATTTGCGCCGATTTGCGGCGCTTGGCCTTCCTCGCCAAACAGCAAAAATTGTGGTGTAAAGCCGTTAAACCATTGCTGGCTGAGCGCCAATTGCCAGCGCGAACTGGGGTTGCTGGCACCCCAATCCAGATCAAACGCTGCTGTGTTGCGCCTGTCGCCTAGTTTGGGCGAATATAATGCGCTGATCGCGCCGCCATCCCACAAATACTGCCCCCGCAGCATGCCACTGCCCAGCCGATTTTCACGCAGGCTGGATGGCTCAATCGATACCAAGGAGCGCACCGCGCCGACTTTAAAATAATCGGTCGGGTTGTAACCATACGCCATGCCATTGCGCTGATTGACGCGCCCCAGATCTATAATCAGCTCAGGTTGGGCTTGCCAGCTGAGATACGCTTCTTTCAAGGTATTAATCTGCTCGTCTTGCCCGCTTTGCCAATTCAGGTCTAGCCGATTGGCCAGTACCGCGCGCCACGCCGGATTAATTTGATAATCAAAGCCCAGATCAATCGATATACGTTGTGGGTATATATCTTCCTGAGTATTTCTGTAATTGACTAGACCAGACATACCCTCGATGAATAATTGCCAAGGGCGAGCTTGCTCGCTCGTCTGGGCGGTGTGATCGGCCAAGGCGAGCGCGTCCAAATCATCGGCGGCCCAGCTGTGGCTTAAACACGCCCAATACAAGCAGACCCCTAAGCTGGTGAAAGTCGTTTTGCTCATGATGCAGGACTAAAGCGCGGTAGGTAATCGCGTTGCAACCAGCTTTCTGGCACGTCGCGGTAGGCAAAATCGCTGCTGCGCATCACTGTTACCCATTTCGGGTCTAGCCCGTCAATAATCACGGTTTCGGTCGGGCGCTCTTTGCCCAATTGCGCTTTGTACTGGCGGTAGTAGGCGGTTTTCAGCAGCCGATCACTGCTGGAGTAAAACTTGGCTTTGATCGGGCGCTGATTCTCGCGATCGATCCAGTATTCGATACGGTGATACGTCACTTCGTTATTTTTGGCTTTTAGATTCAGTAAATAGCTACTGCGTTTTTGCTTTTCACCGTCTTGGATTTCTTCTTCTCCGGCCAATTGTGCTTGATAATCGAGCGCCAAATTCACCGACATCACATCGCCATTGGCCGCTTGGCCGAGCAGGCGTTGTTGCGGCGAAATGCGCACGCTGGCTTTGCTGGCTGGGTCAAAAAACCATAAATCATTGCCATTTTTCAGCATTAATTTACCGCTATCGCGCTGCGGCGCGACAAAGCGGATCAGGTTGCGAAATTGCCCGCTGGTTTTGTCGGCGCGGGCGTAGATCGCCAGCGTGGAAGTTTCTTGCTGTTTGCCATCTTTGTATTCGATCAAGGTCACCGTTTGGCCAAACGATTGATCCGGGTTGCGAATGGCGTCGCTCGCCGCCAGCAGGCTTTGTGCTGACGGGGCTGTGGCGTTGAGATTGGCCGCTGGTGCTGCCAGTGCCATGTGAGCCAGTAGGGCCAGCCCCAAGGCGCAGCTAGGTCGGTTTAGCGCTTGCATTACACATGCTCCTCGTCTGAGCGGCGATTCAGTAAACGGCTGACGCCTAGTGCGATCAAAATGAGCGGCCACCACGTGGCGAGTAAATTCATCAGCCCCGGCCACCAGCCAAGATTCACACCAAGAAACAAAATACCGATGGTCATTAAAATAATTGAGCTACGCATGATGATTCTCCTGATGGGTATATTGATATAAGTATTATTGGCGATGGACTTCAGGCCTATACCCTGACTAGGCATGGCGAAGCGCATCAACAATATTGAGCTTGGCCGCGCTGCGCGCTGGCCACCAGGCCGAGAGCGAAGCCACTGCAATTAGCCCAAGCACGGTGCCGATGATCATTTGCGCCTCGCCCCATACCCGCACCGTGAGCGGAACAGGTTCGGTATTGCCCGGTGGCATCCAGCTCAAACCGCTTTGATTAATCAGGTAAGCCAAAGCCAGCGCCAGTACTAAACCCAATCCCGCGCCGACCAAGCCAAGCAAGACGCCTTCGCAGATAAACAGTTTGCGAATGCCTGCGCGGCGCAGACCGATGGCGCGCAGCGTGCCAATTTCCACCGTGCGTTCAAGCACCGCCATATTCATGGTATTGCCGACGGTAAACAGCACAATCGCGCCGATCAGCAGTGAGATAAAACCGAAAATCGCGGCAAACATGCCGGTGATCTGGCCGTAGCTGGGGTTAATCACCGTGTAGTCGTACACCGTCAGCGGCAGCTGTTTAAATTGCGTGCTCAATATGTGCTTTAAGCGCGCTTGTGCCGCTGGGATTTGTGAGGTGTGTTTCAGTTGCAGCACAATCGCAGTGACTTGCGGCGCGTCTTGGCCAAAGATCAGTTCCTGCGCTTGTTTCAGATGCAAGGTCACTGCCATATCGTCCAGCTCTTTCACGCCCAAGCTTTCAGCTTTAACCACATTCAGCGCGGCGACATTGGGCGCGCCGTGCGCATTGGCGGCGAGTAGCTCAATGGCTGCGCCTGATTTGGCTGGTGGTGCGGCGCTTTCTAAATTGCTCAACTCGGTAATATCGCTCGGCGCAGCGATGGCTTCGCTACTCGCAGGCTTAGTTTTCATCGCTGGGCAATCGGCTATTTTGAGTTGCTCGCACAATTGCAATACACGCCCAACGCCCACACCGATGCTGGCGGCGTTGGCGGCAGTACTCGTCAATGGCGAGCGTTTGGCTTCGCCCGGAAATTGATAGTCATTCCAGAGCGCCATTTGGTTTTGCTCATCAACGACGATGCCTTTACCAAACACAGTGCGTGAAACGCCGGCTTGATAGTTGCCTGCGATACCGCCCAAACTTAGCGTTGGGGTGACTACGGTGAGCATGCGGGATAATTCTGGATCTTGTTGGACTGCCTTGATCAGCGCTTGATAATCACGAATGCCGTAGGCGGCTGGGTTGCCCGTGCCATAGAGGAAATAATCCTGATGCTGGATTTGCAAATGCCCGCTGCTACGCACAAAGCCGGTTTGCAGCCCCAAATTGATATTGCCGCTATAACCGCCAAATAACAAAATCGCGACGGCGCCAATAATCATCGCCAATAAAGTGGTTAAAGAACGGCGACGATTGCGCAGCAAATTGCGCCAAGCTAAAGATAAGGTGTTCATGCCAAGGCCTCCTCGGCAAGGTGGTTAGGTGTGGTCTTGTGGTTGGTGATGATGCGGCCATCGCGAATCAATACCGCGTCATCGGCTGCCGCCAATACTTGCGGGTCGTGCGAAGAAAAAATAAACGAGGTGTTTAAATCGCGCTGAATTTGGCGCATCAGCGCAATAATCGCTTGTCCGGTGTGGCTGTCTAAATTGGCGGTCGGCTCATCGGCCAATACCCAATCGGGTTTACTAGCCAACGCACGCGCAATCGCCACGCGTTGGCGTTGACCACCTGAGAGTTGCCCCGGCAAATTGCGCGCTTTATCGCCCAAGCCAACCGCGTCCAGTAAAGTGAGTACCCGCGCTTTGCGTTGTGCGGCGGGCATTTTGGCCAAAATCAGCGGGTACTCGATGTTTTCGAATGCGGTGAGTACCGGTAGCAAATTAAAATTTTGAAAAATAAAGCCTATGTGACGCGCACGAAAATCGGCTAGTGCATCGTCGCTGAGATGTTTAACATTCTGCCCCGCGATGATGATCTCGCCCGAGTCGGGTTTATCAAGGCAAGCGATCAGGTTCAGTAGCGTGGTTTTGCCGCTACCCGACGGGCCCGATAACACAGTAAAGCGCTGAGGCTGGATGGTGAGATTGATATCGACCAGCGCCGGCACACTGACCGAATCGAGCTGATAATCTTTGTACAATTGGCTGATGTGCAGTGCGGACATGCTAAGAAACCTCGTGAGTGCTTGATGCTATTTAAGCGCGAGCGCGGCCCTAAAGCGCGGCGCTGCGATAAAGCGCGAAACCGCACGATAAAACGCAATAGGGCGCGATAAACTGCAGCGCTTAAAATTGACCAGAGAAGGTAACGGCAATGAAGGGTATAGGATCGTGCTTTTCTTTCACGACTTCGTTGCCGTTTTGATCATGAATCAGCATTTCGCCCGCCATGGCACTGCCTAAATAGCCATCAAGGCGCAGCGCCGAATTAAAGCGATACCCTGCGCGGACAAAAAGTGGGAACGACTTTTGCTCCAAAACGCCGCTACTGGCGACGCTATTATTTTTGGCTAAGCGACTGCGGTACGAGCGCATTGTGCCGCCTGTGGCCAAGTCGAATTGCGGCGTCGCCGCCCAGCTCAATTCAAGCCCAGCAGGCCCGACCGCACTGGCGGTAAATGGATTGCTTAAGCGCAGTGTGGGCGTGATTTGCCAATTGACGATAATGAATGGAAACACGCTGGTATCGTCGAAATTGCTAAATGCGCCCAAGCCAAGGCCAAGCAATAAATCGGGGGAGAATGATTTGGCGATAAATCCTGTCGCGCCATAATTGAGACCATCGCTGTGCTCGGCATCGGTTTCGCCTGAATATTCAACACTGGGTGAGAATGAATAAATCAAGCCACCTGGGCTGGCAAAGGTGTAGTTCAGGCTAACCCCGGTTTGCTCAATGGTTTCCCACGGTGTTTTGCCACCCCAGGCTTGCGGGTGTTTAAAATCCCAATCTTGCCGCGCAGCCGAAAAATCAATGCCAACGCTATTTTGCGCATCAAGGCGGTGCTTAATTCCGAAATGGCCCATGATCCAATGGGTTTTGGCTTCGCCGCCTGAGTCGAGCTTAAATTCAGCGCTGCGGATCGAGCTAACTGCATAGTCATAACTGCTTTCATTGGCCTGTGCCAAACTGGCCGCTTGGGCAAATAATAAGGTCATCAGAGTTTGCTTGAGCATTTGATCGTTCTCCATGGTGAGTGCTGCGCAAGGTTTACACCTTGTCGACGTCGCTACTGTAAAAGGCATTGATGCCTGCCACTGCACGCTGCGATAAAATGTAATTGGCATTGATAAGCAGTCGCGATTGGCGATGAATGGTTCTTGTGTTGCGTTGCCATCCAGGCCGAAAGCGTGCGCTAAAGCGCCGCCATATCCGCGCCAGGGTTGACGGCGGCGGGCCTACGCCGCAGACTGATCGACTTACTGAATATGCGGAAAAACTGACGATGACCACGGTAGTAGTCGTGCAAAAAGACGGCCAAATTGCCATTGCGGCCGATAGCCAATCGACTTTTGGCGATATGCGTTTGGGCGCAATCGACGATGCGCGCTGGAATAAAATTTTTGAGCACAATGGCAGCTATTTTGCGATTTGCGGCAGCGCAGCGCACGATCTGGTGCTGCAATCGGCGCTAAAGAAAATTAAAAATCTTGATTTTTCCAGCCGCGCCGCCATCTTTGAGTCATTCCGCAAATTGCACGTCAAACTCAAAGAAGACTTCTACCTTAAACCCGATGAGGAAGAAGACGATCCGTACGAATCGAGCCAGATGACGGTGTTGATCGCCAATCAGCACGGCATTTTTGGCGTGTACAGCCTGCGCGAAGTGTATGAATTCCAGCGTTTTTGGGCGATGGGCAGCGGGCGCGATTTTGCGATTGGCGCGATGAATGCGCTGTACGATCAGCTCGACGCAGCCGGTTTAGCCAAAGCCGGCATCGAAGCCGGTTGCGCGTTTGATATTAGCTCGAGCATGCCAATGACCAGCTATCAGCTGGCAAAAGTGCAGCCAGAATAAGCGTTTTCACAAGGTATAATGGCGGCAAAAGTACGGATTCGTTCTGGCTTTTGTCCAGAACACAGCTTGAAAGGTTGAAGCAATGAAAGATGTTTTAGAGCGTTTCTTGTTTGAAAAAGCGCCGGTGCGCGGCGAATTGGTCAAGCTCGACGCCACGTATAAAGAAGTGCTGGCGCGGCATAATTACCCGCAAGTGCTGCAATCGCGCTTGGGCGAATTGATGGCGGCCGGCGCGCTGCTGTCGGCCATGCTTAAATTTGACGGCACTTTGGTGATGCAAATGCACGGCACTGGCGCCTTGCAATTGCTGGTGGTTGAAGTGACCAGCCAAAACACCTTGCGCGCGACCGCGCGTTGGGACGCCGACAAGATTGGTCAATTTGACGGACAAGATGCGAAGGCATCCATCGCCGAGTTATTGGGGCGTGGCCGCTTTATGATCACGATCGACCCAACGGTGGGCGAGGCGTATCAAGGCGTCGTTGGCATGGAAGTCGGCCAAACCGTAGCGCAGATTATCGAGCACTACATGACGCATTCCGAGCAGCTCGACACCCGTTTGTGGTTAGCGTGCGAAGACGGCATTGCGGCGGGCATGATGTTGCAAAAAATGCCAGCGCAAGATGACTTGGAAAACACTTGGGATCACCTCGTGACGCTGGCCGATACGGTGAAAAACGAAGAGCTATTGCAGCTCGAGCCGCGCGAAACACTGTACCGCCTATTTCACGAAGACAGCGCCCGCGTGTTCGACCCAGCGACACCGCGTTTCGCCTGTACCTGCTCGCGCGAGCGCGTTGGCGGCATGATCAAATTGATGGAACGCCATGAAGTCGACGAAGTACTAGCCGAGCGCGGCAACGTGCATGTGGTGTGCGATTTCTGCGGCAAAGAATACAGCTTCGACCCGGTGGATATTGGCGTGTTGTATGCCGGTGATAATGGGCCGGTGAATCATACTGTGCAGTAGTATTTGATTGTGGGCTAATTTGATATTAACCTGTGAGGCAATACCCTAAAGCCAGCGTTCTGATACGCTGGCTTTTTGTTTGGAGTTCGGCAAGGCTTGCAATGGTGGGTCTTGCTTAGCGATTGATTTGGCGCATTGCAGTTTGAACACCGTTCGGCCTGAGCCTGTCGAAGGCCATGAATTCATGCATCAGAGGGCTGGATCAATAGTGCCAATTTAAATTGTTGTTCCAAATCCGCGATTGCATGGCCTGCTGGCGCAGGCGGTAAATCGGCGGTTTTGCGCTTCAATTTTGCGTCGAAACACGTTTATGCGTCTACGCCGCGATGGTTTAATGCGCGTTCCGCCGCGCAGACGGGTAGGGAGCTTTGCTTCTCCAAAGCCCCCTACACCCCAAAAGAGCCCCGATCGCCGCGAAACCCCATCTGAAAAAAGCCCGTCAGGGCGCCGCTACAACTCGCGTTGCGCTAACGTCGCAACGCTCAAACACGACGCGGCTTAAAACCCTGACGGCCATTTTTCAAACGGCGCGTCTCCACGGGCTTTCCGTCCTAATTGGCTGTACCTGTAGGGTCGGCTTCAGCTGACCAAGTGCAAACACAAAAGGTCGGCTACACGAAGCGCACCTAAAGGCGAAGCCGACCCTACGGGTATTTCGATAAAAATCAAATAAGCATTGTTCTACAGTGCAATACATCGGCAGGTATATATCGCAATGGTGAATTTGCGGGAATTCCCCTTTCATCAAGCCGAGTGAGGAACAAGCGGTTCGGGGTTTCGGCGAGGACTGTTTGAGGCCGCAGGCCGAGTTCCGCAGCCGCCGAATCGATTGTCCGCAGCGAGGGCATTTTGCGCAGCAAAACTTGATGAGGGGTCGCCTTTGGGGTGAAGGGGTATTTGGCGAAGCAAATACCCCTTCCCGTTAGCGCGGCGGAACGCGCATCAAAAACATTGTGCCGTAGGCACTTAAAATGATTACAATCGTTGAAATTAAATTGGCTGCAATCGGCCAATAGCTGTCTATCAGACGAATTTATCATTTTATTTTACGAATCTACAGAGATTTGAGATGTTAAATAGAAATTTATATTCGGACCAACTTTTGCCAAAAGAAGCATACCCTGCTTGTTGTTATTACTAGCTTCTACCTGTAGCGCCCCATCAAAAATGAATACTCCCGACACCGCACAAGAAATTATCCGGATGCTTGAACAAAACTATGCGGGTTATCAAGACAAATATTCAAAATATCAAACAGAAATACTCAATGCTCGAATGCAACTGTTGGAAAGCAGCAATGAACCGGTCGAATTAGATCAGGCAATTAGGACTTATCTGGCAGCCTTTCATGAAGGGCATATTCGTTTGGATAGCCAATATACTCGTCAACATAGTGCGGCTCAGCCAAATATGAGTTACAGCCCCCGTTTGAAGCTAAGTAACGATTGGATATGGCTGACAATTCCAAGTTTCGACGATAGGTGGAGGGATAAAATTAAGGACCTACTTGCCGAACATCAGGCTGAAATCATTGATGGGCGTACACTTGTTATTGATTTGCGTGAAAACAGCGGGGGAAGTGATGAGAGCTATTCTGCGCTGCTGCCTTTTGTAATGAGTGGCGCATTTCAGATTACGGGTATGCAAGTTCTCAGTACCCCAGACAATATCAAGGCGTGGGAAGCTCTTCCCCATCAGTTTCCAGATATGTCCGATGAGACAAAGGCTCAAGTACATTCCTTAACTGAGAACATGAGTGCCCACCCCAAACAATTTGTAAACATGGGTGATTCATTAAGCTACACGATACCACCTGAAGAGTTTGGAGGTGTGCAGAAAAATCCGTCTAAAGTTATTGTTATACAAAGCAAAAAAACGGCAAGTTCCGCTGAGCAATTTTTACTTGCAGCCAAGCAGAGTCATAAGGTAGTTAGGATTGGAGAAAATAGCGCAGGCGTCCTTGATTATGCAAATATGCGCCAATTTGACTTAGCATCAGGACATCGGACTTTATGGTTAGGAACTACGCGAAGTCTGCGGGTATCGCAGGGATTAGGGATTGATGAAATTGGCATCGTTCCAGATATCAAATTGGATCACGATACACTTTTTAATGATGATGTTCTAGAAATGGCAATTAGAAGTCATATTGCAAAAAAACTATAGAGCCTTGCCTTTTATATGAATGGCATTTCATAATCAACTAGAGGAAGCTTTGGGTCGACAGCCGGCAAAAGCAAAAAACAAAAACCGCCAGCATGGGCGGTTTTTGTTTTTTTAAGACTGCTTGCGGCAGGTCCGGATTAAGCCCCGAGTGACTTGCTCACAATCTCAAACGTATCCGACGACAAACCTTGATGGTCGCGAATGCGCTCCAACTCCTGCTTCATCAACTCGCGGCGTACCGGTTCGATTTTTTTCCAGCGGTTAAAGCAGCTAGCGAGACGCGCGGCGATTTGGGGGTTGATGGCGTCGAGCTCGATGATTTTTTCCGAGGCAAACGCGTAGCCATAACCGTCGGCAGCGTGGAAGTGCTGCAGGTTCAAGACGCAGAACGACGTGATGAGCGAGCGCACTTTGTTCGGGTTTTTAATCGAAAACGCCGGATGCGCCAGCAGGCTTTGTACGCGGTTCAGTACGCCTTTGCGACGGCTGGTCGCTTGCAGCATAAACCATTTGTCCATCACCAATGCGTCGTCTTTCCATTGCGAGGCAAAGTCGGCCAGTTGCGCCTCGCCACCATCGCGATTGACTAGCGCGCGTAGCGCGGCCAAGCGGTCGGTCATATTGTCGGCTTTGCGGTATTGATCGGCGAGCAGGCTGCCGATCATCGCTTCATCTAGCTCGGCCAAGAAATCCAAGCAGACGTTTTTCAAGTCGCGCCGCGCGACTTGCTCGCCGCCGTAGTGATACGGCTTGCCGTCGTTCAGTTTTTGGTACACAGCGAGCAATTCTTGGCGTAATTCACGCGCGATTTGTTGTTTGATGCTGTTGCAGACCAAGGCCAAGCGGCTTGGGTCGACGTCATCAAGTTGCTCAAGCAAATAACTTTCGGCGGGTAATTGCAACATCAAGGCCAGCAGCGCTGGGTCGAGCTTGTCGTTGCCTAGCAATTGGCGATACGCAGCGATAAATTGCTCGGGGGCGGTAATCGCTTGTTCTGGCGCTTGGGCGTACAGGCGTTTAATCAGCGAGCAGGCGAAGGTATTGGCCGCTTCCCAGCGCGAAAACGCGTCGCTGTCGTGCGCCATTAAGAACACCAAATCGTCGTCGCTGTAGGCGTAATCTAAAATCACTGGCGCAGAAAAATCGCGCAGCAGCGATGGCACGGGCGGGCAGGGCACGTTGATAAAGGTGAAGGTTTGCGAAGCTTCGCGCAATTGCAATACGCGCGTGCCGGCGCTGGCTTGCGCCTCGCCTTGCAATTGCAGCGGCAAATCTTGTCCGCGACGATCGATCAGCCCCATCGCAACGGGAATATGGAACGGCAGTTTAATTTCTTGGCCCGGTGTTGGTGGGCAAGATTGGCTGAGCGTCAGGGTATACGTCTGCGCGTCAGCATTGTATACGCCCTGAGCGGATACCCTAGGGGTGCCTGCTTGACTGTACCAACGTTCGAACTGGGTCAAGTCTGCGTGATTCGCGTCGGCCATCGCTGCACGGAAGTCGTCGCACGTTACCGCTTGGCCGTCGTGGCGCTTGAAGTACAAGTCCATGCCCTTACGGAAACCGTCGCGGCCGAGCAGCGTTTCGTACATGCGCACGACTTCGCTGCCTTTTTCGTACACGGTCATCGTGTAGAAATTATTGATTTCCAGATATTCATCCGGGCGAATCGGGTGCGCTTGTGGGCCCGCGTCTTCGGCGAACTGGCTGGTGCGCAGTGTACGCACATTGCTGATGCGCTGTACGGCGCGGCTGCCGAGATCGCTGGAGAATTCTTGGTCGCGGTAAACCGTTAGACCTTCTTTCAGTGACAATTGGAACCAGTCGCGACAGGTGACGCGATTGCCGGTCCAGTTGTGGAAGTATTCGTGCGCAACAATCGCGTCGATCGCGTCAAAGTCGGCGTCGGTTGCGGTTTCGGGTTTGGCTAACACGTATTTGGTGTTGAAAATATTCAAACCCTTGTTTTCCATTGCGCCCATATTAAAGTCGGATACGGCGACGATCATATAGGTATCCAGATCGTATTCGAGGCCATAGCGCTCTTCATCCCACGCCATTGATTTTTGCGCGGCGGCCAAAGCGTGGTGGCATTTATCCAAATTGCCTGCTTCAACGTAGATTTCGATATTAATCGTGCGGCCCGATTGCGTTTGATGCGTGCCCGATAGCACAACCAAGCGGCCAGCGACGAGGGCGAATAAATAAGATGGCTTTTTAAACGGGTCGACCCATTTCACCCAGTGGCGGTTTTTGTCGAGCTGGCCTTCGCCAACGCGGTTGCCGTTCGAGAGCAACACCGGATATTTGGTTTTGTCGGCAATCATCGTCGTCGTGAACTTGGCCATTACGTCGGGGCGATCGAGGTAATAGGTGATTTTGCGAAAGCCTTCGGCCTCGCACTGCGTGAACAAATTACCGCTCGATTCAAACAAGCCCATCAAGCTGGTATTAGTCGACGGATTAATTTGTGTGACGATTTCCAAAATGCCGTCTTCGGGCATGTTCGCAATCGTCAGTGTCTGATCGTCGACACAGTAGGCCTCCGGCGACAACAACACCCCATCAAGCTTGACGCTATCGAGTTGTAACTCTTCGCCATGTAGGATCAGCGGCGCATCGGCGGCCACGTCTTTATTGCGGCGGATAATTAATCTAGAAGTAACTTTAGTGTGGGTATCGTCCAGATCAAACGTTAAATCAACGCGGTCGATAAGATAGCTTGGGGGGGTATAGTCAAGGCGACGAATGGCTTGGCGGCTGCTCATGCTGTGCGGCTCTTTTTGCTAACTGATAAAGTCTGCAAGAGTAAACCTAGCGCACGGGCAAGACAATGCCCGCTCTGTGGTGATAATCATGAATTGCTATTGCGTTCCAATTGTGGGTGCGTTTTTGCGTTGGGTCAGATAGAACTAAAAAATAGATGCATATTCAAAAAGAATCGTTCTCTTGAATATAGAAGGGCTGGTATTATTGCAACCTGTCTGCCGTCTAACCGGATTGAAGCAATGTATATTTACGACGATTACGATCAAAAAATCGTGGACCAGCGTGTTGCGCAGTACCGCGATCAAACGCGCCGCTACTTGGCTGGCGAATTAACTGACGAAGAATTCCGCCCTTTGCGTTTGCAAAACGGTTTGTATATTCAACGTCACGCACCGATGTTGCGCGTTGCGATTCCTTATGGTCATTTGCGCAGTGAGCAAGTGCGCAAGCTGGCCGAGCTCGCTCGTAAATACGACAAAGGCTATGTGCATTTCACTACGCGCCAAAACGTACAGTACAACTGGCCGGCGCTAGAAAATGTGCCAGAGATGTTGGCTGAGTTGGCTACCGTACAAATGCACGGCATTCAAACGTCGGGCGCCTGTATTCGTAATACCACGTCAGACCAATTTGCTGGCGTAGCGTTTGACGAGATTGTCGATCCACGTCCTTGGTGTGAAATCATCCGCCAGTGGTCGACTTTCCACCCCGAATTTGCTCACCTGCCACGTAAATTCAAAATCGCCGTCAATGGCGCGAAAGAAGATCGCGCGGCGGTGATGGTGCATGACGTCGGTATCAATGTGAAATTGAACGACGCCGGCCAAGTCGGTTTTGAGATTTTCGTCGGTGGCGGCTTGGGTCGCACGCCGATGATCGGCGATTTGATCAAACCATGGCTCGAGCCAAAACACCTGCTGACTTATCTGAATGCCGTGCTGCGCGTGTATAACCGCTACGGTCGTCGTGATAATAAATACAAAGCGCGGATTAAGATTTTGGTGAAAGCGATGACGCCAGAAGTGTTCGCGGCCAAAGTTGAGCAAGAATGGGCGTTTGAAAAAGACGGCCCACAAACGCTAACCGACGCAGAAATCGCGCGCAATCATCGTTTCTTTACTGCTCCAGCGTATGAAACCCTGCCAGCTGACGATGCCCAATTTGTGGCTGCCAAAGCGGCTAATCCAGCGTTTGCGCGTTGGGTAGAACGCAATGTGTTCGCGCACAAAGTGGCGGGCTACGCTGCGGTAACGTTCTCTTTGAAGAAAACCGGCGTTCCGCCAGGCGATGCGACCGATGCGCAGCTTGATGACGTAGCGAATTTGGCCGACCGTTTCAGCTTTGGCGAAGTGCGCGTATCGCACGGTCAGAATCTGATTTTGGCGGATGTGAAGCAATCTGAATTGTTTGCATTGTGGGAAGAAGCGAAGCGCATTGGTTTTGCAACGCCAAACATCGGCTTGCTGACCGACGTAATCTGCTGCCCAGGTGGCGACTTCTGTTCGTTAGCGAACGCGAAATCAATTCCAGTCGCGCAAGCGATTCAAGAACGTTTTGATAATCTGGATTATCTATTTGATCTGGGCGACATCGACGTCAATATGTCGGGCTGTATAAACGCGTGTGGTCACCACCACGTTGGCAATATCGGTGTCTTGGGCGTGGATAAAAACAACGCCGAGTATTACCAAATTACCTTGGGCGGCCGTCAAGGTTCGGATGCGAAGATCGGTAAAGTGATTGGCCCATCGTTCGCGCAAGAAGAAATGCCGGACGTGATGAGCAAGATTATCGAAGTCTTTGTCGCTAACCGCGAAGGCGACGAGCGCTTTATCGATGTGTTCGACCGTATCGGCGCTGAGCCATTCAAAGCCAAAGTGTACGAAGGCAAACCAATTCGCAAGGAGAAAGCCGATGTCTAAGGTGATTGTGAATCGTGAGATCGTAGAAAACCGCTGGACTCGCGTGGTTGCGGATGCAGAAGGTGGGGTATCTGTTCCAAGCGAAGGCGCTATCTTAGTTCCATACCAATACTGGTTGGCAAATCGCGATGCATTGGCGGGCCGTGAAGTGGCGGTGTGTTTTGCGCCAACGGATGAGCCAGAATCGTTGCCGGTCGATGCCAATACTTTCCCAATGATCGCGTGCGAGTTTCCGGCGTTTACGGACGGTCGTGGCTTCACCATTGGCCGCTTGTTACGTGTACGTTATGGCTTTAAAGGCGAGTTGCGCGCGGTTGGCGATGTATTTAAAGATACGCTGAACTACTTGGCGCGTTGTGGCTTTAACGCATTTGAAGTGCGTAGCGACAAAGACATCAATGAAGCAATAAAAGGGATTGATGACTTTACCGAGTTTTATCAATCCAGCGTTGACGAACCAAACCCATTATTCCTGCGCCGTCCAGTTGCGGCTTAAGAAGAGTTTGCATCTTTAATGATATATACAAAGCCCGCGCCAGCGGGCTTTGTACTTTTTGTGTTTGGTTTTTGCGGTTTAGGCGCTGCGTTTGCTGGTGCTGGCCACTGTGTTTTGATTGGCTAGGCTAAATTGTTTGAAATTGAGTTTCCTTTGTCATCAATCACTTATCACCTTTCTTCGCTTTTCTTTGTCGATAAGTGTTGACGTGTTCTTGGGCGGTGGGTATAGTTCGGCCTCTCTGCTGATGACGCAGCGAAACAAAACAAGTTTCACAGTGTCTCGCAACGATCTTTAACAAATTACAGCCGATGAGTGTGAGTGCTTGATTCGTAAGTCGAAACAAGTGCTTGCACTCAGATGATAGGAAATAAACAAGACGAACTTAATTGTTCATCTCGTTTCTTTCTTTGAGTATTGAAGTACAAGCCAAGTAGTAAAAATAGCAGAGATTAAACGAAAGAGTTTGATCCTGGCTCAGATTGAACGCTGGCGGCATGCTTTACACATGCAAGTCGAACGGCAGCACGGACTTCGGTCTGGTGGCGAGTGGCGAACGGGTGAGTAATACATCGGAACGTACCCAGTAATGGGGGATAACTATCCGAAAGGATAGCTAATACCGCATACGCCCTACGGGGGAAAGAGGGGGATCGCAAGACCTCTTGTTATTGGAGCGGCCGATGGCTGATTAGCTAGTTGGTGGGGTAAAGGCCTACCAAGGCAACGATCAGTAGCGGGTCTTAGAGGACGATCCGCCACACTGGAACTGAGACACGGTCCAGACTCCTACGGGAGGCAGCAGTGGGGAATCTTGGACAATGGGCGCAAGCCTGATCCAGCAATGCCGCGTGCGTGAAGAAGGCCTTCGGGTTGTAAAGCGCTTTTGTCAGGGAGCAAATCCTTGTGGCTAATACCCACCGGGGATGAGAGTACCTGAAGAATAAGGACCGGCTAACTACGTGCCAGCAGCCGCGGTAATACGTAGGGTCCAAGCGTTAATCGGAATTACTGGGCGTAAAGCGTGCGCAGGTGGTTTGTTAAGCACGATGTGAAATCCCCGAGCTCAACTTGGGAATTGCATTGTGAACTGGCTAACTAGAGTACGGCAGAGGGGGGTGGAATTCCACGTGTAGCAGTGAAATGCGTAGAGATGTGGAGGAACACCGATGGCGAAGGCAACCCCCTGGGCTGATACTGACACTCATGCACGAAAGCGTGGGGAGCAAACAGGATTAGATACCCTGGTAGTCCACGCCCTAAACGATGTCTACTAGTTGTTGGGCTTTTCGGAGCTTAGTAACGCAGCTAACGCGTGAAGTAGACCGCCTGGGGAGTACGGTCGCAAGACTAAAACTCAAAGGAATTGACGGGGGCCCGCACAAGCGGTGGATGATGTGGATTAATTCGATGCAACGCGAAAAACCTTACCTGGTCTTGACATGTACGGAATCCTTTAGAGATAGAGGAGTGCCTTCGGGAACCGTAACACAGGTGCTGCATGGCTGTCGTCAGCTCGTGTCGTGAGATGTTGGGTTAAGTCCCGCAACGAGCGCAACCCTTGCCACTAGTTGCTACCATTCAGTTGAGCACTTTAGTGGGACTGCCGGTGACAAACCGGAGGAAGGTGGGGATGACGTCAAGTCCTCATGGCCCTTATGACCAGGGCTTCACACGTCATACAATGGTCGGTACAGAGGGTCGCTAACCCGCGAGGGGGTGCCAATCTCACAAAACCGATCGTAGTCCGGATTGCACTCTGCAACTCGAGTGCATGAAGTCGGAATCGCTAGTAATCGCGGATCAGCATGTCGCGGTGAATACGTTCCCGGGCCTTGTACACACCGCCCGTCACACCATGGGAGTGGGTTTCACCAGAAGTAGGTAGGCTAACCGTAAGGAGGCCGCTTACCACGGTGGGATTCATGACTGGGGTGAAGTCGTAACAAGGTAGCCGTAGGGGAACCTGCGGCTGGATCACCTCCTTTCAAGAGAAAAGACCTTCGGGTCAAGTACTCACACTCATCGGCTGTAGAGTTTGAAGATACAGAGAAAGTAGCTGAGCAATGAAGCAATTCATTGCAGGGTTACGGACTTGGTTGGAAGCTGGGTCAGTAGCTCTGGCGGCGTAGATTATCTAAAAGTAATCGCGAAGTTAGAGATGATCTAGTGAAGACAAAAGCTGGGTCAGTAGCTCAGTCGGTTAGAGCACCGTCTTGATAAGGCGGGGGTCGCTGGTTCGATTCCAGCTTGACCCACCATTGATTCATCAGTGGAAACAGCTTTGTAATGCCAGATTGGGGGATTAGCTCAGTTGGGAGAGCACCTGCTTTGCAAGCAGGGGGTCGTCGGTTCGATCCCGTCATCCTCCACCAATCACAAGAGTTCAGAATTCAGTGAGCAAGCAGATTTATTCTGGTTTGTTTATTTTGTTCTGGTTTCTTAAATCAGAATGCCTTTGGCATCTGTATCGTTCTTTAACAAAATAGAAGAAGTAATATCTCCTAATTAAACAATGTGAGCATCAAGGCAACTTGGTGTGAACAGTAAATAAATTGGGTTGATTGTATCTCTGATCGAAAGATCAGCGTTGAATGACGTGAGAACTCATTCAACAAGTCGTAAATACCGATACTCTAAACCGATGATACGGTAAAACGTGTTTGAGGTTATAGGATCAAGCGAATAAGTGCATCTGGTGGATGCCTTGGCGATGATAGGCGACGAAGGACGTGATAGCCTGCGATAAGCGTGGGGGAGCTGGCAAAGTGCTTTGATCCCACGATTTCCGAATGGGGAAACCCGGCCCTTTTGGGTCACTCATCACTGAATACATAGGTGATGTAGAGCGAACGCGGTGAACTGAAACATCTAAGTAACCGCAGGAAAAGAAATCAACCGAGATTCCCAAAGTAGTGGCGAGCGAAATGGGAAGAGCCTGTACGTGATAACAGTCGTGTTAATAGAACGGAATGGAAAGTCCGGCCATAGTGGGTGATAGCCCCGTATATGAAAACACAATTGTGGTACTAAGCGTACGATAAGTAAGGCGGGACACGAGAAATCCTGTTTGAAGATGGGGGGACCATCCTCCAAGGCTAAATACTCATCATCGACCGATAGTGAACCAGTACCGTGAGGGAAAGGCGAAAAGAACCCCGGGAGGGGAGTGAAATAGAACCTGAAACCGGATGCATACAAACAGTGGGAGCAGACTTGTTCTGTGACTGCGTACCTTTTGTATAATGGGTCAGCGACTTACGTTCAGTAGCAAGCTTAACCAAATAGGGGAGGCGTAGGGAAACCGAGTCCGAATAGGGCGCATAGTTGCTGGGCGTAGACCCGAAACCAAGTGATCTAGCCATGGCCAGGATGAAGGTGCGGTAACACGCACTGGAGGTCCGAACCCACTGACGTTGCAAAGTCAGGGGATGAGCTGTGGCTAGGGGTGAAAGGCTAAACAAACTTGGAAATAGCTGGTTCTCCTCGAAAACTATTTAGGTAGTGCCTCATGTATCACTGACGGGGGTAAAGCACTGTTATGGCTAGGGGGTCATCGCGACTTACCAAACCATGGCAAACTCTGAATACCGTCAAGTGCGAGCATGGGAGACAGTCCTGGGGTGCTAACGTCCTGGGACAAGAGGGAAACAACCCAGACCGCCGTCTAAGGTCCCAAATGATCAATTAAGTGGAAAACGAGGTGGGAAGGCATAGACAGCCAGGATGTTGGCTTAGAAGCAGCCATCATTTAAAGAAAGCGTAATAGCTCACTGGTCGAGTCGTCCTGCGCGGAAGATGTAACGGGGCTCAAATTGATAACCGAAGACGCGGATATGTACGATGTACATATGGTAGAGGAGCGTTCTGTAAGCCTGTGAAGGTGTCTTGAGAAGGATGCTGGAGGTATCAGAAGTGCGAATGCTGACATGAGTAGCGATAAAGGGGGTGAAAAGCCCCCTCACCGAAAACCCCAGGTTTCCTGCGCAACGTTCATCGGCGCAGGGTGAGTCGGCCCCTAAGGCGAGGCAGAAATGCGTAGTCGATGGGAAACAGGTTAATATTCCTGTACTTGGTATTAGTGCGATGTGGGGACGGAGAAGGTTACCTCAGCCAACGGTTGGAAGAGTTGGTTTAAGCGTGTAGGTGTGTGGCTTAGGCAAATCCGGGCTGCTTTAACACTGAGGCGTGATGACGAGTCTACTTGTAGACGAAGTGAGCGATACCCTGCTTCCAAGAAAAGCCACTAAGCTTCAGCTAATATCGAACCGTACCGCAAACCGACACAGGTGGGTAGGATGAGAATTCTAAGGTGCTTGAGAGAACTCGGGAGAAGGAACTCGGCAAATTGACACCGTAACTTCGGGAGAAGGTGTGCCTCTAGTAGGTGAAGGTGTACAACTGGAGCCCAATGAGGCCGCAGAGAAATGAGGGCTGCGACTGTTTATCAAAAACACAGCACTGTGCTAACACGAAAGTGGATGTATACGGTGTGACGCCTGCCCGGTGCTGGAAGATTAAATGATGGGGTGCAAGCTCTTGATTGAAGTCCCAGTAAACGGCGGCCGTAACTATAACGGTCCTAAGGTAGCGAAATTCCTTGTCGGGTAAGTTCCGACCCGCACGAATGGCGTAACGATGGCCCTACTGTCTCCTCCCGAGACTCAGCGAAGTTGAAGTGTTTGTGAAGATGCAATCTCCCCGCTGCTAGACGGAAAGACCCCGTGAACCTTTACTGTAGCTTTGCATTGGACTTTGAAGTGGTTTGTGTAGGATAGGTGGGAGGCTTTGAAGCAGGAACGCCAGTTTCTGTGGAGCCGTCCTTGAAATACCACCCTGACCCCTTTGAGGTTCTAACCTAGGTCCGTTATCCGGATCGGGGACCGTGCATGGTAGGCAGTTTGACTGGGGCGGTCTCCTCCCAAATTGTAACGGAGGAGCTCGAAGGTCGCCTAGGTACGGTCGGACATCGTACTGATAGTGTAATGGCAAAAGGCGGCTTAACTGCGAGACCGACAAGTCGAGCAGGTGCGAAAGCAGGACATAGTGATCCGGTGGTTCTGAATGGAAGGGCCATCGCTCAACGGATAAAAGGTACTCCGGGGATAACAGGCTGATTCCGCCCAAGAGTTCACATCGACGGCGGAGTTTGGCACCTCGATGTCGGCTCATCACATCCTGGGGCTGTAGCCGGTCCCAAGGGTATGGCTGTTCGCCATTTAAAGTGGTACGTGAGCTGGGTTCAAAACGTCGTGAGACAGTTTGGTCCCTATCTGCAGTGGGCGTTGGAAGTTTGAGGGGGGCTGCTCCTAGTACGAGAGGACCGGAGTGGACTGACCTCTGGTGTACCGGTTGTCACGCCAGTGGCATTGCCGGGTAGCTAAGTCGGGAATAGATAAGCGCTGAAAGCATCTAAGCGCGAAACTAGCCTCAAGATGAGACTTCCCTAGGTCTTTAAGACCTCTAAAGGATCGTTCGAGACCAGGACGTTGATAGGTCGGGTGTGGAAGCGTAGTAATACGTTAAGCTAACCGATACTAATTGCCCGTGAGGCTTGATCCTATAACCTGAGACGCGTTAAGCGACAGGTGCAATCGACCCGATTGTGAATGTTTAAGACAGAGAATAAAGATTACTTCTTCTATTGATTTCGAGTGATTGCAAACCCAATGGGGTAAGCAGTTAACTCACCCAGTTTTGTCTGGTGACCATAGCGAGGTGGTCCCACTCCTTCCCATCCCGAACAGGACAGTGAAACGCCTCAGCGCCGATGATAGTGCGGATTGCCCGTGTGAAAGTAGGTCATTGCCAGACTCCCAATAGAAAGCCCAGCTGAATCAGCTGGGCTTTTTACTTTGCTGGTCGAAAAGCAGACTTTCAAATACTCACCGCAGTATTGCGTTGTCGCCGACCGAAAGTTAACCCGCTTTAGCTAGTTGTACCGATCCAAATTGACCCAGATCTTCTACTTGTTCTGCTTAATTGCGTATTCTTAGGTAGAGGATAAAAGGTGATCGCTACCCTACTTTGTTACAAGCAGCTAGTGCTTTTTATCTGGAGCAAAAATCATTAATTGAATCCGCTACTGTATTTGACGTTCCCTTGCCACAACTGGAAAGTCTAGTACGAAATGCTGGAGTGAGCATGGCGAAGGTGCTGAAAATGATTGCTCAGGGCGGAGAACAGTGATTCTTTACGAAGACACAACAAAATCTGCCGACTGTATGTTTTGCAAATTAATCCAATAGGACGGGCTAGCAAGTCAGTCAAAGTGGAGGCTAGACTGATTAGCATTCGAAAGCGACGTGATTTTTAAGATAAATGATCCTTTGTAAGCTTCAGTCACGACATTAAAAATGCCCCTTCGCTGCAAGGGGCATTTTTATTGAGTCTAATTTCACGACTATATTAAACAATTCACGACTTTAATAGGATGAAATAGCATCCCCATCACAGCAATTTTATTATTCCACAGTCACAGATTTTGCTAGATTTCTTGGTTTGTCGACATCGGTGCCTTTGCGGTGTGCTGTATGGTAGGCCAGTAGTTGCAATGGAATGGTAAAGACGATGGGGGCCAGTGGGCCGGTGTTAAGTGGTAAAAATACAGCGGATTTCACGTAGGGTAGTGCTGCTTCACAGCCTGGCTCGGCAATCAGATAGATTTGTCCACCGCGCGCTTCGACTTCTCGCAGATTAGACATGAGTTTTTCAAATAATCCATCGTTGGCTGCGCAAACGATGATGGGCATATTTTCATCGACTAAAGCCAGTGGACCGTGTTTAAGCTCGCCGGCGGCATACCCTTCGGCGTGTATGTAGGCAATTTCTTTGAGCTTGAGTGCGCCTTCTAGGGCGATTGGGTAAAGCGTATTACGGCCTAGATACAGAGTGTGTTCGAAATGACTGAGCGATTGTGACCACGCCTCGATATATGTTTCTAAACTCAATACACCACTGATCATCGCTGGCAGGCGTGGTAACCAGTTGGCTAGCTCTGCTAATTGATCAGCGGTTAGGGTTTTACGTGCACATGCTAGGCTGCCGGCGAAAAGATACAGTGCGGCCAGCTGGGTGGTAAAGGCTTTGGTCGATGCTACGCCAATTTCGATCCCTGCTTGGGTTAAGAGAGTGAGATCCGCTTCGCGAGTCAAGGTTGAATGCGGCACGTTACATAGCGCCAACGTGCTGACTTGGCCACGCTCTTTCGCATTGCGAATTGCCGCCAATAGATCGGCAGTTTCGCCTGATTGAGAGATGGCAATGATCAAAGTCCCCGCTTGTTCCCGGCCTTGGCTATACCTGTATTCGCTTGCAATGTCGACGCTGACTGGCATACCGGTATATGCCTCTATCCAGTATCTGGCTACAAGACCTGCATGGTAGCTTGAGCCACAAGCAATGATTCGGATGGCCGTGGCTTGGTTAAAGATTTGCTCTGCAGTGCTGCCAAACAGTGCTGGGTTAAAGCCTTCATGTAGTGCTGGGTTGATGGTGTTGGCCAGTGCCAGGGGCTGCTCAAAAATTTCCTTTTGCATATAGTGGCGATAAGGTCCTAATTCGGCCGAATCACTACAAACATCCAGCATTCTCACCTGCCGGTGAACTACTTCGCCCTGTTTATTCCAAATCTGTATTGCTTGTCCATCTAGCAGGGCGATATCACCTTCTTCGAGGTAAATCATTTTTTGCGTAAGAGGGAGTAGGGCTGCAATATCTGAGGCAAAGAAGCTTTCCTGAAAACCTTGGCCAATGACTAGTGGGCTGCCTTGTCGGGCGCAGATGACTTGGTGAGGATGAAGGCTGCTTAGTACGCCAATTGCAAACGCACCCTTGAGCAATTGAATAGATGCTTGTACCCCGGAGAGAAAATCCGGCGTTTTGTTAAGTTCGTAATCAATTAGGTGAGCGATGACTTCGGTATCGGTGTCAGAACTAAATGCATAGCCACATTCAATGAGTTCAGCTTTTAGCTCGGCAAAATTTTCAATGATGCCATTGTGTACCACCATCACCTTGCTCCCACCTAAGTGGGGATGTGCATTGGCTTCGGTGGGTGCGCCATGCGTTGCCCAACGGGTGTGTGCAATCCCTGTGAAACCGCTGGTTTGAGCCGCTTTTTTTGCCAAGTCGGCGACGCGGCCAGCGACGCGTACACGCTCTAATTCGCATGCAGTGGCACTCGAGTTAATGACGGCAATACCGCTTGAGTCGTAACCACGATATTCCAGCCTTGATAATCCTTCCAAAAGCATGGGCACTACATTGCGAGTCGAGATCGCGCCTACAATTCCACACATGGTTTCATCCTTGAATGATGCGTTGCACAAGCGAACTTTAGGGGACTGTGTGATTACTGTCGCTAGATAAAACACCTTATGCAGTAATGGCAAGGGAATTTTTCTTGGGTGACCGTTAGACGGATGGCCCTATCAAAGCTAAGGTGGCTCGCTAGAGTGAACTATAGGTTTTATGCGGGTTGGAGCGTGATATGGCGAATCAATTATTAAGTTTAGGGGTGATCGGCGTACGTTTACTTGATCGAATATTGACAGCCAAAGCACTCTACCCTGAGGAGTTGGCAGATCAGATCGTGGATGACATCAATCTGTATCTAAGCCGAGCCCCGGATGCTGAAAAGGCGATGCTGTTTAATTTGGCTTGCGAGGTGCATGAGGCACTAGCGGGGCGCTATGGCCGGGTTGATACACCCCAGACTCGGCTAGATATTTCACATTTGATGGGTTTGCTGGTCTATCGAGCCAAAATGAGCGCTGGCCAAGGCCGTTGATAATATTTGTGCCGATCCCGTAATTACTGTGCGGCTTTTTCTTTCTATATGCTTAATAAAGAGGAGTGATTTGAGGTTTTGAGTTATGCTTGGGTGCAATGAGTGTATACCAATGGCAGATTGAGCAATGAAATTCAAAACCTCGGAATTAATTGAGCCCCTAGTAGCCTTAGGGGCTTTATTTTTATTATGTCTTACAGTCTATGCCATTATGAAACCATTTTTGGCTGCTAGTTTGTGGGCTGCGATTTTGGTGTTGAGCACGTGGCAGCCTTATATGTATTTAGTGAACAAGCTCAATGGTCGCAGAGCTCTGGCCGCGATTATATTGCTTGTCACACTTTGCTTATTTTTCTTGCTACCGGTTTTGTATGCGGCGAGTGATTTTGCCAGTGTGGGGGTTAGTTTCTTTGACAATGTGCGGCGAAGTTTTGAAGCTGGTTGGCCGGCATTGCCAGAGTGGTTGGTTCAGCTTCCCTTGGTCGGTACATCGTTAAATGATTTTTGGGTCGGAATAGGGGCTCATGATGCTAAAACGATGTCTATGATCCGAGGGCTAATTGCGCCTATCTCGCAATGGGCCATTATGATCGCGAGTGAAATTGGTGGAGGCATGTTGTTGATGTTTATGAGCCTATTTATTGCCTTTTTTATCTACCAAGATGGTGAGCATATCCGTGAGTGGGTTCGAGGTCTGATGTCACGAATTGCAGGAGAAAGAAGTACTGATCTGCTGGCGGTTTCTGTCGTCTCAACCAAAGGCGTGGTATACGGATTTCTCGGTACTGCAATTGCTCAGGCCTTATTATCATGGGTTGCGTACTTGATTGCTGGTGTACCGAATGCGCTCTCGCTGGGGTTTGCGAGTTTTATCCTTGCATTGTTACCTGGCGGCCCTGTTTTGTTGGGGTTACCTGCAGCGGCGTGGTTGTATCACCAGGGTGATATTGGTTGGGCAATTTTCTTGGCGGCATGGATGTTGTTGGTGGTGAGCTCGGCCGATAATGTGATAAAGCCACTTTTGATCGGCAAGGGCAGTAATTTGCCATTTATATTAATTCTATTTGGCGTTTTAGGTGGCGCAATCGCTTTTGGTATGCTCGGTGTTTTCATTGGCCCTGTGTTGTTGACCATTTTCTATGAAATTGCTCGCACTTGGATTTTGCGTCCAGCGGCTTTGCCACCTGATGCTATCGTGGGCAAGCCAGAAGATGTAACTAGACTGCCTTAAATTGAAAAGCCCGACGTTATCGATGTCGGGCTTTTTATTCTCGATGTAATTCAACTTACAATTTGAATTTGTGTACGAGCTCAGCTAGCTGTGACGAGACTGATTTGATCGAATGAGCTGCACTAACGGTGCCTTGAGCGGCTGACATTGTGCCATTAGATGATTGCGCCACTTCATCTACATCATTGCGAATTTGAGTGCTGGCACCGACTTGCTCGGCCAGAGCGTGACCAATTGCGCCAACAACGATAGAGGTAGCTTCCGTTTCTTGTCGGATCGCTTTAACCGCTTCACCGCCTTCTTTTGCTTGTCGTATCCCTTCTTTTAGTTGAACAAACATTTCATCCATGCGACTTTTCGCATTTTGACTACTACCTTGAACTGCGGTGATGGTTTGTCCAATTTCTTGAGTGGCAGCACTGGTGCGCTCGGCTAATTTGCGAACTTCATCGGCCACTACGGCAAATCCGCGACCCATATCGCCGGCACGAGCAGCTTCGATGGCTGCATTCAGCGCGAGCAAGTTGGTTTGATCCGCGACATCTCGAATAACCGCAATGACAGCCGAAATACTAACGACGCGCTGAGCTAAGTCGTCGATACTACTTTGCGTATCGCCTACTGCTTGTTCAATATCTGCAAATCGATTCACCGCGGCAGAAATGACTGTTAAACCTTTTGCTGAGATTTCTGTTGCTGATTCGCTTTGTTGGCGGGCTGTGGCGGCTTGTTCAGCTGCAGATCGTGTTTGCTCCGCAAAATTTTCGGCCGTATGGGCGATGCGCGTTGAGGCATTGCCTTGAGCTTCAATGAGTCGATTGCTGTCTTGTGCTCTAGAGACAATATCATCACTGGTGTGGTGCAAGGTGTTAACCGCTTGTGATAGCTGAGCCAGCACCGCACGAAGTGACGAACGCATGCGTAAAACGGACCCATAAATACTATGTGGGTTCGCCTGATGAACTTCACGATTGTCTTGTAAATCACCATCGGCAACGGCTTGTACTAATTTGAGAACTTCGGCGGGTTCTCCACCTAAGTCATTTAAGATTCTGCGCACGGCATTGAGCATGAAGAAGGCAACAATACCAGCAACAATAAGACAAATAATCACCTGCCAACGCGCTTCCGACCAAAAACGCGCATCGGCCTCTGCAAAGCTGACTCCATTTCCGACAATCCAACCCCAGCGAGGGGTTTTTGCGGCCACAGACAATAGATCGACTACTTTGCCTTCGCGTTCGGATGTCCAAGGATACTCGGTCAATGCCCCTCCAGATTTTTCAAGAGCTGCCACAGCCAGTGCACCTACACTGCCGCCTTTTGCATCTTTAAATTCATTAAAACTGGTGCCGTGCAGCTGTGGGTCAAGCGGGGTTGCTACAAAATTAAGCTTCTCATCCGTAACATATACATACTCAGATGGGTGATATTTGTTTTCACGTAATATCTGTGTGGCGATTTGCTTGGCTTGTTCTTCAGATAGCTTGCCACTGGCCGCCATGTTCTCGAGCTGAACGATAGTCAGATAGGTGCTTTTCATGAGCTGTTCAATGCGCGAACGATTATCCTTCGCGCTCATTTCACGCATCGTCGTTAAACCGACCAGCATCATGGCGACCAATGCGATGAGAACGCCAATTGATAGCGTCCAAGCTTTTAGTTTTAATGACATAAATTTCGCCTTCTATAAGTTTTTGCTGCGAATAAAACAATACCAATAAAACATTAGCAATGTCTTATGTTTCTATTTGTCCAGAACCCAAAAACTGCACTTTGCCTTTAAGGTGTACATCTAGCTTAGTATCGATTTGCAAATAAAGATGCGATAAACGCGTGATCGCTTTTTCAATCGTATGGCCCTGCTCAATTTTTACCTGAAAGGGCAATCTACCTCCGCTTGCTAGATGCGCGCTAGCTAAATTAAGTGCAGAACTAGCTGCGCCAAAGTCTTCGTAAATGTTGAAGTGATCCACAGTAAAACTGCGCATCGTGATGAGGTCGCCATCACGATGCCAGATTGCAACTTGTGTCGCCTGCTTTGGGCTTTCTGCGTACTCAGCGAGTAGGGCGGAATGTGGGCGCGCTTGCAGAACATTTTGGCGTGAACGTACTTGTACGATTAACTGCTCGACTCCTGTGTCGGCAAAAAGCATAGGCATCAAAATGTCATGACTGTGAATCCCCAAGGCAAAAGCAATCTCTACTTGTCCCTTCGTAGATGGGCGAGTTCTACCTGCCGGGCAATTTAGGTGGAAATATTCTCCCTCTTGCCCAAGCTGATAGCTGCCAGCTGAACAGTGGAGGGTAATGGGGGCTGCAGGCAATGTTTTGTCTTGTAGTAGTAATGCCGCCGCGCCCAGTAAGCCTTTTCCGGAAAAAGGGAGGCTAAATTGGGGGTGAAAGAAACTCACTTGGGCTTTGTTTCTATTTAGAAAAACAACCTCATTCCCCCCCATTTGATAAGCCAACATTTGCTGTTCATGCTCGGAGAGCTGGGCCGAGTGCTCAAATATTACTAATGAATCACCCGAACCTGACTTTTCTGAAAAAATACTCGCCAAATAAAAAGGAAAAGTCGCCATTTAAGAATTCCGTTCAAAGTTTCTGCGCGAATCAGCGGCAGAGATCGTGAGTTTTTGTTAGAATACGCAAAATTTTTTTGTCTTGAATTTGCCGAAATTGGATTGCCATGTCTGTGATCGAACCTATTGCTGAAAAGGATCTACCGCTCAAGCGTGATTTGGATCTGCTCGCCGCCTTGTTGTCTGACACTATCCGCGAACAGGCCGGTTCGGCCACCGCAGAGCAAATCGAATCAATTCGAGAGCTCGCTGTTCGTTACGTTCAGGGTCATGACCCCGACGCAGGTAAAGCTTTGGCAAGGTCTCTTTCGACCTTGGATATGCCCACCACGATGGCATTGGTGCGCGCCTTTAGCTATTTTTCGCACTTGTCCAATATAGCAGAGGATTTGCATCACAACCGCCGTCGTCGTGTGCATAAAATTGCCGGCTCTAAGCCACAGCGCGGCAGTATTTCCGCGGTGCTGGAAACATTGACCGATCGGCAGGTTAAGCCTTCTGAGATTCTAGCCATGTTGGCCGATACATTAATCGCGCCAGTGATGACGGCTCACCCAACGGAAGTAAAGCGCAAAACCATCCTTGAATGTCATCGTGCTTTAGCTGATTTACTGACTCAACGTGATCGTAGCCAAATGACGCCGGAAGAAATCGCCGCGAATCAAGAGGCGATGGAACGCGTGATGCTGACGCTGTGGCAAACGCGTGAAGTCCGTACCGTAAAATTAACGGTGCAAGACGAAATCGAAAATGGTGCGACGTATTTCCGCAATACTTTCTTGCATGAAATTCCTCGCCTGTATCAAGACATGGAAGATCGCCTGTCTGAGATGACGGGTGAGCAAGTTACGTTGCCTAATTTCATCCAAGTAGGTAGCTGGATTGGTGGTGACCGTGATGGCAATCCGTTTGTCACTGCCGATGTAATGCGCTATGCCGTATCACGCCAAGCTGGCGTTGCGCTCGATTACTACTACCAGCAATGTTTAAAGCTCGAAGGCGAGCTTTCAATGTCAACCCGTTTGGTGCAGGTAGATCAAGACTTATCTGCCTTGGCAGCAACAGCGAGCGATGATGTCGTTCGCAAGTCTGAAGAGCCATATCGCTTAGCCGTATCTGCGATTGCATCGCGCATTTTTGCTACCGCCATTGAAATTGGCACTTTCCATCATCAGTTGCACGATGTTGCGCGAGCTCAGCCGTATGAAAATGCTGATCAACTATCTGCAGATTTGGCGATTATTGCGCGCTCATTAAAAGCGCATGGTGCTGCTAAATTAGCGGATGGTCGCCTACGCCGTCTGCAACGTGCGGTATCCGTATTTGGCTTCTTCTTAGCCCCAATCGATATGCGTCAGTTTGCGGGCCTGCATGAAAAAATGATTAGCGAACTCTTCAACCGCGCTGGTTTGGAAGAGTATATGGCTTTGGATGAAAACAGCCGTCGCGTCGTATTGTTGCGTGAATTGGCCAGCCCACGGCCGCTGATCTGTCCGCACGATGTGTCCTACAGCCCAGACGTGCAGCAAGAGTTGGATATCTTAAAAGCTGCGGCGGAAATTCAGGCGCGCTATGGCGAAGCTGTACTGCCAAACTACATTATTTCAAACTGTGCTTCAGTATCGGACATGCTCGAAGTTGCAGTCTTGCTGAACGACGTTGGTTTGGTGTCATTGGCGCCAACCGTGCGCAGCAAGGTCAATATCATCCCATTGTTCGAAACCACTGGCGATTTGCGCGCCAGCGGCGAGATCATGACGGACTTGTTCGCAATCCCACAATGGCGCCAATTGGTTGCTTGCCGTGGCGACGTGCAAGAAGTGATGTTGGGCTACTCAGATTCGAATAAAGATGGTGGTTACCTCACTTCGAATTGGGAGCTCTACAAAGCTGAATTGACCTTGGTTGATGTATTTAATAAGGCGGGTATCAAGCTGCGCCTATTCCATGGCCGTGGTGGTACGGTTGGTCGTGGTGGTGGCCCAGCTTATGATGCTATCTTGGCGCAGCCAATTGGTTCGGTAAATGGTCAAATCCGTATCACCGAGCAAGGTGAAGTAATTACCGCAAAATACGCTGATCGCGAAGTAGGTCGTCGTAATCTGGAAATCTTGGTGGCCGCTACTTTGGATGCGAGCTTCCCATTACCGTATGACGTAGATCCAACTGCACGCCGTGCTTTGATGGAGCGACTGTCGAATGCTGCATACCGCTTCTACCGTGATTTGGTGTATGCAACGCCTGACTTTATCACTTACTTCTTGGAAGCAACGCCAATCAAGGAAATTCCGAACCTGAATATCGGTTCACGCCCATCGGCGCGTAAAAACACCAGCAGCATTTCTGATTTGCGCGCAATTCCTTGGGTATTCTCTTGGTCGCAATGCCGCTTGATGCTTCCGGGCTGGTACGGTTTTGGTAATGCAATTCAAGAGTATTTAGCAGAAGCGGGTGATGAAGGCTTGCAAACCCTGAATCATTTGTACAAAACATGGCCGTTCTTCCAAACGACGATTTCCAATATGGAAATGGTGTTGGCAAAATCGGATATCGCCATTGCCGCGCGTTATTCAGAATTGGTGCAAGATCAAGATGTGGCAAAACGCATCTTTGGTCGTATCAAAGATGAATGGCAGCGTGCTGTGGATTCCGTGTTGGCGATTACTGGTCACGAAGAATTGCTCGGCGACAACCCAATGTTGGCACGTAGTTTGAATAACCGCCTGCCATACCTTGATCCGCTCAATCATTTGCAAGTAGAGTTACTCAAGCGCATCCGCGCTGGCGATGACAGCGAAGAATTGCGCCACGCCGTGCATCTAACTATTAATGGCGTAGCAGCAGGTTTGCGCAATAGCGGTTAATTGTCCATCATTGGTCAAGCGTCAACCGACTAAACACCAATGACAAAGGAGCCACCGATGAGTCGAACAAAATCCCAGATTTTACTCGGCTTGACGGTGGTTTTTTTTATGGTGCACGCGCAGGCCGCCGTGCCTAGTCATTTTGGCGATAAAGTAGAAAACGCGCTGGCTTGCCGCAGCGAATGGTCAACCGATTATTGGCGCAGCTATTTTCGGCAATACCTACAAGCCCCGATTCGCACGTGGGGAGAAGCTGAATGGTTTCTTGCGCAAGATGCTGAGTTAGCGGGTAATCGAACCGAAGAAGTGTTTGTAAATGTGCCCGAATCAGGCGCCTTGATGGTGGGGGCCTTGATTAATAAACCGTTGGCGGATGTGAAAAAAAATATTGAAGATAAGATGGGTTTTGGCTTTGTACAACTGGCGGGCCCTTATCCACGCTGGCTCTCAAAATTTGGCAGTGTTTTGGTTGAAGTGGGGCCAGAGCAAACTAAATGGTATTGCGCACGCTGGCATTTGGGGAATCGACCTTAGGGTATGTGCTTAAAGTCAATTTTTAGCATGCTTTATGATCTTATACCTATCCAATGTATATTTTTTTCACTCCCGCTGAAGGCTAGGCGATAATACGTTTTTGCCTTTTTCGCCGTATTCCATGTTACCCATCCAATCTCACTATCCACTCACCAAGCTCAATACCTTTGGCCTGCAATCATATGCGGAACAATTCTTGCGTATTGAAAGCATTGAACAATTACAAGAGTGTATTCGCAACCCAGAGTTACGAGCCATGACATGGTCACTACTTGGTGGCGGTTCAAATTTGGTGTTGGCTGAATTGGTTCATGGCTTAGTACTCAAAATCGATCTACTCGGAAAAACGCTTGTTGCTGAAGATGCCGATGCTTGGTATGTCCAGGCGGCGGCAGGAGAAAATTGGCATCAATTCGTGCAGTGGACAATCGCACAGGGCTGGGGTGGTCTGGAAAACTTATCCCTCATTCCCGGCACAGTGGGCGCATCGCCGGTGCAAAATATCGGCGCCTATGGCGTTGAGATCAAGGATGTGATGCATGAATTAAAGGCGGTGCATTTGCACTCTGGAGAGCTTAAAACATTTACGCATGATGAATGTCGATTTGCTTATCGCGATAGTTTTTTCAAGCAAGAAGGGGCTGGCTTATGG
The DNA here is from genome assembly GCA_041874755.1 of Chitinibacter sp. SCUT-21. Taxonomy (NCBI): domain Bacteria; kingdom Pseudomonadati; phylum Pseudomonadota; class Betaproteobacteria; order Neisseriales; family Chitinibacteraceae; genus Chitinibacter; species Chitinibacter sp. SCUT-21. The sequence continues at coordinate 3,188,512 of CP102611.1, forward strand.
TGTATTGTCGCGGTAACTTTCCGCCTAGCCAAAGAGCACCTAGCGAAAACTAGTTATGGCGAGATCGAGCAGGAATTAGCAACCCAGAGTTTAGCCATTAATGCGGCAAATATTGCCAAAGCGGTGATTGCGGTACGTCAACGAAAATTGCCCGATCCTGCTGTGTTAGGCAATGCGGGCAGTTATTTCAAAAACCCCATCGTCCCAAATCAAATCGCGCAAACTCTGAAGCAGCAATACCCAGGTTTGGTCTTGTATCCCGTAGATGCTAATCACAGTAAATTAGCCGCCGGTTGGCTGATCGATCAGGCCGGTTGGAAGGGGCGGCAATTGGGGCCAGTCGGCATGTATCAGCGGCAAGCCTTAGTCATGGTCAATCATGGCGGGGCGAGTGCATCGGATGTGAAAGCGCTCGAGAAAGAAATTCAACTAGCTGTGCAGCAAAAATACCAAGTAACCATCGAAGCAGAGCCGATTAGCTGGAACTAGGCAGGATTAAAAATCCTGCCTAGCATTTCAGTTTATTTGAAAAACTCAGCAGGTTTGCCAATCAGGTAGCCCTGTGCAGCATTAAATTTCATTGATTTAAGTTGCTCAAGCTGCGCTTCAGTTTCTAAGCCTTGCGCAATGGTGCTGATATTGAGCGAGTGCGCCACTTCGAGAAGTGACATTAGCATCTTGCGGGTATCTTCATGATCCGCCATGTCATTTACCAAGCGACGATCAATCTTGATGTAGTCTGGGCGCAAAGTTGGCAATAGTGAAGCCGCCGCAGCTGAAAAACCAAAATGATCGATGCCAAATTTAAAGCCCAAATCGTGCAAAAGCTTGGCTAGGCGTTTGGCTAGCTCAGGGTGCGCGACAATCTGGTGCTCGGGGACTTCAAAATAGATTTGGCTTCGCCTGTGAACGAGTAAATTAAGCTGCTTGATAAAGGTATCCTGTCCCTCAATAGAGCCCAGCGTGCCAAGTAGACCGATATTAAGCGCAAACGCTTGATCAATTTCATGTGCAGTTTGATTGATTTTCTCAATCGCATAATCAAAAACAGATTGCTCGGTTTTTTCAAGCAGACCATGCCGTGCCGCCATGGGAACGAATAGGGCGGCTTTGATGGGGTTGGCTTCGTGGTGTAGTAGTACAGTCGTTAATTCGTAATGATGAAGCCGACCTAATTGTAAGTCTTGAACAGCTTGCGCTTTGATATGCCAAGATTTCTGCCTAATAGCAGCTTGTAAAATTTCACGCCATGCTTGAGAGCCACTTGGTTGCTCCGCGTGTTCAGTATCAAGGCGGGTATGTTGGAAGTTCTCGCCGCCACTAAAAATAGCTTGCTGTAGGGCGAGATCAAGGGCGCCCAATAATTGGCCCTTATTGGTCGTTGCTGCAAATTCAACGAGCGCTATGCCGTAACGGATAGGGCGGGTGGATTTGATTGTAATGCTTCGCACTGCGAGTAAAAAATCGTCTACTTTTTGAAAAGCTTGATCGGCATTTTCTGAATAAAACAGGGCAAAAAGTGTCGAGCCATTTAAGCGTGAGCAGATTGATGCCTGCTCACCGATGCAGTCCTTTAGTGCCGCAGCCAACTCCCGAATCAGAGCATCACCACCTGGATAACCTTCTAGCTGATTAATTTCAATCAGATTATCGATTTGCAAGGCCAGCGCCGAGCCCGTCATCCCTTTCGGGTGGTTTGCCAGAATATCGCCCAAGCGCAAATCCACGCTACGTCGATTGTCTAGCCCAGATGTTGGATCAGTAAATGCTTGATGCCGGTATTCTTCTGCGCGTTGTTGTTCGATCGACAAAAATTGGCGAACTCGCTCCAGCATCAGGTTGAATGCGGCAACGACACTGCGAAATTCACGTGTACTGGGTATGTAATCAATCGCATTGAAACGCCGTTGTTGTACTTCATGGGCTGAATGCTCAATTGCGCTGAGCGGTCGCAGCAAAAGGCGCACTAAGAAAAACATGGCGAACAGGCTGCAGACGTAGACCAGCAAAAGGATGAACGCAGTGTGCTTGAGTGATAACCAAAGTTGCTTATAAGCAATAGCCGGTTCACTGGTAACAACCACGCGGCCCATTTGTTTCCAGCCATCGCTGATTAATGCATTACCTGGGGTTAAGTTTAAAGGAAATTGATGAATAAACCATTCAGGTACGCCTTCGATGGTTTTATTTTGCTGCATTTGGGCAAGACGAATCCCACGGGTAGAAATAATTTCGATGTGTTGATAATAACCGCGATCAAGTAATGATTTGATCATGGTTTCGGCCAAAATAATATCGCCTTTAGCAATGGCACGAGAAATTGGATAGGCCAGCGATGAGGCAGCATCTTGTGCAGTGGCAGATAATTGGCTTTCTGCATATTGCTTGGTGCTATTTACACGCTCAATAAATAAACCAATGATCAGGGCAGTAAAAAGGGCTGTTAAACCAAGTAAAAACTGCAATCTGAGGGTCATTCTTGAGCCTTTATTGAAAAAAAATATGACTATCAAGTTAAAAGAGGATATTTGCTTATTTTGGCTCGATTTGATCAAGCGTTCGTGCACACCAGCCCAAAGCTAAAATTGTGCTAAACAGTAAAGCATTTGCTGGAATTTGCATATTAAAGTCAACCAGAGAGTGCAATAGAATATAAATAATGGCCATGAATACACCAAGTGCGATACCTTTAGCCATTGGGTTACGTCTAAGCTGAATGGCGCGCAAACATTGCCATAGCGTACTAATAATCAGCAGGGCAAACAAGCTAAACCCAATTACGCCAAAGTCTGTCAAAATTTCCACGTAATCATTATGCGCATGGTCATAGTAGCCCCGCGATTCCGTTGGGCGATACTGCGGGAAAATTGTATAAAATGTACCCGCGCCAGAGCCTAACCAAAAATAATCACGAATGGCAGGTATCGCATATTCAACAGGCAAAGATCGCTCTTCAATCGATTCTTCGGTGTGGGGTTTTACGAAGTTGAGCTCATTGCCGGCATTTTGTTTGGCTTGTGCAAGCATCGAAGCGCGCTGTGCTTTGCTAACTTGTGTGGCCTCAAGCCGTTCTACCACCTTATCTAGGCCTACCCATTGGCCCAAAATCCAGATATCAATCACAATCAGGCTGGCTAGTAAAACAAAAACCACTTTGCGGGTTTTGGGGCTATAGAAAGCATACAATGCCAAGCTAAACAGCATGGCAATAAAAAACCCAGCATTGCCCATGCGTGAGCGAGTCATCACTAAAGCAATGACTAAAATCACCAACACTAGGCGCAGCAGCATTTTTTTGCTGAGTAAAAAATCCAGTGTTCTAACTATCCATTTGCCACTATTGCTTGCGCTGCCTTTTTCAAGTTGTACCAAAAAAAGCCCAATGCCAATACACAGACTCATAGCCAGCATGGCTGCGGCATTATTGTGATATACAAAAGTGCCTAGCATTCGGTCATGAATCACTTCGCTAGTGAATAACTGGTAATGGGCATTAATCGAGAAAAGAAAGCCGCCCACTAAAGCCTGAAATACTGCACTGGCCAGTAGGGCGTAGGCGATTATTTTCATCCTGCGGGTGGAGCGAATTAATAAGCAGGTAAAGAAAAAAGCCGAAAAATAAACAAAAACCAACGAGCCCATCAGCTGGGTTTGCGCCAGATTAAGCGTGGCGCTAACACTGTCTGCGCTTAAAACACTGCTGTGAAGGAGTGCTGTATTTGGCGAAATCGCTTGTAGAATACTGTATGGTAGGGGTATTGACTGTACGGCGATTAAAACTATAATCCCAGTGAGAATACCGCAAGGGAGTATGATGTGGCGTATGCGCTGAATTAATGGGTTTAGCTGCTTTCGATAAATAACAGCCGCAGCAACCCATTGTGCAATAGTGATCAACACTAAGATACCCACGGCCCAGGTGCGATTACTAGCCAGTGGAATTGGCGCCCAAATAATTTGTGCAATCAGCAAAAAAAAAAGGGTGCTATCACTGCGATGGTCGAGTTGAAGAGTCATGAATTTGGAATTATTAATTGCGGCACATAAAAAAGAAGATGCCCTAGGGCATCTTCTGATTGGGAATTGAATTCAATGGCGCTTAATTTTTCGACACAGAGGAACCACCGCCGCCACCTAAAGATGGTGTGCTAGGGAAGCTAAGTACCGGCGCTGGTTGGTTGTTTGCAGCGGGTGCGGCAGCATCACCGCTGTTATTGGGGCCAGCTGCTGTAGATGCGTTATTTGCAGCTACAACCGCAGTAGCAACGGCTGAATTGGCAGCTTCGGCAGAGACACCAGCCGCCTGCAGGCCCGCTTTTACGTCGGCTTCGGGCGCTTTCGCCGCAACCATTGCTGCTGCTACAGCTTGAGGGGCAACGCCAGCTTTAGCCAAAGCAGCGGTTACGGTAGTGGCAGGTAAACCAGCAGCAACCATCGCCGATGCTACGCTTTCAGCAGATACACCAGCAGCAAGAGCTTGTGCTGCGATTTGTTCTGCAGTCTTGCCAGCTTTCTTTTGAGCCGCGACTTCTTTCGCAACATCAGCTGGTTTCATTGCTTTAGTAAATTCAGCGTTTGCGCTAGTGCTAATAACAGCAGCGAAAGCAAAACCAAGTAGAGTTAATTTAAAATTCATGGGAGGTCACCTTGTTAGGGGGTGGCGGATACAGTTACCGCGAGGTTAGTGAGCTAGGCCACAGCTGTCAACAAAGAATCGACGAAATGCAGCTGATTTATGAAGTTTTTTCATAATTGAAACAACTTGAGTGCAAGCAGGAGTAAACATTAGTAGATGCTACAAAAGGTAAGGCTAATATATTGATATTCAAATGTTTATTGAATCAATTGAGAATGCTTCTTGCGATTTGTGTTTTGTCATAAAAAAGCTATAATGCCTTGGTATTATTGCTGTATGTAAGTATTATTATACAATGCTTACGTTTTGTTTTTTTTCTTGTATGTATTTTGTAATGGCAAATTAAGTCTTCTCTGTCTGCCGAGCACTTACCCCTAGCCCCCAATATTAAATCTATGCGAAAAAGCACCACCCGCCACGGCACTACAATTGTGAGTAAACTAATTCTGCTGGCCGACATGCTGGTAGTTTGGATAGCTGCTTATGGTGCAGCCCATTGGCGCTTTGGTGGCGCGAGTTTGGATAATCAATATGCCACTTTGGTGTTGGCAACCAGCTTGATTATGGCGGGTGTTTCATCGGCGGTGTACCAATCATTCCGTGGCGGTAGCTGGCTGGCCGTGTTGGCGCGAGTCAAAATCTGCTGGTTTACTGTATCGGTATTGCTGATGGCGTGGCTGGTGTTTTCAAAAACCGCTGATGATTATTCGCGAGTATTTATAGCTAGCTGGATGGGCTTGATTTTGCTCGGTTTATTAATCGAGCGCAGCCTGTTTATGATCTTGCTGCGCTATTTAAGCAAAAAGGGCTACCGCACGCGCGATGTGTTACTGGTTGGCACTGGCCCAATGAGTAAGGCGCTGAGTGATCGCGTGCGCTTATCGGCTTGGAGTGGCTATCGCATTCACCAGATTGTAGATGCGCACGAACTGGGTCAAGTGGAAGATCTAGCCGATCATTACGATTTTGATGAGGTGTGGATTAACTTGGCGATGCAAGATACCGAGCTAATCCCCAAGGTACTGCACGCTTTGCGCCATAGTGCCGCTGATATCCGCGTAGTGCCCGATATGCTGACATACCGAATTATCAACCACGGCATCACCTTTATTATGGGCGTGCCGATGTTGGATATTTCGGCATCATCGCTGGGTGGTATTAACAAAATTGTGAAGCTGATAGAAGACTATGTGCTGGCCAGCCTAATTTTATTGCTAATCAGCCCAATCATGATTGGTATTGCCATTGCAGTAAAAGTAACTTCGCCCGGCCCTGTGTTTTTTAAGCAGCGCCGCCACGGCTGGGGTGGGGAAGAGATTACGGTGTATAAATTTCGCAGTATGAAAGTACACCAAGAAAACGATGGCCAAGTTAGCCAAGCCACCAAAGGCGATAGCCGCATTACGCCATTGGGCGCATTTTTGCGCCGCACCAGCCTCGATGAATTGCCGCAGTTTATTAATGTACTGCAAGGCCGTATGAGCATCGTAGGCCCGCGCCCGCATGCGGTGCAGCACAACCACCATTACAAAGAGCTAATCCCCCGCTATATGCTGCGCCATAAAATGAAGCCTGGCATTACCGGCTGGGCGCAAGTAAATGGACTGCGCGGCGAAACCGATACGCTGGATAAAATGGAAGCACGGGTAGATTATGATCTGCATTATCTAGAGCATTGGTCACTATTCCTCGATTTGAAAATTGTGTTTTTTACAATATTCAAAGGTTTTATTAATAAAAACGCATATTAATAATTGATTAATTAGTAAGTGCTAAATTGAATGCCGTGCATCATTTAGAAACACAAAATCGATAAATAATGTGTTAGATTTCGCAAAAATAAATAGGTAAAGATTACGCATGAATAAAGACAGCAAAATTTATGTGGCAGGCCATCGTGGCATGGTGGGTGGGGCGATTGTGCGCGAACTGCAAGCCCAAGGCTTTAGCAATATCATTGGCCGCACCCATGCCGAGCTAGACCTAACTAGCCAAGTCGATGTGAATGAATTTTTTGCCGCCGAAAAGCCTGACTATGTATTTTTAGCCGCCGCCAAAGTGGGCGGCATTCATGCAAATAATGTATACCGTGGTGAATTTATCTACCAAAACCTGATGATCCAAAACAACATCATCGACGCCGCTTATCGCAATGGCGTGCAACGATTATTGTTTTTGGGTAGCAGCTGCATTTACCCGCGTGATTGCCCGCAGCCAATTAAAGAAGAATATTTGCTCACCGGCCCGCTAGAGCAAACCAACCAGCCGTATGCGTTGGCCAAGATTGCCGGTATTGAAATGTGCTGGAGCTATAACCGCCAATACGGCACCCAATACATGGCGGTGATGCCGACAAATCTATACGGCCCGGGCGATAATTATCACCCAGAAAACAGCCATGTGATCCCCGCGCTATTACGCCGCGCGCATGAATACAAGCTAGCGGGTAAAACCGAATTTGATGTATGGGGCACCGGCACGCCAATGCGCGAATTTTTGTATTGCGAAGACATGGCCGCCGCTTGCGTGCATGTGATGAATTTGGACGACGCCACCTACGGCCAGCTACTAAACGATAAAAACCCGCCACTGATCAACATCGGCACCGGTGAAGACATCACCATCGCCCAGTTGGCACAAGCTGTGTGCGATACCGTGGGCTTTGAAGGCAAGCTAGTGTTTGACACCAGCAAGCCCGATGGCACACCACGCAAATTGCTAGACGTAAGCCGCCTGCATGCGCTGGGCTGGAAAGCCAAAATGCCGTTTGCCGAAGGCCTAAAAAAAGCCTACCAAACCGCGCCGTTTTACCCCCGTAATCAGTAATACCCATTGGTAGTATTGGTCTTAAAGTCAGACAAAATAATTAACACAACGATATACATACAAGGAAACAGAATGACCCAAGCTAAAGTCGCCCTGATCACTGGTGTAACCGGCCAAGATGGCTCTTACCTCGCTGAATTTTTGCTGGAAAAAGGCTATATCGTGCACGGCATCAAACGCCGCGCATCTTCATTCAACACCCAGCGCGTAGACCACATCTACCAAGACCCACACATCGAAAACAGCCGCTTTAAGCTGCACTATGGCGACCTAAGCGATTCATCGAATCTGACCCGCATTATTAAAGAAGTGCAGCCAGATGAAATCTACAACCTGGGCGCGCAATCACACGTAGCGGTAAGCTTTGAATCGCCAGAATACACCGCCGATGTAGATGCCATGGGCACGCTGCGCCTGCTGGAAGCGATCCGATTTTTGGGCCTAGAAAAGAAAACCCGTTTCTACCAAGCATCGACTTCCGAGCTGTATGGCCTGGTGCAGGAAATCCCGCAAAAAGAAACCACGCCATTCCACCCACGCAGCCCGTATGCAGTGGCCAAGATGTACGCCTACTGGATTACCGTAAACTACCGCGAGGCGTATGGCATGTATGCGTGTAACGGCATCTTGTTCAACCACGAAAGCCCACGCCGTGGCGAAACATTTGTAACCCGCAAAATCACCCGTGGCCTGGCCAATATCGCCCAAGGCCTGGAGCAGTGCCTGTATATGGGGAATATGGATGCGCTGCGCGACTGGGGCCACGCCAAAGATTACGTGCGCATGCAATGGATGATGTTGCAGCAAGACCAACCAGATGATTTCGTGATTGCCACCGGCGTGCAATACAGCGTCCGCCAGTTTATCCAGTGGAGTGCCGAACATCTGGGCATAGAGCTGGAATTTAGCGGCAGCGGCGTAGACGAAATCGCCACCGTGAAAAGCATCACCGGCGACAACGCCCCAGCATTGAAAGTGGGTGATGTAATTGTACGCGTGGACCCCCGCTATTTCCGCCCGGCCGAAGTAGAGACGCTATTGGGTGATCCAAGCAAAGCCAAAGCCAAATTAGGCTGGACGCCAGAAATCACAGTGCAAGAAATGTGCGCGGAAATGGTGGCGCATGATTTGCAGGTAGCGAAACAACATGCGCTGTTAACTGAGCATGGGTTTGATGTATCGGTGAGTTCAGAGCGGTAAGTAACAAAACTCAATTTTATATAAGTACCTAGCAGCCTTGCGTCGATAGCAGTAAATTCAATGCAGGGCTGAGTTTTTAATATAATTAACTTGTGTATTTTATTTTGTGTTTAATATAATTTAATCTTTATGGTTTGAGTATTTATTGTTTTATTTCTCCGGTTTCTGGTTTGATTTTATTTAAATTGTGACTAAAATATTATAGGTATAGGAGTTAATCACCAAGCAATGCAATTGGTCAAAAATAATAAAATTTGGAGTAAATTTACTCGAGAGCACTTTTTGTGGGTAGGTATAAATCAAATACTCTGTCGTGCTTTAGTCGCGTTTAAATTCTTATACTTCGCTACTGTGTTTGGTCCGGCCGCAATCGGTTTGGTTGGTGTTGGCTTAATGGCATTGGCAATAGTGGAATCACTTACTGATACTGGTTTGCCTCAGGCTGTTGTACAGGCTCCGCAGCACCCAAATCGAAGTGCACTATCAGCGGTTTGGCTGATCCAGTCAATTCGTGGTTTGGGTCTATCAATTTTATTATTTTTGGCAGCTAGCCCACTTGAGCAATTTTTTAATATTGATGGATCAGCAGAAGTTTTGGCATCTATCGCATTTTGCCCTCTTTTGCGAAATTCCCTGTCAATTAATTATTATTTGCAACAAAGAAATAGAAATTTCAGATATTTAGCTTTCACTGAAGTGTCGTGTTTAATTCTCGATTTGGGCGTGACCTTGTTTTTTTATAGCAGAAATCATGGTGTTTTATCTTTGATTTATGGGAATGTTGCAGCTGATGCTTTACGTTTTACTGTTTCATGGATGCAGCCTTTTTTGATAAAAAAACCAGACTGGAATGATGTTCGTAAGTTAAAGGGTTTTGGGAATTGGATCTGGATTAACTCAATAATTATTACAATAATTAACCAGTTTGATAAGGTCGTTGTGGCGAAAATGTTAGGGGCTACATCTTTTGGCTCGTATCAAATGGCGAGTAAAGTTAGTCAAATGGCATTTGTCGATGTCGCATCGATGTTCGCCCAGTATTTATTCCCTACTCTGGCTAGATTGTACAGTACTGATCCGCGCTCTGCATATTTAGTATTTCGTAAAATAATAATTATATTACTAGTTTTCTTTTTTAGCTCTGCAGTATTAATTTATTTAAGTATTGAAAATGATTTGCTTTTTTTCTTGCCATATAATTGGATTGTAGTGTTGCCTATTGTGGCTTTACTTTTACCTGTTATGGTGATGGCGGCAACAAATGGTGTTTTATCTTCATACTTGCGGGCTATTGGACGGCCAAGAGTGGTTACCATGGCTACATTATTTCAGGGTTTTGTTTGTATTCCACTTGTTTTTTATTTGATTAAAGATCACGGAGTTAATGGAGTAATACTAGGCAATACAATAGGAATGCTTTGTTCCCTTTTTTACATGCTCCGTGGTGTTTTTGAAATCAGAAAGGTTTCATAGAATTATGGCAAAAATCTTGATCATTGAACCAGAGTTATCTGGACATCATCGAAGCTATTTAGAGTGGATTGTTGTTGGTGCTATACAAAATGGACATTCAATAGTTATTGGTACGACGCCTTGTGCTGAGAAAATACTTGCCTCAGATCCTATTTTCAATGGTCTGGAGTATGTGTTACTAGAGTTGCCAAATGGTGCAATGAAGTTTGGTGGTTTTTTAGCGGATGTTCAGAGAGAAATTGCATTTTGGAAATGGTCTAAGGATATTTTTAATAAGAGTACAGGTCATACAGTTGTCTTATTACCTTATATTGACTATATGCTTAATGCAATAAGCCTTCTTGGAACTCCGTTCCAAAAAATTCCATTTTTTGGGATATGCATGCGTGCTACATTTCATCATAAGAAAATGGGTATAAACACACCACATAGCTCTGTTTCAAGAGTAAAAGAGTTCCTTTTTAAACGTCTAATTAGATTGCCATCACTAATTTCAATTTTTTCAATTGACGAATCCTTACGCCTATACTTTAGCAGTTACAGTATTTTAAATGTGAATAAAATTGTTTACCTCGCAGATCCATCCGATGCGTCTCCTTCTGAGGATAAACAAATATCTAGATATGCACTCGGATTACCGCTTGATAAAGTTGTCATTTTAATTTACGGCGCAATTACAGCAAGAAAAGGAGTTTTTGAATTGTTAACATATCTTGAGTTGAGTGGGCGTGATGATATTCATGTGGTTCTTGCAGGTAAGCAGGATGAAAATGTTCGTTCATATTTAGCAAGTAATTCGAGCCTAAATTCTAAAATTACGCAGATAGATCGAAGAATTGAGAATGCAGAGGAAGTAGAATTATTTAATGCTTGCGATATTGTTTGGATATGTTATGCGAACCATTACACAATGAGTGGTCAGATGATTAAAGCTGCCCAGTATAATAAATATGTTGTAACTAAAAATGAAGGGCTTATTGGGTGGATCTGTATGAAACATGATCTTGGCTATGTACTTGACACAATGGAAGTCGAGGATATAAATAAATCAATAGCTGGATTATCTGTTAGAAAGATAAATAAAACAACAAGCTGGCGAGTAGATCATAGTATTAGTAAAGCAATTCACACTGTTTTTAATGTAATAAATTGATATTCAAGATGTGCTTGGTTTTTTAATTGGGATGTTGGTTTTGAATTTTTTGCGATGTGTTATTTTTTTTAAAAAAAAGATTTTTTGCTGGAATTAACTGGTTTTTTTGGAGTTTACATTGTGAATGAATTAAATTATGGTGAGTTTTAAAATAAACGATGCGGAAAGTAATGGTGGACGATTAAGCTGGCTCGATTTTTATCGCGGAGTAGCAATTTTTCTGGTTGTTTTGGTACATATTGGGCAAAGTTTTAACGCTGATGTATTTCATTACCTTACTGCATGGGGGCAATATGGAGTTCAGTTATTTTTTTGTATAAGTGTATACACAATTACACTGACTCACCCTGCTGTACGTGGCGTACTTGATAGTAGAAGCCATTTTTCATGGATGTGCAGGCGAATTTTCAGAATACTTCCATTGTATATACTGGCTGCAATAATTTTTCCTTGCCTTAGGTATTTACTGTATGTATTAAATTTATCATCAACTTCGCCGCCAACATTGTTTGATATTGGCTTGAATTTTTTTCTTTTAAATAGTTTTTCGGCTTCGGCAATTAATAGTGTCGTTCCAGGAGGTTGGTCGATTTCAATTGAATTTCTGGTTTACATGTTAGCACCTGTTATAATTTTCTGTCAAAGAAGGCATATATGGTCTTCGATGTTGGTTCTTGGTTTTGTATTATCTTATGCTTTGTTTGCTTATACGCTTGGAGTAGGGCTTCGCCCTGAAAATAACTCGTTCTTTTTTTATTGGCCTCCGTTGCAAATTTTGGTTTTTGTAATTATTTTTTACTTGCAAAACTATATTGTTAGGTTTTTTGTTAGTGACTACATTAAAATTATATTGTTCGCCATTTTTTTTGCATCAACACTTATGTTTGGTGTGGTCGGTGAATTAAATCATGCATTAGCTGCTATTTTCTCAGGCGTTGCTTTTGCGTTTTTAATTGATACAAAATCATATGTGCTTCAATGGGTTAATTCTCGTTTTTTTGATGTGTTTGTTGTAGTCGGTAGGCTTAGTTATGCGATTTATATATTTCATTTTCTGTATGTCTTGACGACCAGAAAATTGATTAACCCTGACTCATCTTTGATGTTTTTTCCGCTACTTGTTGGTTGCTTTATTTTTACAGTGCCATTGGCAATACTATCTAAAGTGTATATTGAGACACCTATGATTAAGCTAGGAAAAAAAATTTCTGCATTAATGTGCCCTTGAGTTTATTTTGTATTAGTTTTTATTTGTATGGGTGGTCCTGCGTAACTAGATTTGCATAATTTTGACGAGATTCTGTGCGAACACCTTGATTTTTCAACATCAAAATGATGTTTACATGATGGAATATTGCAATTTATGTGTGCAGCACTGCTTGGGTTGATTTTTTTATTATGTAGATAAATTGAGTGGTTAAAGTTTTTTCTGTGTATTTGGCTTGTGCATATTAAATGCGGTTTGTTTTTTATTAAGTTTTCGTCAGGGTTTACATTTGTGCCTGGGGTTTTTGATGCTAACTCAAGATAAAATTTTGTATTGGTTTTTTTTGATAGTTTTTTGTTTTCTAATGTTGAGCCCATTTGGTTCGAATATGGTTTTAGTTTTTGGGGGTAATTATTATCCAGAGTTTTTCGTGGTTTTTTTGTTGGTTGTTATAAATATTTTTTTTCCGTCTATATATTCTTATGTTATTGGTTGTTTTAATCAATATTCTGTTATCGCATGGGCTGCTTGGTGTATATTTTTAGTTGTATTAGGTGGAGCGCTTTTGCATGGTAATTATATTGCTGCTTATGCGGATGCAAGATCTTTTTTAGTTTTTATTCTAGCATTTGTTTACTTTTCACGAGTTAGTCCTAGTGACCCTATGTCTAGAGATGTCCTGTTGTTTCATGTGGTTTGTATTTCTTTGGTGGCGCATTTTATATTCTTTTCTTTTTTTGCAGGGTCAGGTGATGATGACTCGATTAAATTAGGCTATCCATTTGCTATGTTTTTTTGTCTTCTATATGCAATGCGTAATAATGTAAAGCTTAGGTATGTGCTCATTTTTGTTGTAATTGTTGTCTACGCTGCAGTTACCAGTTTTTACAGGCAAAATTGGATCATGGCATCAATCCTTGTGTTTGCATCAGTTTTAAGTTGCTTGACCTTAAATAAAAAACCTAGTTTAATTTTTTTAAAATTACTACTGCTTCTTGGTATAATTTTTATCATGATGCCAATCGTCCAGTCGATTGTGTTTGACTACTTTAGCTCATCTGAGAGTAGGTATATACATTCAATTAAGAAGTTTGAAAATCTCATGGATCTGCTCAAGTATGGTGAGGCTGGAGAGGGTGATGATATTAGGGCTGCATATATTGAGTTTTTCATTTCAAATATTTATGCATTTCTTCTTCCTAGTGGATTTGGTCATAAGGCAATGTATTATTTAACTAGTCTATGGACTGATCAAAAACTACCTGTTGCTGGTGCATCAGTTGATGGTGGCTATATTTTTGGATTTGTACATCTTGGTGTTATTACAGTGCTATTAGGAATGATATATATAATTTCATGTGTAATTACTCGTATTTCTGAAGAAAGTATGTTTGGCTGCAAGGTGATTTACCTTGCAATACTACTTTCTTGTGCTGTTATTTTTGTAACTAATGGTCAAGTTTTTACCGTGATTACGGCAGCTTTCTTTTATGGGGCAGCCCTTGGAAGTATTGTTAAAAAATCCAATAAAAATTATAACTTTGTTAATAAAAGGCGAATCTAGTGCGTGTAACCATATATCATAATATTCTATGGTCAAAATATAAGGGTGGGGTTTTTTCAGCCCTTAATAAGATCAGCAAAGATATTGAATTTATTCAAATCGCCGAAACAGAAGGCGATCGTGTAGGTTTAAGTGGCGTGGACATGAGTTATCACACTTATCCGCACCAGCTCTTGCACCAAGGTAAATACGAAGATATTGGCACAGCCAAACTCGCTAACGAGCTATTCTGGCACACGTTAAAAGCCGAAGCAGATCTAGTGGTATTGGCCGGCTATCATCGCATTGAATACTGGGCCCAGTTATTTGCAGCTTTTCTGTCTGGGAAACAAGTGGCCGTTTTTTGCGACTCAACCGCGAACGACAAGCCCTTTTCTTTGCTAAAGGCGATTCCGAAATGGATTTTCTTCCATGCTGTGGATGGTTTTTTTGCCTACGGTGAGCGTAGTAGAAACTATATCTGCAGCTATGGCATTAAGCCGGAAAAGGTGTTTTTTAGATGTCAGGCAGCCGCTTTGCCACACCATTATTCGCCAGACAGCGCCATTACGACTCGCGTGGTGGCACAGCAAAGTCAAGATCATCCGGTATTTCTGTATGTAGGCCGCTTATCACATGAAAAAGATCTGCATATTTTGCTAGATGCGTTTCATACGGTTGTGCAGCAGTATTCCGATGCCAAGTTACGTCTTGTAGGCAGCGGGCCATTGCGTGAATCACTGGAAGCACAGGCTAAACAGCTGGGCCTGAATGATTCGGTGGTATTTACAGGTGGGAAAACGATTAATGAGCTGGAAGGCGAATATGCCAAAGCCACTTGCATGGTGTTGCCAAGCAATAGTGAGCCTTGGGGTTTGGTCGTGAATGAAGCGTTGAGCTATGGCTGCCCTGTGGTGGTTAGCGAGGCTTGCGGTTGCGTGCCAGAGTTGGTCATTGATGGTTTTACTGGTTTTTCATTCCGTACCGGTAATACGGCAGAGCTGGCATTACGCATGTTGTCTTGTGTGAATGAGTTTACCGATCAGCAGCAAACCGCGACTAATTGTGTGTCACACATTGGTCGTTTTTCGCCAGAAAATGCCGCACGGCAAATTTTGGCTGGTCTTGACCACATGCTGAGCGAATAGTTGAATGGGTAAGATTGTGTTTGTGGGGCCATTGCCACCCCCAGTGCATGGCTTTTCGGCGATTAATCTGGCCATGCACCAAAAAATGGCAGCTAAAGCTGATCGGGTTCTGACTTTTAATCGTGCCTATACATCGACACGGTTGCCGTTACTGCGGCCAGTGCTGAAATGGTTTATGCCTGTACTGCAGTCGGTGCAATTATTAGTGCTGGGAATTTTCAGTCGTTATCAGGCTATGTATTTAGGCCTGTCGGGTGGTTTTGGTCAGGCGTTAGATTTGCCTTTTCTGGCTGTGGCTCGTCTGCTGCGCATTCCGATATTTATTCATCATCATAGTTACGCTTATATAAATGATGTGAGTCCATTGGCACGAATTCTATTTCGGGTTGCTGGAGCGGCGCAGCATATAGCGCTTTGTGAACGGATGGCATTAGCGCTGGCTGAAAACTATCAAATTGATCCGGCCAGAATTACCGCTGTATCAAACGCAGCATTTCAAGCCAAATCAAACCTTATCTATCAAGATTTTTCGGAGCATGTTTGCCTAGGCTTTCTATCGAATATCACTGAAGAGAAGGGTATCTTCGAGTTTTTTGATACTGTGCAGCTCGCAAGCCGTAGTGGCATAAAGGTAGCGGCAAAGATTGCAGGCCCAGTATCGGGAGATATCAGAGAGAAGTTTGAGCAGCAGTTGGCTGCAACGCCTGAAGTCACTTATTACGGCCCAGTTTATAGCACTTCAAAAGATGATTTTTTACAGTCACTCCATTTTTTACTTTTTCCCACTAAGTATGTGAATGAAGCCGAGCCTGTCACGATCTTGGAAGCAATGCGCTATGGTGTTCCAGTGTTTGCGGCACGCCGAGGTTGTATTGAGGCGCAAATCGGAACTGAGGCTGGTTTTTTGATTAACGATATAGCCCAGTTTCCTGAGCAGGTTTGCCATGTGATTAGCCAGCTAGATCAAAATGCATATCGTCAATTACGCGCTGAGGCTGCAGCTAGATTCGAAACTCTTGCAGAGAGCTCACGAGCACGGATTGAAAAAGTGCTGGAGGTTATGATTGATGCGTAACTTTCAAAATCTGGCTGCATTTACCATGCCTGCCAATTTCCGTGGTCGCTCAGCTATTTATGTGCAGTTGTGGTGGCTTGTTCAGGCGACATTATTTCGGTGCTCACCCCAATTTGCCTATCGATTCAGAGCAGCATTGCTACGCTGGTTTGGTGCAGAAGTTGGGGTGGGTACTGTAATTCGTCCTTCGGTCACCATTACCTATCCGTGGAAAGTCAAAATCGGTGACTACGCGTGGATTGGTGATGATGTGGTGCTGTATAGCTTGGGTGAGATTGATATTGGTGCACATGCTGTAGTGTCGCAGCGTAGCTATTTGTGCGCGGCCGATCATGATTATCAACAGGCAGATTTTCCGATTCGTGCCTTTAAGGTGTGTGTGGAAGATCAGGCTTGGTTAGCCACAGACGTGTATGTCGCTCCGGGGGTCACGATCGGACGGGGTGCCGTGATTGGCGCGCGTAGCTCGGTATTTAAAAACATGCCCGAAGCTATGGTATGCATGGGGTCTCCTTGTCGGCCGTTTAAACCACGCTTGTCTCAATCTATTTCAGAGTCCTTGTAGTGAAAATCTTAATCCACGGCATCAATTACGCGCCCGAAATGACGGGCATTGGTAAATACACGGGTGAAATGGCCGAATGGCTTGCCGCGCAGGGGCATCAGGTGCGGGTGGTCACAGCGCCACCTTACTATCCGCATTGGCAGGTGGCTGAGGGGTATAGCGCTACACGTTATGTAAAAGAAGATCTGCATGGCATTATGGTGTACCGGTGTCCGTTATGGGTGCCCGAAATCGTGAATGGGGCCAAACGCATTGTGCATCTAAAAAGCTTTGCCCTCTCCAGTTTGCCGGTGATGCTCAAGCAGGTTTTCTGGCGGCCTGATGTGGTGTGGGTGGCTGCGCCGGCGCTGTCTTGCGCGCCGAATGCGTGGCTGGTGGCACGTCTCAGTGGTGCCCAGTGTGCGGTGCATATTCAGGATTACGAGGTTGATGCTGCATTTCAGCTTGGTTTGCTCAAAAATCCATTGATGCGTCGTTTTGCCTTGTGGGCAGAGCGGGTGTTGCTGCGTCGCTTTGATGTGGTCTCGACGATTTCTGGGCGCATGGTCGATTTAGCCAAGGCTAAAGGTGTTGATGCGGCCAAGGTGGTGTTTTTCCCCAATTGGGTGAAACTACCTCCGGCCTCCATCGTTCAGCATCGCAGCAGCTACCGGGACGAATTGGCGCTGGCTGATGACACTGTGGTGGCGTTGTACTCTGGCAATATGGGGGCAAAGCAGGGTTTGGAGGTAATGGCTGAAACGGCGCGGCTGCTGCAAGATAAATCACAAATTCAATTTGTATTCTGCGGCCAAGGCGCAGGTCGTGCGGGCCTAGAGGCACTGTGCGCAGGCTTACCTAATGTGCGGTTTATTGATTTACAGCCGTTTGAACGCCTACCTGATTTATTGGCGCTGGCCGATATCCATCTGCTGCCGCAAAAGGCCGATGCGGCTGATTTGGTAATGCCGAGCAAGCTAACTGGCATGTTGGCCAGCGGTCGCGCAGTGGTTGCTACGGCGCTGCCGGGTACCGAGCTGGCTAGTGTAGTCAAAGATTGTGGCCTAGTGGTCGATCCCGAAAATGCACCCGCCATGGCTGCGGCGGTAGCGCAGTTGGCCAATGATGCGCGTTTACGGGCTAGCTTGGGTGCTGTTGGCCGCGCCTACGCAGAGCGTAATCTGGATCAAGATCAAATCCTAAATCGTTATTTCAGTATTTTTGCCGATAGGCTTAAGTAGCGTAGTAATCATTACCGATTTTCAAGTTTGATCATAAACTAAAATTACAAAATCTGAGGTGTAGTGGATGAAAATTACGGTTGTCGGTACAGGGTATGTGGGCTTATCCAATGCTATTTTGCTTGCGCAAAAAAATCAGGTGATTGCCCTCGATTTAGATCAATCAAAGATCGATCTAATCAATCAGAAAAAAAGCCCGATTGTCGACGTCGAGATTGAGCAATATTTGTCACAAAAGCGGCTTACTTTGCAAGCAACTACCGATCAATCATTGGCCTATGCCGATACGCAATTTGTCATCATTGCTACGCCGACTAATTACGACCCCGAGACTAATTATTTCAATACCGATTCGGTAGAATCTGTAATTCGAGATGCGCTGCAATATGCGCCCCAAGCTACGATTATTATCAAATCTACTGTGCCGGTTGGTTTTACGGCGCGGATGCGTGAGCAATTTGGCGTAGAGCATATTATTTTCTCGCCCGAGTTTTTGCGAGAGGGCAAAGCGCTTTATGATAATTTGCATCCATCGCGCATTGTTGTCGGCTCGCATTCGGCTGCTGCGGTGCAGTTTGCCCAGCTATTGCAAGATGGCGCGATCAAGCGCTATGTACCTGTGCTGCATACCGACTCTACCGAGGCCGAGGCGATCAAGCTGTTTGCCAATACCTATTTGGCCATGCGCGTAGCCTATTTTAATGAGCTCGATAGCTATGCCATTAGCCATGGCCTTGATACTCGCCAGATTATCGAGGGCGTAGGTTTAGATCCGCGGATTGGCGATCATTATAATAATCCATCGTTTGGCTATGGCGGCTATTGCCTGCCCAAAGATACCAAGCAGCTATTGGCTAATTATCAAGAAGTGCCAAACAATATTATTCGCGCCATTGTTGATTCCAACACCACGCGCAAAGACTTCATCGCCAATCAAATCTTGCTGCGTCATCCGAAGGTGGTGGGCATCTATCGCTTGGTGATGAAGGCGGGCTCGGATAATTTCCGCTCTTCTGCGATTCAGGGGATTATGAAGCGGCTAAAGGCCAAGGGTATTGAGGTGATTATTTTCGAGCCTGCAATGCATGAAGATACATTCTTTAATTCAAAAGTGCTTCGTGATCTAGACCAGTTTAAAGCGGCTGCCGATGTGATTATTTCTAATCGCATGGTCGACGAGCTAATCGATGTAACAGACAAAGTATATACTCGGGATTTATATGGTCGGGATTAAGATCCGCCATACCATGGGGCGATCCTCTCTATGAATATCAAGTATTCACCGGTAATTCAGGCTTGGCAGCCCTATTGGGCTAGTGTGCCGCAGATAGATTTTGTGGTGCTAATTGGCAGCCAGCTTAGCGGTACAGCAGATGCAGCTAGTGATTGGGATTTAGCAATAGCGCTTGCTCCGCAACTGGATGCTATTGCGCGATATGATTTGCTGGCTGATTTACAGATTCAGTTGGCGGCGCTTTCTGGTGTAGCGGTTGATGATCTGGATTTAATTGATTTAGCTAGGTCGGGTTTGGCTATGCGCGAGCAAGTTGCCAATCATGGGCTGGTATTACATGGCGGTGATACCCTGGCTTGGAGCCGTTTTATGGTGCGCACTTGGCGTGATCTGGAAATGCAGCAATGGGAACAGCAGCATGCAGCTTGATCTTTATTTACAAGAAACCGCAGCCCATGCAGCCCGGCAATCGCTCATTTTACAGGAAGCAAGAATACGTTTGGTAGGCCATGGTGCATTAACTCCATTGGAGTTTTCTGGGGTCGTTCATGCCTGGCAGGTGTTGGTGGAAAACTCTATTGGTAAAGCTAAACATTGGCTTAAATACTGTGGCGTTGCTGTGCCTATCAGCGCGTATGATTCATTCTCACTACTTAGGCAATTAAATCTAATTAGTGCAGAGTCTCTATCTGGCTGGCAAAAGGCCATCGGTTTGCGCAATCGGATTGTGCACGATTATTTGAATCTGGATGATCAGGTGGTTATCGCATTGATTCAATCGAATGCGGATCAATTCATGATCGATTTTTTAAATACCCCATTTAGATTGCCAAACGAGTAATCTTATTTCGGCTTTAACAAGGATTAATCAATGACGATTACACCTGTAATCCTATGCGGTGGGTCTGGTACCCGCATGTGGCCTCTGTCTCGCGGTGGCTATCCTAAGCAGTTTCTTAATTTGTATGGCGATGAAAGCCTGCTGCAGCAAACGGCTACACGGCTCAAGGGGCTGCCTGATGTGGCGGCGCCTTTGCTGATTAGTAATAACGAGCAGCGCTTTTTGGTGGCAGAGCAATTGCGTGCGGCTGGCGTGACTAAGTCCAAGATTGTGCTGGAGCCAATGGGCCGCAATACTGCGCCCGCGGTGGCGGCTGCGGCGGTGATCGCGTTGGAGAATAACCCTGATGCTGTGCTGATGGTGTTGCCATCCGATCATGTGATTACCCATGGTGATGTGTTTCAGCAACTGGTGTTGCAGGCGGCCACTGTAGCGGCGCAGGGTAAATTGGTGACCTTTGGTATTGCGCCTACCGAGCCGCATACGGGGTATGGCTATATCCGCCGCGGTTCATCTCTATCTGAGAGCAATACCACCTTTGAAGTGTCGGCCTTTGTCGAAAAACCAAACGCCGAAAAAGCGGCCGAGTTTTTAGCAAGTGGCGATTACTACTGGAATAGCGGCATGTTTATGTTCCGTGCCGATGTGTATCTGCACGAGCTGGCACAATACCAGCCCAAAATGCTGGAGCAAGTTAAAGCTGCTGTTGCTGCTTCACAGCGCGATCTAGATTTTGTGCGTTTGGGCCACGATGAATTTGCAGATTGCCCATCCGATTCGATCGACTATGCAGTGATGGAGCATACCGCCCACGCTGCGGTGATTGCAGCGGCAGGCTTGGGCTGGAACGATATTGGCTCATGGACAGCGCTAGCGGAGGTAAGCCAAGCGGATGCCGATGGCAATAATATCGTTGGTGATGTAATGGTTGAGGGTGTTAAAAATAGCTATTTGCGCAGTGAAAACCGCATGATTGCTGCCCTAGGCGTTGAAAACCTCGTCGTGGTTGAAACCGCTGATGCAATTTTGGTCGCCCACAAAGACAAAGTGCAAGACGTTAAAAACATCGTCAATCGCCTACAAGCCGCTGGCCGTAGCGAGTCAGTCACTCATCGCAAGGTGTATCGCCCATGGGGCAGCTACGAAGGCATCGATTCTGGCTCTCGCTTTCAGGTGAAGCGCATTGTAGTGAACCCTGGTGCATCGCTTAGCCTGCAAATGCACTACCACCGCGCCGAGCATTGGATCGTAGTGAATGGCACTGCGCGCGTGGTGAATGGTGACCAAACACTACTGCTTACTGAAAACCAATCGACGTATATCCCAATCGGCGCGACACACCGTTTAGAAAACCCGGGTAAATTTCCGCTGGAAATGATCGAGGTGCAATCCGGTAGCTATTTAGGCGAGGATGATATTGTGCGCTTTGAAGATACTTACGGTCGGGTAGGGAAGTAAACATGTCCAACCCAACAAGCCAGCAGCCGCTGGCTTTTTCTGATTTTATGCACGTAGTGCAAAATGCACCGTTGGTCTCGATTGATCTGATTATTGAAAATCAGGCCGGGGAAATCCTACTCGGTTTTCGCCGCAACGAGCCAGCGGGTGGATTTTGGTTTGTGCCGGGTGGGCGGGTGCTGAAAAACGAGTGCTTGGATGATGCTTTTCGCCGCTTAACCCAAGCAGAAATCGGCATAGCCCTGCCGCGTTCTGCCGGTGAATGGTTGGGTGTGTATGAGCACTTTTACGATACCAATGCAGGCCGTCTAGATGGATTTGGCACGCATTATGTCGTGCTGGCTTATCGCCTGCGCCTTAACGATGATCAATTGCAATTGCCACTGGGTGAACAGCACGATCAGTATCGTTGGCAGCAGCCTGCCGATGTTTTGACTGACGCTAGTGTGCATTACCATTCCCGAGCTTATTTCGAATCTAATACTTAATCGACCATGACTACACTCACTTGTTTTAAAGCCTATGACATCCGTGGCCAATTAGGCACTGAGCTAAACGAAGACATCGCTTACCGCATTGGCCGCGCCTATGGCGAATTTTTAAAGCCCAAACGTATGGTCGTCGGTGGCGATGTGCGCCTGACTTCCGAATCGCTGAAAATGGCGCTGGCCAATGGCCTGATGGATGCTGGTTGCGATGTGATCGATATCGGAATGACGGGGACTGAGGAAGTCTACTTCGCCGCCTTCCATCTTGATGTGGATGGCGGGATCGAAGTCACTGCCAGCCATAATCCGATGGATTACAACGGTATGAAGCTGGTGAAGCGTGGCGCGGTACCGATTAGTGGCGATACTGGCCTGCGTGATATTCAGCGTTTAGCTGAAGAAAACAGCTTCCCAGCGGTGACTACCCGTGGCAGCTTAAGCCAACAATCAATTTTGGCTGACTATGTGCAGCATTTGCTGGGCTATATCGATATTACTGCGCTGAAACCGCTCAAGATTGTCCTAAATGCGGGCAATGGCGCAGCGGGCCATGTGGTTGATGCGCTGGAAACGCAATTTGCCGCCGCCAATGTGCCAGTGCAATTTATCAAAGTGCATAACGAAGCCGATGGCACTTTCCCAAATGGCATCCCAAATCCATTGCTACCCGAAAACCGTGCCGACACCGCTGATGCTGTCAAAGCGCATGGCGCGGATCTGGGTATTGCATGGGATGGCGACTTTGATCGCTGTTTCCTGTTTGATGAAACGGGTGAATTTATCGAGGGGTATTATATTGTAGGGCTTTTAGCGAAAGCCTTTTTAGCTCATACCCCTGGTGCAAAGATCATTCACGATCCACGTCTGACTTGGAACACCATTGATATGGTCGAGCAGGCGGGCGGCGTAGCGATTCAAAGCAAAACCGGCCATGCCTTCATTAAAGAGCGTATGCGCAAAGAAGATGCAGTGTATGGCGGCGAAATGAGCGCGCATCATTACTTCCGCGATTTTGCCTACTGCGATAGCGGTATGATTCCATGGCTATTGGTCATCGAGCTGATGAGTCGTAGCGGGCAAAAACTCTCTGCGATGGTGAGCGAGCGTATTTCTGCCTTTCCATCGTCCGGTGAGATCAACCGCGTCGTGCCCGATGCCAAAGCCGCTATTGCCAAAGTGCGCGCGGCGTATGAAGGCCAAGCGGTGGCCGTAGATGAAACCGATGGTGTGAGTATGGATTTTGGTGCTTGGCGCTTTAATCTGCGCAGCAGCAATACCGAGCCGGTAATCCGTTTGAATGTAGAAAGCCGTGCTGATGTGGCATTAATGCAGGAAAATACGAGTGCGATTCTTGCCTTGTTAGATTGAGTTGGTGAATGAAGAAAATCATTTGGCGGCTGGCTTTAGTGGCTAGCCTGCTATTTTTATTAAGAACTTGGCTAGGCTTGCCAGAAGTACGGCAGTTGTATGCTGTTCCGCATGATAAATATGTGCACGTTGCGGTTTTCTTCTTAGTCCCTTGCCTTTTAACATGGATTGCGCGCTGGCCCATGTGGATATTGCTCTGCGTGCCAATATTTGGTGCGGGCGTAGAAGAATACCTACAGTCATTTGAGCCGGGCCGCAGCTGCGATTTTGCGGATTGGGAGGCGGGCGTGATTGGTGTTGTGGCGGCTTGTGTGCTGATCGCACTTTGGCGCTATTGGCAGCAATCGCGGATTACTCGCTGATTGGCTTGACCGTTACTGAAATTACATGGCCTGTTCGCGGGCCATTTTTTCTTTTAGCTCTTTCCAAAAGCGAATTTGGCTTGCTCCGCCTTTGCTTTGAGTGCTGCTGGTCCATAAATCGTCGTCATTAAAGCTATACACAGGCTCTAGGTCTGTGCGTTTAGACGCCAGCATAATGCTGCCGTTCAGGTTGTCCAAAATATAGGGCTCGGCTTCTGGGTTGGGGTACCAGGCGAGTACCATGTGGGCTTCATTTAATCGTAGCGCGCGCACATACACCATGCGCAGCTGGCCTACCGGGGCACCCAAATCGCGCAGGCTAAAATATTTAGCTGCGGCATAGTCTTCACAATCTCCCCCATTTGATCCCAACATCTCGATCGGCGTTGCCCAATAGTCTGTTTTACCCCAGTGTGCTTGATCAGATAAATAGGGCACTCGGTTGAAAAACGCATTGGTGTTTTTTAGTGCTTCTAATGTATTGGGGGTAATCGTTTGCCATTGCTTTTCAACTTTTGGTTTTTGTTGCTGGATAATTTCTTGCCAGGCCATCAACCTTTGTGAAGCTGCGGCACCCCATTTTCTAGTAACGGCATTCAGTATATTACTTGAAAAATCGGTTAAACCGGCCCAAGTGCCACAGGCGGCAAGCATGATCGCGATTGCGACCAGCATCTGCGCAAGTTTGCCGCTAAGCCTTGGTTTGCCGATTTTGTTTGAAATCATCATTGTGCTAGGGTCGGAAAGTTGCGCCGCAATTGCTCAACCTGCTGGTTTTGTTTACTGCGTGCTTGGCTTTCTAAAGCTAAGGTTTCTTTACGCATTTGTGGGCTTAATTTATTCCAGCTTAAATAGGCTGCATTAAGCAGGGTAAGCTGTATATCTTCTTCATGCGGTGCTAATTTTCGGCTCAAAAGAAAATAGTTTTCAAAATCTGGGTCATATTGCCCTAGATAGGCTTTAAATTGCACAATATTCGCCATGCTGTAATAGTTGTTTGCTTGTGCGTTCAGCGCTTTGTGAAAATATGCTATTGCTTGCTGATAGTGCGCGTGGCGTTCGATTTGGCTGAGCTTAGGGCCAAAACTTTGCAGAATATGCAGTTGCGCTAGTGCAATTGGATATTGCGCAAGCTGTGGGCAGGCATCGTTTGCTTGCTTCAAGATTTGCTCTGCGTTTAGCATTTCGTCGCTAGTCCGCGCTTGCTGTGGTTCTGCCAGCCAAGTTTGGATTTGTTTGCGCGCGCTGAGCGTTTGCAAATCATACCAAGCCAATTTCAAACTAGGCCCTAAAAATAAAAATCCAGCGCAAAGCACTATAAAGCCAATTGCAACAATAATAATTTTTAGGCGCAAATTCATTATCGCCCCGCAATAATTTGTTGTGGGTTTTCAATCATTAGCATATCTGCATAATCAGCCCCATGTTCTTTGGCGATTACATCGTAGGCCTGCTTTAGGTTTGGGGGGCGATATTGCACATTATGGCAATCACTAGCGATGATGTGTACCCAATTGTTTTCGATCAGGTATTCCGCTGTTTTACGTGCAGTGTGGCCAAATTGATTCAGGATAGAACCCGCTGTTACTTGCAGCCAGCAACCCAGATTTAAGAATGTCTGCACCTTATCGGGCTGATTTTGCACAATGGTGTTGCGCTCTGGGTGGGCAATCAGTGGGCGAATTCCTAAATTTAGAAAATGGCGGATCAAATTTTCACTACCCACAGGGATTAATTTATCTGGAAATTCAAGCAGCATGACTTTCATGCCGTCAACAGCGCCTAAAAAAGGAATCTGATCTTGTTCTAATAGGGGCAGAATATCATCGCCAATCCGCACTTCGCCACCCAAATGTACATCTAAGACAATTTTTTGGCTTGCTAAATGTAATTTAAAAATTTCGATGTCGCAAAGCAATTGCTGTTTCTGATTGTTCCAGCGAGCGGGGTAGATGTGGGGGGTCAGTACTGCACTGTTTATGCCGTTTTTCACTGCCAATTGTGCTAGTGAAAGAGCAGATTCCATATTGCTAGGGCCATCATCAATACCCGGTAAGATGTGGCAATGTAAATCGATCATTTGATGCAAGTTACCTTATTCTGTGGCCTTTCAAACGCCCTAATACAATGGGGCAACTGCTAACAGTTGCCCCATTAATGTGCTTTAAGAGTTAATCCTTAGCTGCCATAGGTCTGGCCATATTGACCATACGCGCCATAATGGCTGTGGTAGCGTTCTGCTTTTTTAAAGTCTAGATGGCTTAAGGTTACACCCATAACATGCCCACCCGCTTGTGCAACGCGCTGCAAATTGCGTTTTGCAAGTGGGTATGGCGT
Source organism: Chitinibacter sp. SCUT-21 (assembly GCA_041874755.1). Lineage (NCBI taxonomy): Bacteria > Pseudomonadati > Pseudomonadota > Betaproteobacteria > Neisseriales > Chitinibacteraceae > Chitinibacter > Chitinibacter sp. SCUT-21. The sequence goes on from CP102611.1 coordinate 3,214,646, forward strand.
TTCTTGTGCGCGTGTAACAAAAATTGTATCAGTGCACATTGGCGCTAAAATCAATGGATCACTAACCAACGCCACCGGTGGGCCATCCATCACAATCATCTCAAACTGCTGGTTTAATGCATCAAGCAATTCTGTAAATCGATGCGACATTAAAATTTCTAAGGAATTAGGCGGAATATCGCCGCTGCTGATGCACACTAGCTTGCTATCTGGCACTGTTTGCAGGCATTCGCTGAGCGTTGCCGTACCCGCTACTAAATTACTTAAACCTTTGGCTGCAGGATTTAGGCCCAACTTGCGAGCTAAACCGGGCTTGCGCAAATCTGCATCAATAATCAGCGTTGGGCGCGTGCTAGCCAAAGAGAGTGCTAAATTGGTGGCAAAAGTCGTTTTGCCTTCATTAGGTACACTCGAAGTAATGAGAACTTTACGCTGTTTTGCATCAATCGAAGATAGTGCAACGCCTGTACGTGCCGTGTAGATGGCTTCTGAGTAAATTGATTTCGCTTCTTTGATAACCAGCTTGCCATTGTCTGAGGCTTGTTTCTTACCCAGCAGCGGTAGGGCGGTTAACAGGGGATAGCCCAGCAAGCGTTCTACATCATCACTGCTGTTGATGGTGTTGTTCAAGCGATCTAGCAAAATAGAAGCTGCAGATGCCGTTAACAAACCAAGCAAAAATGCCATCAGAATGATTTGCGCTTTTTTAGGTTTAATCGGTTTATCTGGCAATGCCGCATTATCCATAATGCGGGCAATTGCAGATTGCAAGTCCTGTGCAGCAGAAGTTTCTTTCGCACGCTCAACAAAGCTTTCATACACTTGGCGATTGGCTGCAGCTTCACGCTCAAGCACACCTAGCTGAACTTCTTTGCGATTCAAATTCGATACAGCGCCACGAGCTTGACCCAATACACCCGAAATGGCGTTTTCGGTTCCCACTGCGGCTTGGTAGGCTTGGCGTAAACTGCCAACAACTGCATCAATTTGGCGTTTTGAATTCGCTTTTGCTGCTTTTAGTTCACCTTCTGCTTGCACCATGCGTGGATGCTCAACGCCATACCGTTGCGAAAGTTCTGATACTTTGCGTTCTGCTTCGGCTTCCTGTCTCTTTGCATCCGCAACCTGTGGGTTGGTAATTACGGCTGGAATCGAGCTATAGTCGCCATTTTTAACTCCGATCACTTGGTTGTATGCGTTTTCGGCTTCGGCTCGCTTCATCTTTGCTGCAATCAACTGTTCAGTAGAATTGCTAATTTGAGCAGCCGCACCACCTTGCGCTTCTTTGCCCAATGAAATAATGCCATTGGCTTCGCGATATTGCTGCAATGCTTTCTCAGAAGCATCCAATTTTTGGCGTAAACCACCTAAACGCTCGTTCAGCCATTTGGCGGCGTTTTGTGCCATCTGCATGCGCGCGTCGCGATCATCCTCGATGTACATTTCCGCTAGTTTATTTGGTACGGCTGCAGCAATTTTTGGGTCTGTGCTGGTAAAGCTGATTTTGGCTAATTGGCTTAAGCGCACCAATTCAACGTCTAAGCTTGCTGAAAAGGCTGGATAGATCGCCGCAGCAAGGCTTTCTTCGGTCCATACTGGCTGTTTTTCTTGGGCAGAAGTCAGATATTGCGACCAGAAAGGCTTTTCTTGCTTGCGCGGGTCGTATTCTGGATTTTCCCAAAGTTTTAACGCTTTAATCGTTTTAATTGCTAAATCGCGTGATTTTAAAATTTCAGCTTGAGTTTGGAAGTATTCGCGATTTGCTGAAACGCCAGAATAGACCTCTTCAACTGACAAAATCTTTTGTCGGCTAGATTCAATCAGAATCGTTGTGGTCGATCGATAAGATGGCGCAATAGAAAATACGATCGCCGTAGCAACGGCGGCCACGGTGATCGCGAATAGAATAATTTTCCATTTACGTTTGTTTAAGCTGCGCCAATATTCAAGCAATGGGTTTGGCTCTGACACGTTGGTATTCACCACTGTGCCAAGTCGGCTTTGTGTTTGGTTCATGCGGATTATTTCCTTCCCACAACAGTTAATGCTAGATGTTTAATTAGAAAAAACTATCTTGCACTGTAATAATGTCGCCAGGGTAAATGGGGCTATTGAGGTCAACCTTTTGTGCGGATTGATTAGGATCATCAGCGCGGATGACAAAGATTTTATCTTTGGAAGCGCGTTCCTTAAATCCACCCGCTAAAGCAATCGCCTTTAAAACGGTCAAACCTGGTCGGTATGGAAACCCACCACCGTTGTAAACCATGCCATTGATGTAATACGGGCGATATTCATCGATCAATACCGCTACGCGTGGATTGACCAAGTATTTACCGCGCAAGCCTTCGGTTATTAGACGTTGTAAATCACCAGTCGTCATGCCTTTAATGACAATTTCGCCAATCACTGGGTACTGCAGAGTACCAGCATCGGTGAGTTTGATGCGTTCACGGCTAAGTTCGTCTTCACCAAATACGCGAATGGTGACCACATCACCTGCGCCTAGCTTGTAATTGGATAAGCCTGATGTTGAGCTGCTACTCAAATGATCGGCGGTTGGTGCCACATCAGTTTTGGTAGCTTGCGGTGTGGGCTCAGGCGAATCGAAAAGGCCTGCATGTGCTGTTTGAATTAAAAGCACAATGCATGTGAGGGCGATACAAAGCCATTGAAACTGCAGCTTATGCTGCAATTTCAATGGCAAAAACGACAAATTTTTATGCATTAGTTCGTTTTTCACTTATTGACGGATAATAAGAAAACTAAGAATCAGAGCGATCCGCTGAAATTTAGCATATAAATAGCGCGATCGTAGTTTTCGGTGCGGATGTTGGAGTCGCGATTTTCAAAGCGAATTTCCGCGCCAGTTTTCAGCCAGCGCGTCACTTTGTAATCAAGACCAAGCGCCATATTTAAAGTATCGTCGTTACGGATGCTGCCTACATAGTCACTCATGGTGTAGCTTGCCGTTGCACGACTACTAATGAAGTTACTCCATGCATGATTCCACGTCAATGAGAAGATATCTTCAAGTAAGTAGTCGCCCAAGCCTGTTGATTCTGATGTAGTTCGCGTTGCTGTCAAATCAAGGCTGCTGTAGGTACGTGGCATGAAACGTAGCATGGCTTCGTAGCTAAAGCCGCGGAAATCTTTTTTAGTTGGATCGTCAAAATCTTTTGATTGCATACCCAATTTTACGGTGCCGAGGAAGTAGGCGTCAGCATCCCAATTTGCACCAGCATATAAGCGATATTCATCACTGTTTTGTTGTTCTGGCCGAACATCATAATTGATGTCTTGGTAGCGAGCCTCAAGCAATAGTCGCGTTTTAGGCGCAATCCTGTAGAAGAAACGGCCAGATAAGGCCAGAGTTTCTTGATCCTGAGAGGCTGTTGTTTGGCGATTATTTAGGTAATCTTTATTAATGAACGTTGCGTCTGCCTCAATACGGCCAGTTGCATCTTGTGCGCCATAACCAATTAGACCTCGAATCATATATTGGCGGTACTCATCAGGGCTTTTGCTGCGGCTATCAGTTGAACCAACCTGATCTTCTGCCTGGATTACGTTCGCAAATACCACTGAGCTTAGACGCGCGGAGTAATTATTTTGCGCTTGAAATTGCAACTCATTGCTATCGGTATTGTTCGATTTACTATCGAAGTAACGGACGAAGCGACCATTGTAGCCAACTACATATCGATCACCGTTGTTAGCTAGATCAGCGACGATTGATGGAGCGATCAAAGTGCCTGCAGAGCTAATTTCATTGTCTGCCGCACGCGTGATGTTGTCATCGTATCCAAAGCTAACGCCAAGCATCGGATATACATAAAATGGGCCAGCTTCAATAGGGGCTGGATTTTGTCGACCTGTGTCCGCAAATTCTTTAGCACTAAAGCTCGGCTTTACTTGAGTGGAATTGGGGGATGCTAACTGCTGTTCAATCTCGGCACTTGAAAGTTGTTTCGGCTGCTCATCGGCATAGCTCGTGATTGCCGTGAGACTCAAGGCGGCAGCAACTGCTTGTGTCATTAAACTGAGTTTTGTCATTTAGTAGGCACCTAGGGTCTTGAAATTTTGTTTTATACCGTTCTAATCAGATAAATGATCTAATGATTAGTATTATCTGATGTATGCAGAAAGGTAACTTAAAATATGGCGCGATTCTACCTAGAAAAAAAACTCCTGCCTATATCCATTTAGCAGTTTATGCAATGATCTGTTGCTCAAATATTTATTAGAATTTAATGATTTAACTTCGATTTGATCTTTTTTTTTAAAGCTTTCAAGAAAATTGGTATTGCTTTCATCTTCGACCACCACCTCGATTAGGCCAGTGGGCGAAACGCCAGTCTTGGTATGATTTGGCTTCGGCAAAACCCAGCGCATCTTCGGGAAAGTTAGCGGTTTTGAGTGGTTTTTTTGGAGACTTGCTGGCTACTCCGACAAAGCCACCGCCTGGTGCTCCGATATAGGTCCAATCATCATCGGTGATAGGGTCTTTGTAGGCTTTGCGTAAATAGCGCTTAGGAAAGGGGACGCGCGGGTCTTGTACTAGATCTTGCAGTGTTTTGGGGTAGGCGGTTTGTGGGTTGTCGCCGATATTGTTTTCGGTATAGCGTTTTACGGCTGTTTTGATTTCAGCCCCAATTCGCAGTAATTCTTCTTCTTTGCTGCGCTGAATACGGTTTTGCCACGCTTCACCCACTTGCGCCAGATAGATACTCATAATGAGCACCATCATCAAGGCCCACATATAGGCAAAGCCTTGTTGCTGGTGGGCAAAACGCTGCTTGCTCACTTTTTCACCAGGTATTGTAGTTGGTGCCATCTTTGGCGACGGCGTCTGATCCACTGCGGATGTCGTAAACACCAGGTGCGCCTTCGGCATTGATAATCACCCAGCTGTCACGGCGGTTGGTAATGGGGTCGAGTGGCACTTCACGCAAATATTTGCGTTCGACCATTTCTTCTAATGTGGCAGGGTAACGGCCAGTATCGGAGAAAAATTTATCAATCCCTTCCCGTACCGCAACCAGATTGTGTTTCAGTACGGTTTCTTGAGCGCGGTCGGTCTGCTGGAAATAGCGGGGGACAACCAGCGTTAATAAGCTGGCCATGATGGCGAGAACGACAAGCAGTTCAATCAGGGTAAAGCCAAGGCGGCGGGTTTTACCAATCACGGTAGCTGACACCATTTAATCCAATATTGCTCGATAAAGAGTACACATCATACACGTCACGACCCTCGGCGGGGGCATCAGGTGGGCTGGCATAGCTGCGCAAACCCCATGTCTGCGCATTAGTCTTGCTTGGGCAATCGCAAAATGGATCGCGCGGCATGCGACGCAGGAAATAGATTTTCCGCCCACCAGGGTCTTTTAAATCTTTCACCCCGTCCACCAAGACGTTTAAGCTTTCAGGATAGCCAGAGTCTTCTAGGGATTTGTTGATTTTCCCTGCATCGGCTGCCAGCTTGTATTGGTCAATTGCAGTGCGGATTTGCCATAAGGAGCGGCGTAGTTCTTCTTCGCGGTTACGCGTTGAAGCCACTTGCGACAGTGGCAAAGCCACCGTTGCAAGCACGGCCAAGATGGTTAAAGTGACCATCAACTCAATCAGTGTAAATCCGCGCTGCATTTTGAACACTTAGCGTCCCCGCATGCCCGAGCCACGACTTACTGGGGATGGCGTGACTTCTGGTGCTCCCGATTGTGGTTGCGGCGCTGGCTGCGGTGCAGGTTGTACCTCTGGTGCCGGTGCTGGCGCAGGTGGTACATACGGCATTGGCTGCTGTCCGCCTTGGTTGTTAATGCTAAAGGTGGACGATGGGCGCAGGCGCAGTGGATCGGTGCTGATATTGCCCTCCGTACCGCTATCAAAACTTGTGATATGCGATGACGGCAGTGGCAATGAACGCACTACGCGAGGCGTAATCAGCAGGATAATTTCGGTTTTGGCTGATTCGGTTTTTTTGGTGCCAAAAATGCGATCCAATACCGGTATCGTACTCAGGAAAGGCAAGCCTTGTCCCGCATTGCGCTCGGCACGCGATAATAAGCCCGCGAGTACCTGTGTTTCACCGTCACGTGCCGTCATAATGGTTTCGGCTCGGCGGGTACCAATTTGGTAGGCGATTAAGCCAGTTTTACTGGTCACCGTGTTGGCGATGTTGGATACCTCAAGATTAACTTTTACGCTGATCTCGTTGTCTACCGTCATGACGGGTTCAACGTTAAGAGTTAAGCCAACGTCTTGGTAATTCACACTTTCGCTGCTGACACCGTTGGACGTGGTCGTGGTAACGACGGGCACACGGTCACCAATCAGGATTTTGGCTTTATCCCGGTTTTTAACGCGAATTTTAGGATTCGCCAGCACATTGGTGTTGCCTCTTGTTTGCAAGAAGTTCGCAGTCACTGTTGGAGTGCCCAAGTTAACCAGTACGTCACTCTTATTGATGTTGCCAATTTGATCCAGCGTGACTTGCCCAGCCACTTTCGTTGGTGTGGTTGTGGTCGTGGTGCCGTCCGCATTTTTGGTCGTAACTGGCACTGCACCGATAGTATTGCCGTAGACGGTAGCGCTGACGGCGCCTGGATAGAGGATACCCAGGTCGAGTACATCGCTATTGCTGACTTCGAGTACTTCTACATCCATCAATACTTCGGATTGTGGGATGTCTTGTGCCGCAATCAGGCGCTCTGCGACTGCAATGGCATCTGGCGTGTCACGCATCACGAGCATCGATAAGCGCTCATCAATATAAATGTCGCGCGTTTTAACCATCTGCTTGAGCATGGCCAGCACTTGTTTCGGGTCGGCGTTCGATAGATAGAAGGTACGTAACACCATGTCTTTGTAATCACGATCTTTATCCGGACGTTTTGGATAGATCAGAATGGTGTTGTCGTTCAGAATCTTTTTATCAAGTTGGTTGGTCGCCAAGATCAAATTAATCACGTCTTCAACCGTGGTATCACGGGCGTAGATCGTGGTTTTTAAATTCGGTGGAACGTCTTTATCGAAAATAAAGTTAACTTTACCGATGCGCGAGATGATGTCAAACACGCTCATCATGCTTTGATCGCGAAATTGTAGCGAAATCGGGCTTTTCAGTGCCTGTGCCAAAGTAGGGCGCAGACTTACTTCGCGCGCTTTGCGATTTTCGATGTCGTTTTTAATCGTTTGGGCAGCGACGCTACGTGGATTGTCCATCAAAATTTGATTCACAATCCCGAGTACTTCATCAGGCCGAGTGTCTTTGTTTTCACGGGCATAGCGCAGCATTGAATCGTGGCGCACGCCCATTTCAACGTAACGAATGCCTTCCTGTGCTCGGATATTGGTCGGATCCCATTGCAAGGCTTGCTGGTATTGGCTGATTGCCAATGCGCTATTGCCTTGTTGACGAGCTTGTTCGCCCTGCGCGATCAAGCGGTTCACATACGTTAGAACATTGCTTTGATAAGCCGCGCGCAATTTCAGATCATTGGGCGAGCTCGCGATTTGCGCCTTCAGCGTAGTCAATGCCGCTTCCGGATTGCCGGCATCAAGCTGAGTTTCAGCCTGATAGCGTGCAATATCGGCTGCACAGCCACCTAAAAAGGCCAAAGAAATAATTGAGGTCATTAACGCACGTTTCACGGCGTTCCTCCTGTCGACAGCGATTGCTGTTGATTGAGTGGTAAAAAGGTCACGGTAATCACATCACGGCTCAGTTTGTCGAGTCGGTAAACGCCCATAAAGGAGTCTCCCGGCACGATTCGACCCAACGTGTCACAACGTGTACAGAAAACGAGAGATTGACCTTGGCCTTCCAGCACAAAGTAGTCACTATTTTTATCATGCCAAGTCGCCGTGACTTGCAATGGAAACGTCGGCGCAACGGGAACCGGTGTGGGTGTCGGTTTCGGTGTTGGCGTTGGCTTGGGCGGCGGCGGAGCCCAATTTTGTTTTGGGAACAAATCAGACAGGCTCATGCCCTCCGAGGCCGAGCTAGCTGCTGCTGAGCTGGCGGTGGAAGCATTGGCCGCCGATCTGATTTCGCTAGCAATTTTACGAGGCGCAGGTCGAGCAGTTGAGTCAAGTTCCGGCTCTTGCTGTGAGTCATGCCAAAAGGTATAGGCGGTTGCGGCTAAGGTGACGCCCAACAGCCATTGCATAGGACGGGAGAGCATTAGTGCACCTCCGTCAGATAGGAGAGCTGCATCTGAATAGACAGCTGTTCCTCACCAATCGTTTGGCGCTGAAAATTCACCGCCTCAATGCGAACCCCTGGAATTTGCTGTAATGCAGCGCTAAAACGGCGATATTGAATATAGCGTGCAGTGGCGGGGAATTGCATGCTATAGCGTTTTAGCTTGCCATCGGCTTCCACTTGCGCCTTGTAGTCAATTTGTGGGATTGCAATATTATTCTTTTCCGCAACTTGATTTAAGCGGCGTAAAAAGAAAGTAAACGTGTCGTCGTGATTCAGTTTTGGCAGCTGTGCTTGTGCTTCACTGGCCACATTTGCTACGCGCAAGTTGGCAAATTTACGCTCCAACTCACTTTCTCGATTGGCGAGGTCGGCCTCATAAGGCTTCAGGTCTTGAAAATAGAGTAATGCGGCAAAGCCCAAGAGCGCCAAGCCTGCTAAGCCTAGAATGCCAGAGTATTTCGGAATTAAACGTAAATACCAGAGCAACTGCGATTTAGTCATCGATTTGCTCCTGTTTCTATGGCGACCACGTTAGAGGCTTTTATTTCCTCAGGGCGATCATCTTTCCAAAAAATCTCAATGGCGGCTACAGCTGGTTTATATGGGTCGCCTACTTTTGTGGAATTGCGCGCCAGTGAAACTTGCTTTACTTGTGGATGTTGCGTTAAACGATCAACCAGTAAAAGCACGTCATTGAGCGTTTTAGCCTCAATTTCCAATTTAATATCGCGATCTAGATTAACCACATCCATGCGGGTAAGCGCAATTTCTGGACGCCAAACCTCCTCCAGCAGCGCAATACCAGTTTCGGCGCTGAAGGTTTGGGCTTTGGCTACTTTCGCAACTTTGTCGGAGACTGGCGAGGCTTTTTGTGCCGCCAATCTTTTTGCTTCTTGTTGCTTGAGGCGCAATGCAATTTCATCTTCGCGGATTTCAATTTGCGCCTTGTTTTCCTTTGCTACATCTAGCTGTGTCATCACCCAAAGTACGGCCACAATACCGAGTACGGTTAGCAGTAGACCGATCCAAGGTACCACGCTGGGGCGACGATTAAAGTCGAGTTGCAGGGCTTTCATGCGTGCACCTCCCCAGCAATAAATTGAGGATGGGCTGCACCTAACCATTCGAAATCAAAATCGGCAGCTTTGATACTTGAAAGTGTGATATCCGAAGAGGTGAGATAAATGTGTTCTGGTAAGAATTGCCCGGATAATACCGCGGCCTCTCGAACAATAGCTGAGAGTGAACGGGTAGTTTCACCAATTTCTAATTGAATCGGTAAGGCAATGACGCTCTGCCATGCTTTCTCACGATAAAAACCGACAATTGCATGCGAGGTCTCCACCACCAACAGGGCGTGTTCTGGATATTTCATCGCCCGACGATGTTGATTTACCGCGGTTGTGAACAACGGTTCCACCTCAGCCAGCTTGAGTTTGCTGCTGCGACATAGCTCAGCGATGGTTTGATATAGGCCTTCTTCAATCGCTGCTGCGATCCGTGGTTTGCCATAATCGCCAGCAGAGACGCGAACACGCCAATTGTCAGCACTAACCCCGTATTGCTGTGCTAGGACGATACGCGCGTAATTTTCCCAGTCCACATCTTTATTCAGTGAATCTTGCCAAGGCAAACAAGCGTAGCGTACCCATGGCGAACCAAAAATCAATTTGATTTGATCTAAGCCGAGATTGCCGCGCGGGGTATTACTCAGTAAATCCTGCAAGCGGGAGACCAACACATCTGGTGAAGGATCAATTGTGCCGCGACGACGGCTCAAGACCTCACCCGACAGTGATAGGCTACTGAGCCGGACGCGCTGCTTACCAAAGCAGGCGTGATGTTTAATCAACAAATGTGACACGGTTGATTTCCTGCAAGGTGGTTTCACCACGAGAAACCGCGTTCACCGCGATTTGTCGCATCGAGACAAAGCCTTTAGCTAAGGCAATTTTTTTCAGTTCTACCGCTGGTGCGTGATTAGCGATGGCTTGTTTCATATCGTCATCAAGGCGCAAGACCTCAGCAATCGCTTTACGGCCTAAGTAGCCGGTGTTGCGGCAAGCAGGGCAGCCTTGGCCTTTGCGAAACTTCCAGCCCTTGACTTGCTCAACGCTCAACCCTGAGTTGATCAAGAGGCTTTCTTCGGGTTGGTCATCTGCCACGCAATGCGGGCAGACTTTACGGATCAAACGCTGCGCCACGACACCGATCAGGGCATCGACAAAGCTATTGGGTTCCACGCCCATGTGAATGAAACGATCAATCACCGAAAATGCGTTATTGGCGTGGACAGAAGTTAATACCAAGTGGCCTGTTAATGCCGCTTGCACCGCAATATTGGCGGTTTCACCGTCACGAATCTCACCGACCAGAATTTTGTCTGGGTCATGGCGCAAAATAGAGCGCAAGCCACGGGCAAAAGTCAGACCTTTTTTGTCGTTAACCGGGATTTGCAATACGCCAGGAAGCTGATACTCGACTGGGTCTTCAATGGTGATGATTTTCTCTTCACCATTATTAATTTCCGACAGCGTTGCATACAGCGTGGTCGATTTGCCCGAACCCGTTGGGCCAGTAACGAGTAGCAAGCCATACGGCTCGTGTGACAGACCGCGAATGGCGGCCATCGTTTGTTCTTCGTGCCCTAGAGTTTCAAGACGTAATTGCTTGAAAGTATCTCCGCCGCCTTGTTTATCCAAAATCCGCAATACGGCGTCTTCGCCGTGAATCGACGGCATGATAGAGACACGAAAGTCGATGTCGCGGTTGTTAACTAAGGCTTTAAAACGACCGTCTTGTGGAATGCGGTGTTCAGAAATATCGAGCTCGGCGAGTACCTTTAGGCGGGAAATAATCTGTTCCGCTTTATCAGAGCCATTGGTGCCGCCCGCGTGCAGCAAAACACCGTCAATACGATATTTGATCGTCATGCCGCTTGGCGTCGTTTCCATGTGGATATCGGACGCTTTGGCTTTGAGTGCATCATAGAGCGTTGAGTTAACCAGCTTAACCACTGGATTGGCGTCTTGCGATAGCGTCGAGAGCGAAATTTCTGTGACGCCGCCTTTCGCTGCTTCAGGATTTTCGCCCTCAGCAAGTTGCTCCATCGCACGGTGCGATGCTTCATATTCAGTAAAGTACTGCTGTAAAACTTCGTAATGTGCGAATGCCGAACGGAAGGCGACGGTAATCCGCTGTTGAGCCCAGTTGCGAACTACTGGGCTAAACGGATCCGCCATGACTAAGACCACGCCGTGGCTATTGCTATCGGCTAAAAAGCATTGATGCGCGGCCGCATCTCCAAATGACAATAGGTCATAACGAGGCTTCAGTGCATATAATTCATCACGGGTAATTGCCGGTATGCCAAGGTATTTGCTAACTTCAGAGCAATACCCCTCGTCTGTGAGTCCCAGCGATTGCTGCACCAAGATGGGGAGCGGCTGATTGCCGCCTGTGATGCGCAGATGTTGAATAAGATCCAGCGTGAGTTCGCTCATTGCATATTCCCGGCCAACTCAAAAATCGGCATATACAGCAAAAATACAATGCCACCGATCAAAATACCGATCAATAACATCAAAATGGGCTCAAACAGTCGAGTAAACATTTCAATTGCGCGATCGAGTTCTTCGTCGCAAAACTGAGCTGCTCGTTCTGCCATGGTTGCTAGCTCACCACTTTGCTCACCAACTCGCAATAAGCGTTCAGCAACGGGGGTGGTTAAACCATATTTCGGCAGCGTAGCTGACACCTGTTGTCCCGATTTAATATCAACAAGTGCTTGAGATAGAGCTAAGCGCATTTGAGCAGGGAGCAATTGTGCGGCCAATTCAAGCGCCGCCACAATGGATAAGCCACCGGCTAATAATAGGCCTAATGTGCGATAAAACCGCGTGAGCGAAAATAATCGGCGATAGCTATCGAGTTTAGGTAGTTTCCAAAAAATTTCCCTGAGCATCGATTGGGCCGCATCGGTTTTTACGAGTAAGTAGCCGCCGACCAAAGTCGCCACGATGCTACCAAAGATCAACTGTCCATGCTGATGAACTAAATCACCCCACCACAGCATGACTTGGGCAGCAAACGGCAAATTTCGCATCGAGGCGTAAATTTGGCTGAATTTGGGAATAACGTAAAACAGCAGAAACAGCATAATGCTGCCGCCAATGCCAATCACAACCAGCGGGTAGACGAGCGAAGCGACGATTTTCTTTTTTACCGCAGCCAAGCGTGTTTCGTAGTGGTGGTAGCGTTTTAATGCATCAGACAAATGCCCCGTTTTTTCTGCTGAACCCACGGTAGCAATATATAGTGGCGGAAATAGTTCTGGCATCTGCGCCAGTACTTTTGATAGGGGAAGGCCTTGGTACAGGCCTTCAATCATGCGCGTCAGAACGGTGCGGTTTTGGTCTTGGTCGCTTTTATCTTTCAGCGTTTCCATGGCCTCAACTAAAGTGAGGCCCGCTTCTAGCAAGGCGATCAGTTCTTGCGTGAACAAGGAAACTTGAAATTCGTTTTTACCAAACGAAAATCCAAATTTCTTTTCTGCTTCAAAACTAATGAGTTGCAAACCTTTGCTGGATAATTGGCTGCGTAGCTCATCAGGATTAGCGGCGTCGAGTTCAAGCTGCTGCATTACGCCTGCAGCAAGTGCTTTGACTTTGTAGCGCATGATTTAGCCGTTATTGCCAGTAGCTAACGTCTGCATCTTCGCCTGTTCCACCCGCTTTGCCATCAAGGCCATAGGTGAGCAGGTCGTAGTCACGGCCATTCTCGCCTGGAATCCGATAGATATACGGTTTATCCCAAGGATCGTTTGGTACGTCCTTCATCAAATAAGGGCCGTTCCATTTGCTTTCATCAGAAGGCTTTTTAACCAAGGCGCTAAGACCCTGATCGGTGCTCGGGTAACGGCCAGTATCGAGGCGATAGTGATCCAATGCATCAGCAATCGATTTCATCTGGCTCGCAGCTGTTTTGGTTTTTGCTTTGCCCACTTCACCGAAGAGTTTCGGCCCGACGTAGCCAGCAAGTAGTGCAATAATCAAAAGTACAACCAGCAACTCAAGTAGGGTAAAACCCGATTGGGCTGGGCGTGAAAAATGAAGCTTTTTCATAATGAATCTCGTGTAAATATCTTTATTGTCGAGACGTAGTTTGTTGCCATCCTCAGGCTGACATCGTAACTGCCAAATGTAGGCTAAATCAAGGGTTTTTATTCAGATGTGCAGCTGTGAAAGCCTTTATTTTCGCGGTTTTTAGCTTATGCTAGCGATGAGATTATTTATTTGTCGTAATGTAATTTATAAGAAAGAAACGTTGGGTGTAATTGCTAATAAAAAAAGCCCCTAGTTGGAATCTAGGGGCTTTTTTGGATTTTAGCGACTGATATTACTTATTAATATAAGTCATTGCTTCTACTAACTCGCCAGTTGCAGTGTCGCCATCAGCTTCCCAGCTAAAGATACCGCCCATGCCCATTGATTTAGCGTAATCCGCTTTCAATTTGATGTCGCGTGGTGTGTCATAAGACCAGAACGTAGTGCCATCAAAGCGATAGGTTTGTTTTGTTACAGGGTGAATGTACTCAGTACCTGGTGCATTTTTCAGTACTTTGTAGTCTTCAATACCTGCTTCGTAAGTGCCTTTCGCCGCACCAGTTGCTTTTTGGTACAGGCCGTTGTTGGCGTTGGTAACGCCAGTCCAGCCGCGGCCATAGAATGGCACGCCCATGTGCAATTTAACGGCAGGCACGCCGCGCGCGATCAAATCTTTAACTGCTGCGTCAGTGTAGTATTTGCTGACTTTGCCAGTTTTTGGATCAACAGTGCGTGGGCTTGCTGGATCTTGGTATAGGTTGGACTGGAAGTCGGTTGGGCCTTGCGCATCCCAGCCGCCGTTGTAGTCATAAGACATAATGTTGATCCAGTCGAGGTACTTGCTGTACTCAGCAGGATCAGTTGCAGCAATTTTCTCGTCGCCCGCGCCGATTGCAACAGTTAGTAAGTATTTTTTGCCATTGGTTGCGCCCAAAGCGTCAAGCTGTTTGCGGAATTCTTGCATCAACAGTGTGTAGTTGGCGCGATCGTTAACTGGGTCAACGGTGTTGGTGCCGATGCCTTGTACGCCTGGGTATTCCCAGTCGATATCAATACCGTCAAATACGCCAGCGCCTGTACCTGGGCCGCCTGCATTTGATGCGGCGTCAAATGGCAAGTTACCTTTGATCCACACGTCGATACATGATGAAACCAGTGCTTGGCGCAATGCTGGTGTTGCAGAGGCTGCAGAGAAGTATTTAGACCAAGTCCAGCCACCCAATGAAATCAGGGCTTTTAAGTTCGGGTTTTTAGCTTTCAGCTTTTTGAGCTGATTCATATTGCCCTTTAAGTTAACTTGCTGGCCGTCTGTGCCCCAAGCATCAGCTACGCCGTCGACAGACTCGTTCGCTGCGAAGCCTTTTTGGTAAACCGCCCAAGCATCGCCGCCATCTTGGCTGCCTGTTTCTGCTTTGTTGATATTGGCTTGACACTTATAAGTGCCATCGCCTTGTTTGTACACGTTTGCAAACGAGTAGTTCAAGAAGGTTAACTTGCTGGCTTGGCCGCTGTCCTGCATGTTTTTCAGGTAGAAAGCACGACCGTAGATCGACCATTCAGCAAAGTAGGTGCCCACTTGTTTTGCGCCGGTACTTGGTGGCGTGCTTGGGCTTACTGTTGGTGTTGGTGATACGGTAACCACTGGTGTTGCCGTTGGTGTTGGGCTGGCAGTAACTACAGGTGTCGCCGTTGGTGTTGGGCTTACGGTCACTACCGGCGTTGCAGTTGGTTTTGGTGTTGCAGTTACTACTGGCGTTGCCGTTGGTGTCGCAGTTGCAGTAGGTGTTGCTGTGGCTTGGCCATCGCATGCGCCCATGTCCTGCCAAACATCGTTGGTGCTAGGTGCATTGCCCTGAGTCCACCATTTTGCTTTGTAATTGCGGCCGGCGTAGCTAACGAGGTTGCCGCCAACATAAACCGCTGATTCGCTCCAGGCCGCGTTGGTGCAGCTACCTGTTGCAGGTGCAGTAACCGCAGGGGTCGGGGTTGCTACGGCTGGGGTGGCGGTAGCTGCGGCAGGGGTAGTTGTCGCAGGTGTGGCGGTAGGTGAAACTCCGCCACTTTGCAATTCCCATGGGCCCCATTGTTCGGCACCAGGTACATTGCCCTGTGTCCACCACTTAGCTTTGTAGTCTTTGCCTTGGTAGGTAACGATTTCGCCACCAGTATAGGTAGTGGTGCTGTTCCAGGCGGTTGCGGCAAATGCAGAAGCAGAAGCCATTGCAACGACAGCGGAAATTGCTGTTAAGCGGAAGTTCATTCTTGGTCCTCTCATCCTAAGTTATGAGTGTCGTCTGATTTGCAAAAGTGCAAATGGATAGCCAGTGGGGCTGAGTGCGACTTACAACCGCATCAAGGACGCGACGGATCATTCGGGGTGTGAATAAACGATGGCTTGTCCGGTTGTAATTTGGTTCTGGTTTATTTTTGATACCAGTCACCAGAGCATTGTGAGCAATTAACCTTCGGTGGAAGGGCTGATCTAAAATGCCATGCTTGGTAATTTTTCATATTTGCTATCCAGCGTCAATAGCGCTAGATCACAGCGAAGTGTTGATTTCTTATGGCTCTGGCTTGGTTGTAAGTTTTTGTATGTTTGAAAAAAGCTGGGGAGATACCACTCCAAAATGATCAGGTAGTGATGATTGTGGCGTGAGTAAAGGGTGATAGGCCTAATACCAGTGTTTGTTTGATTTCAATACCAGTGGCCTGGATAAAATAAATTATGCCGTTGGTATTTTGTGTGAAATAGAAAAAACAAAGGCAGCCGTGGAGGCTGCCTAGTGTGTGATGCTTATTCAGAGATGCAGTGTGGTAATTTTTGCTAAACGTGGTGCTTAAGCAGCAAAACGTGCAGCGACAACAGACCAATCAACCAATTTCCAGAAGCCTTCCAGGTAGTTAGGGCGGCTGTTGCGGTAATCGATGTAGTAGGCGTGTTCCCAAACGTCACAGGTCAACAATGCGGTATCGGCAGTGGTCAATGGCGTGCCAGCTGCGCCAGTGTTCACGATGTCAACGCTGCCGTCGGCTTTTTTTACCAACCAAGTCCAGCCTGAGCCAAAGTTGCCAGCTGCAGATGCGTTGAAAGCTTTTTTGAATTCGTCGAATGAACCCCATTTCGCGTTGATGGCGTCAGCCAATGCGCCCGCAGGAGCGCGATCTTCGCCAGCTGGGTTTGGTGCAAAACCAAGCCAGAAGAAAGTGTGGTTCCAAGTTTGTGCTGCATTGTTGTACAGGCCGCCAGCTGGTGCAGTTTTAACGATTTCTTCCAGCGATTTACTTTCGTTATCTGTGCCTTTGATCAGGTTGTTCAAGTTGGTGATGTAAGTTTGGTGGTGTTTGCCATAGTGAAATGACAAAGTTTCTGCTGACATAAACGGCGCGAGTGCGTCTTGTGCGTATGGCAGTTCTGGTAATTTGTGTTCCATGAGGTTTTTCTCCGGTTGGGTGGTCATCGTTTGAGATATGGCGCTGTGGCGACATTTTTCAAGAGGCATTGTTATGTTTGGTTGCCTTTCAACGCTATGGTATCGTGAAAGCCTGCGTGTGACAGCTAGCGCAGCACAAATTTGGCGTCTGAGCTGTTTTATGGCTCGACGCACTACCTGAGTGGTGATTTATGAGTATTTTATCGTTGATTTTGGCTTTGGCACTTGAGCAGTTGCGCCCGATTAGTAATCGCAATCCGATTTATTTGTTATTCGTTCGTTTGGCGAATCAAATGGGTGCAAGCCTGAATGCGGGCGAGTTTCGCAATGGGGTATATGCCTGGCTGATCGCTGTGGTGCCTTTACTGGTGGTCGCGGTGGGGGGGTATTGGTTTTTGGCTCAGCTGAATTGGCTGGCCGCCATGGTGTGGAATGTCGCGATTTTGTATTTGCTAATGGGGTTTCGTCAGTTTAGCTACGCCTTTACCGGTATTTCAAAAGCGCTACAACGCGATGATTTGCCTGAGGCCAGGCAATTGCTCGGCGGTTGGACGGGGCAGTCAACGTCGGAGTTAAGCGAGGCCGAAGTGGCGCGCTTAACGATTGAGCAAGGCGTAATCGATTCGCATCGCTATGTATTTGGCACGATTTTCTGGTTTGTGGCTTTGTGCGCTTTTGCTGGGCCAGCTGGCGCAGTGCTCTATCGCGCGGCGAGTCTGCTGCAAGAGAAATGGGGCGGTCATGGTGATGTATTTGGCCGTTTTGCTGATTTGGCGATGGATGTGCTCGATTACATTCCGCTGCGTTTGGCAGCGGTGAGTTTTGCCATTGTCGGTAATTTTGAAGATGCGGTGTATTGCTGGCGCGAGCAAGCTGCGCAATGGATGGATCAGGAGTACGGTATTTTGCTGGCATCAGCGGCTGGCGCCTTAGGGGTGCGCTTAGGTGAAGCGCTGCATCAAGATCACACCGTTAAGTTCCGCCCTGAGTTGGGGGTGGGTGAGCAAGCCAGTACCGACGATTTGGTGAGTGCCGTCGCCCTAGTGTGGCGCGCGGCGATTCTGTGGCTGGCGGTGATTTTGCTGTTCTCGATTGCGCAGTGGTTGTCTTGAATTATTGAGGGTATGTATTGATGGCTCAGGTGCAAGTTGGTCTTCAGCAATATACGGTAAATAATATTTTTTGCGTGGCGCGCAATTACGTTGCGCATGCGAAGGAAATGGGCTCTGTTATTACGGAGGACCCGATGTTCTTTATTAAACCCAATTCAGCGGTGTTGCAAAGCGGCGAGGCGATCGTGTTGCCGTCATGGTCGAATAATGTGCACCACGAACTCGAGCTGGTGGCCTTGATTGGCAAGGGTGGAAAAAATATCGCCGAGGCTGATGCCTTGGGTCACGTTGTGGGCTACACCTTGGGTTTGGATCTGACCGCGCGCGATGTGCAGGCCGAGGCGAAAAAAGCCGGTAATCCGTGGACGTTGGCTAAAGGTTTTGACGGCGCTGCGGTATTGGGGCGCTTTATCGCTGCGGATGGCATTGACCCGACGACGCAAAACTTCACGCTAAAAATTAATGGCCAATTGCGCCAAGCGGCAGATACGCGCGACATGGCGTTTCCGGTTGCGAAGTTAATTGCCTATCTATCGAGCAGGTTCACACTGCAGGCCGGCGATCTTATTTATACCGGAACGCCAGAAGGCGTTGGGCAAATTGTTGCGGGTGACGAGTTGTTGCTTGAGTGGCCGAATCGCGTGGTCGAGCAGTTTATCGTTCGTGCCGAGTAACTGCCGCGACTTTGCGCTTGCGGTGGTCGGAAATAAAAATACCCACACTTTTTAAGTGTGGGTATTTCTTTGTAGGGCATGCCTAGCGCGGTTTTCTGCGGTATACCCTTAAACTTTGTCGAGGCTCGCCAAGTCCCAACGGGGTTGCACGGCAAACGAGCCGGCGTTTTGTTGGTGTTTTAAACGTTGCGCGCCCGCGTAGGCAATCATTGCGCCATTGTCGGTGCACAGCGCCATCGGTGGATAAAACACTTCCAATTTACGTTTTTGTGCCGCGTCATCGAGCGCCGCGCGCAGCTGACGATTGGCGCCAACGCCACCAGCAATTACCAAGCGCTTCATGCCGGTTTGTTTGAGGGCGGCCAGCGATTTTTTCAGTAAAACTTCAACGATGGCTTCTTGAAAAGCTGCGCAAATATCGGCGCGGGTTGTGTCGTCGATTTCGCCAGCTTGGCTTTGTTGCGTCACTAAATTAAGGACTGCAGTTTTCAGGCCGGAAAAACTCATGTCCAGTGTGCCAGAATGCAGCATTGGGCGTGGTAGCGTAAAACGCTTTGCGTCGCCCGTATCGGCTAATTTAGATAACGCTGGCCCGCCTGGGTAGCCCAAGCCTAGTAATTTGGCCGATTTATCAAATGCCTCACCCGCCGCGTCGTCAACGGTTTCGCCGAGTAATTCATAATGCCCAACGCCATGTACGGCCATTAGTTGTGTGTGGCCGCCGGAAACCAGAAGCGCAACGAACGGAAATTGCGGCGCGGGGTCGGCAAGGCAGGGTGAGAGCAAGTGACCTTCAAGGTGATGCACGGCAATCGTCGGCTTATTAAGCGCTACGGCCATGGCATTGGCAACTGATGCGCCAACCAAAAGGGCGCCCGACAGGCCGGGGCCGGCGGTGTACGCGATCGCGTCAATATCGGCAAGTTCGCGCTGCGCTTGTGCCAAGCACGCGGTGGTGAGTGGTAGTACGCGGCGGATATGATCGCGCGAGGCGAGTTCCGGAACGACGCCGCCATATTCACTGTGCATGGCAATTTGCGTGTGGAGTTGGTGCGCAAGCAGGCCGTGTTCGGTATCATAAAGCGCCACGCCTGTTTCATCGCACGATGATTCAATCCCCAAAACCAACATATTGCCAACCTAAAGAAGCTACAAAAACAATATGGTAGCGTTCATAGGAGTAACAATAAAGCACAACTTGGTTTTGATGCTTTGACAAGTGTGGAGAAATTGGGGATAATGCCAGCCTTTGCTAGTTTCTCTAGCCATTTTGGCTAAAGCTTTTATTACAGGACTCGATTAATGCCTTCAGTTCGCGTTAAAGAAAACGAACCGTTCGAAGTTGCAATGCGCCGCTTCAAGCGTTCTGTTGAAAAAACTGGCCTGCTCACCGAACTTCGTGCTCGCGAGTTCTACGAGAAGCCAACTGCTGAACGTAAACGTAAATTGGCTGCTGCTGTTAAGCGCCAACACAAACGTCTGCGTAGCCAGCAATTGCCAGCTAAACTGTACTAAGATTTTATCTTAGTTGCGTTAGCAGCAAGCAAAAGGTCGCCACGGGCGGCCTTTTGTTGTTTATAGCCTTCGTATACTATCGCACCATCAATTAGCCCAATTGGAGTCAACAATGAGTTTGAAAGCGCAAATCACGGCAGACATGAAAACCGCGATGAAAGAAAAGCAAGCCGAACGTTTAGGCACGATTCGCTTATTGATGGCCGCGATGAAGCAGCGTGAAGTTGACGAGCGCATTGAATTGAGTGATGCCGATATTGCCGCGATTGTTGAAAAAATGATCAAGCAGCGTAAAGACAGCATTTCTCAGTTTGAAGCTGCGCAGCGCCAAGACTTGGCCGATAAAGAAAAAAGCGAACTCGAAGTGTTGATGGGCTATATGCCGCAACAATTGAGCGCTGAAGAAATCGCTGCCTTTTTGGATGAAGCGATTGCCACGCATGGCAGTACGCCAGCAAGCATGGGTAAAATCATGGGCGATCTGAAGCCAAAAATGGCCGGTCGCGCCGATATGGCCGAAGTGAGCAAATTAATCAAAGCCCGTCTGGCGTAAGGGTTTTTAATGGCGCGTATCCCTGAAGACTTTATTCAGGATTTGCTCAATCGCGTTGATATTGTCGACGTGGTTGAGCGCTATCTGCCGCTCAAAAAAGCGGGCCAAAATTACATGGCCTGCTGTCCGTTTCATAAAGAAAAATCCCCGTCGTTTACGGTAAGCCAAACCAAGCAGTTTTATCACTGCTTTGGTTGTGGTGCGCATGGCTCGGCCTTGAGTTTTGTGATGGAGCATCAGGCGCTGAGTTTTCCCGATGCGGTGCGCCAGCTCGCCGAATCGGTTGGTATGCAGGTGCCGGTTGAAGATAAGCCGCAAACTGAAGAGCAGAAAAAAGCGCCTGGCATTTACGACGTGCTGAAAACCGCGTTCGACTTTTATCGTGCGCAACTCAAAACCGCGCCGCAGGCGATTGAATATTTCAAAAAACGCGGCGTCACCGGCAAAATTGCCGCGCGCTTTGGTTTGGGCTTTGCGCCGGGTGATGAAGATTGGCAGCCCTTAAAAAAAGCGTTTCCCGATTACGATTGGAATGCGATTTTAGCTGAAGCCGGCCTGGTTATTGATAAAGAAGACACTAAGCGCCGCTATGATCGTTTTCGGGATCGCGTGATGTTCCCGATTATGAATCAGCGCAGCCAAATCATTGGCTTTGGCGGTCGTGTCATGGGGCAGGGCGAGCCTAAATACCTCAATTCCCCCGAAACGCCGGTTTTTGAAAAAGGGCGAGAGCTGTATGGTTTGCCGCAGGCGCGCGCTGCGATTCGCGATCATGGGCGCGTTTTGGTGTGTGAAGGCTATATGGACGTCGTCATGTTGCACCAGCACGGCGTTGAGTATGCGGTGGCTTCCTTGGGAACGGCGTGTACGCCTGAGCATATTCGTAAATTGCTGAAATTGGCCGACGAAGTGGTATTCGGTTTTGACGGCGATAAGGCGGGGCGACGTGCGGCGTGGCGAGCGTTGGAAAATAGCATTCCCGAAGTGCGCGATGGCAAAGAGCTGCGCTTTTTGTTTTTGCCAGCCGAGCACGACCCCGATTCGTATGTGCAGGAGTTTGGCAAGGCGCAATTTGAACGCTTAATTGTGCAAGATGCTTTGCCTTTATCGCAGTATTTGTTGAAAGAGCTCTCGGCGCAGGTGGATTTAACGATGGAAGAGGGGCGCGCTAAATTATTGCGTTTGACCCAACCTTATCTTGAACAACTAACACTTGCCCCCATTTTGAAATTAATGCTGAGCAAGCGTTTGGCTGAATTGTGCCAGCTGACGATGGACGAGATGAGCTTGCTGCTGAGTGGGGTATCTGCCTCAAGAAAGCAAGAGCATTATCCTGTAGAGCAATACAGTGGTGATGTATCTGCGAGCTATGCGGCGAGTGCTGATGCAGTTGGTGCTGCAACATTTATGCCCAAAAAACAATGGCAGCCCAAACGGCCATTTAGCAAAGGCAAGCGCTGGCGCAGTGATGAGCCAGAGCGCGTCCCCTTGCCGCCAAGGCCGCGCCAAGACCCGCTACTGCGCGTGCTGCAATTAATTTTGTATCGCCCTGCATTATTGCAAGGGTGCGACGAGTTGGAGCGGGATTGGCCGGCGCAAGGTTTTGCGGGGGCTGTGCGCGCGGTATTGCAGTATGTGCGTAGCCAGCCCGATATATTACCGCAAGCGTTGTTAGAGCATTGGCGTGGCGAGCCGCTGTATGCGCGGTTGCTGCAAATTCAGTCTGAATCGCAAGGGATGTTTGATCGCTTTGAAGAGACAGAATTGAACGAAGAGTTACAAGATACCTTGCAAACGGCCGCGCAGAGTCAAGATCGAAGTTCTACACTAGATCGCAAGGCGCAGTTGGAATATCGCGATGCCAATGGTGGTTTGACCGACGACGAGCGGGAAGAATACTTGGCTTTGCTATTGAAGAAGTAGGAAATTGCAGGATAAAGGCAAAATTTTGCCAAACGGATCAGAGCTTGGGGACAAAATACACCTTGTTCTGGTATAATTTTCGGTTTTGCTAGACACATCAAGTAGAGTCATGGCAGCAGATAAAAACTACGACAAAGAAAACCCTGAATTGAGCGGCAAATCAGAGACAGAAAAACTGGACCCTGAGGCGCGTAAGGCCAAGTTCAAAACGCTGATCGTGCTCGGTAAAGAGCGCGGCTACCTCACGTACGCTGAGATCAACGACCACCTCCCTGAAGACATGTTGGATGCCGAGCAAATCGAAGGCATTATCAGCATGATCTCGAATATGGGTATTCAGGTCTACGACGAAGCGCCGGATGCCGAAGATCTGTTGATGTCTGATGCCCCAGCAGCGGTGGCCGACGAAGACGCAGCAGAAGAAGCTGAAGCGGCCTTGTCATCGGTTGACGCTGAGTTTGGCCGTACGACAGACCCAGTGCGTATGTATATGCGCGAAATGGGTACGGTTGAGCTATTGACGCGTGAAGGCGAAATTGAAATCGCCAAGCGTATCGAAGACGGCTTGCGTCACATGATTACCGCAATTTCTGCGTGCCCAACGACAATCGGACAAATTATCGATCTGGTTGATCAAGGCCTGAACGATGAAATTCGCATCGACGACGTCATCGATGGCTTTATCGACCCGAACGCGGTTGAAGAAGAAGAGCAAGAGCCCGATTTGCCTGATCCAGACGCAATTGATGAAGTGTCTGAAGACGACGAAGACGAAGATGGCGAAGACGCTGGTGCAGCCGCAGCAAGTGCTAATCTTGAGCTACTAAAAACACAAGCGCGCGAATGTTTCGAACGCGTTCGTGATTTATACGCCAAAATGCTGGCCGCCTTGGATAAAGACGGCACGAATAGCCCGAAATATCAAGAGTACCAGCAAGCGATTGCGGCTGAATTCCAATTGATTCGCTTCTCAGCTCGCCAAGTTGAGTCTCTGTGCGATGTAATGCGTGGCATGGTTGACGATATCCGCACGCACGAACGCCAGATTATGGATTTGTGTACCCGCCGCGTTGGTATGCCGCGTGATCACTTTATCAAAGTGTTCCCAGGCCGCGAAACCGACTTGACGTGGGTGCCAGAAGAAATTGCCGCTGAGCATAGCTATTCCGGCGTGATGTATCGCTACAAACACGCAATCATGGAAAAGCAGCAAAAGCTGAACGAATTGCAAGACGAGTCGCGCATCAGTATTAAAGAGCTGAAAGAAATTTCACGCCAGATGAGCACCGGCGAAGCCAAAGCGCGCCGTGCGAAACGTGAAATGATTGAAGCTAACTTGCGTTTGGTGATTTCGATAGCGAAAAAATACACTAACCGTGGTTTGCAATTCCTCGATTTGATTCAGGAAGGCAATATCGGCTTGATGAAAGCGGTGGATAAATTCGAATACCGTCGTGGTTACAAGTTCTCAACTTACGCCACATGGTGGATTCGCCAAGCGATTACTCGTTCGATTGCCGATCAGGCGCGTACGATTCGTATTCCGGTACATATGATCGAAACGATCAATAAAATGAACCGTATCCAGCGCCAAATCTTGCAAGAAACTGGTTTGGAAGCGACGCCGGAAGAATTGGCTGAACGCATGGAAATGCCGGAAGACAAAATCCGCAAGATCTTGAAAATCGCAAAAGAACCGATTTCGATGGAAACGCCGATCGGTGACGACGACGACTCGCACTTAGGCGACTTTATCGAAGACCAGAACAATATGGCGCCTGCAGATGCGGCCGTATACGCTGGCCTGCGTGAAGCGACCAAAGAAGTGCTCGACACCTTAACGCCACGCGAAGCAAAAGTACTTCGCATGCGTTTTGGTATCGATATGAGCACAGACCATACTTTGGAAGAAGTGGGCAAACAGTTTGACGTAACGCGTGAACGTATCCGTCAGATCGAAGCCAAGGCCTTGCGTAAGTTGCGCCACCCAACGCGTTCAGAAAGATTGAAATCTTTCATTGAAAATGCGGCCAGTGAGCAGTAGAATAGCGCCTCTCTCGCATTCGGCGTAAGTCGAGTGCGGTACAGAATGACGGGCCTATAGCTCAGTTGGTTAGAGCAGAGGACTCATAATCCTTTGGTCCACGGTTCAAGTCCGTGTGGGCCCACCAATAAAATCAAGCACTTAGCGGAAACGCTAGGTGCTTTTTTTTGCCCTCTTAAAAGTGATGTACTGGCAAATGTACGGATTTTGTTAGCATCTATGCGGGTTGCAGCGTGATTTGCCCGTACATTGCGGTTGTAGTTGGTGCTGTTAATGATGATTTCTTTGCTTTGGTATTGTTTGATTCTCTACCTGATTTGCTAAGAATCCGTACATTGTGCCCGTACATTGGCTTGTTTTTACTATAAGTGCTTGTTTCTATAGCAAATCACTTAGTTAACTTCTGGGCATCTAAATGCTTGTTTATGCTTGAAAATAGGCAGCTAACTCCTCTTATTAAGCTAAGCCTTATGCTTATGGAAAACACTCACAATAAAGACTGAGTTGTTAAATATATGTAACGTTATGCAGCAACCAAATATCACGATAGACTTACAATAACTATGTGAATAACTTCAGCAAAAATGAGAAGACTATGAGACCAGCCAAATACGTTGTACAACTATCCGACACAACTTTTCAGGAGTCCACACGAACTGAAGAGGGTGGTACAGAACTTAAATGGTCTCGTAATTTCAACCGAATTCATATCCCCATCAAAGACATTCAAGTTGTTAATGGTTTCACGGTACATGCAATAGACTTCTCTGGAAGAGAAGAGTTAGTGGCTAACCCGAATGCGCGTGTCACACCAAACATTGCCAATAATCTTATGATTAAAGGTTTAATAGACGAGGCTGTATTTACAGATAATTTGTACTTTACGGCTGAACTTGATGCCGAAAAAAAATTATTTGCTGTAGAGCAAAATAAAGGCAAGCTTCAGGTTTTAATTCGCGCTAGTACCGCAAGCGATGGAAAAAGCCGTGCAAACGAGGGTACTTACTGGGGGACTGCATATAGGCTTAAACGCGAGGAAATCGATACAGACGATTTAGTACTGGATTTAACATTGCCGGAGCATCAGCTAGTTTCACTTTGCAACGATCTATTGGAAGACAGAAACAATTTGAAGCTAAATGTAGATGTACTGTTGCTATCTTATACATCAGAGCTAGAGGACTACAACGACTCTGGATTATATCGTGACATAATAATTAACGATTCAATTGCATGGACGGATTGCTATATCGCTTCGATTTCACTCGCTAGTGACGTAGCGGCATCGCTCCCCGTTCAAAAAAAAGAAGAACAAGAGGAAGCTATACCGCTAGACATCCCTAAACCATTGGAGAAAAAAATAACGCACATAGAAGATAACACTTATGCAAAGGCGTTAAGCGGTATTGCCAAGGCTTTGTGGGTACTAGCTGTAATTTCACTACTGCATTTTTTCAAATAATTACATTGTCGAAATATCATGTGCGACCAATTCTTGGTGGCTCGCGCATGATATTGCGTAGAGTATTTCAAGTAATCCGTTTCTGCTTTGTTCTTTTACTACTAGTGCCAAGTATCAATCGTTCAAGTAGCCGACCTGTGCATTCGAACGGCTGGCGCTCTTTAATCAGGAGTTCATGCAGCTCGCTCGATATCATCGCTCCGATATTCACAAAACCTTTTTGCTTCATTCGCTGGCGATAGCGTTTGATACGTTCGCTGTTGGTTGTCATGGGAAGCACCGTACTAGTCTGAAATGGAATAGGGGTAAAGCCCGCCATATAGACGGGCTGTTGGGTTATTGGTTTATGTATTGCAGGACGTTACGAAATTGCCTGTATACGTCATGCTGCATTAGTTCCTGTGCGATTTGTTCACTTCCTGTTGCTTGTCCCTCCTTGAATCGCTGCCAGATGCCTGCGCGTTTAAAGGCCGGTTCAAACAATTTAATCAGTTGGTGTCCACGTTTTAAAGTTGTTGCCATATTGTCATGCTCCTTTGATTTGAAGTTGTTTAATCAATCGCTCGGCTTCAGTTTTCGACCATTCCCACATATCAGGCCGTGCATGTATGTCATTCCATACCGCCTGATAGTCGCCCACAATTTCGTAAAACCTGTAATGGCGATCCAGCACCAGCATTAGGTGCATTGGGAATTGCTCATTTTTTACTGCTCCATGTGCTTCTTCTTGGTTATGCTTATTTTTCAAGGGAACACAGGGAACACAGGGAACAGACTCCACAAGTTCAGTTTTTATGCGGGTTTGCGGGGCGGTGGTTTGTTCCCTTTGCTCATTTTCGTACAGGGAACATAAGGGAACAGATTGATTGCCACTGTTTTGAATCGCCGTTTTCATCCATTCAGAGACGCGCATTATTCAATCCCTCCTAGCGCCAATTCCGTTAGCACATAAACCCATTGCGATTTAGAGCCTAGCGCCTTGATTCGCTTTTTCTGTGTATTGCGTGACTGATTGGCTTCTTTATCACCCGCTAACATCCACCCCGCAGCCTGTAACACCTTTGCGGTATCGGTCGACTTAAAGCCCTTGCAAAGTTCTTTTTTGAATGGCTCAGTCAATACCCAATATTGCACCACGCCAGCGGCATCCTCGTAGCGAAAGCCTGCGCGGTTAATGTGCCGTGCCAATACTTCATCGCTGGCATCATGCGCGGGAAAGCGCGTATTACTGTGCGCCTGCATAAATGCTGATACTTGCGAGAATAGTGCTCTATCATCTGCGCCAAACTCAGCGCCCACTGATGAGTACCACGCCTGAAAGCATTGCTTTGCCGCCTTGATTGCTTCGCCAGCTTGCCAGCCTGTTATGCCGTATTGCGTTGCCAATTCTCCCGCAAAGGCCACCAGCCCAAACCGCGCCGCTACTCGGCCAACTTCGGCGGGTGCTGTTTTAGATACGTCGAATTGCTCACAAATCGCCTGCATTTCGGCGCGGATTGATTCGCGTACATCGGCCAGATTTTCAGGGATGCAAAGCTGCTCAATAAACGCGCGGCCAGCCGTGCCGTACTGTTGGCGGGATTGGCTTTTCATATGATCCGCAAACGCTTGCCCATTGGTGAATTGGTGCAATTGCTCCAGCGTACCCAATCCAGCACCAGCGTCGGCTGGTATAGCGGGGAGTCGCGCCATTTGTCCACCCTTGGCGCTTTTGCCAGCCTCGGCCATGTGTTGCGCTAAATCGATTTCACCCGCTGACAACAACATCACCCGCCAAGTTTGCGCGGGACGGTTGCCGCCTTCTTTGGTCATGCGTGCTTTGGCTTGGCCGTTGGCAATCAGATACGCCGCTCCGCCTGCCTCTTGGGGGGCAACTTGCGCCAACTCATCCAGAATCAACAGCCCGTCATTGCGGGAAGTGCACAGCGATTCCAGTCCGTTTGTGGTGGTTCGCCACTTCTTCGCAAAGCGGTCTGGATTGCCCCAAACACTAGCGGCGGGGTCTAGTAGCGTACTGGTTTTGCCCTTGCTCGTTGTGCCGACAAAGTGAAACCCGCCGCCGCTTTCACCTGCCATTTCTGCCAGCGCCCCCGCAAAGGCTACCGACAGCGCAAACACCATGCGCGAATTACCCGCCGCTGGTGCTGCAATTTGCCGTTGCCAATCGGCCAATGTGCCTGCCTGTTCGTAATCACTAGCGGTTGCGCCTTGGTAAATCACGCCTTCGTCAGATTTAGCACCGTATGCTGCATCTGGCAAAACATAGCGATCAGCAAACCATCCCATGCGGGTGACACAGCGCAACGGGATTACAGATTGTGGCGGATAGCTAAAAACGTAATCCACCAGCTTTTGCCGTGCCTTCCCATTGGTTGCAATGGTCAATCCTTGCCGCGCTAGTTCTCTGCGAAACTCGGCGGTATCGCTGGCGGCCAGCAGTTCGGCAGGACAAGCCCAAGCGTGCAAATGCCCGTCATCATCGCGCCATTGCAGATAGCGCCCCCAGTTGCCTTGCGCAGTGTCACGGGTCTTGGCGATGATGGCTAATGGGGTACATAACCACAGCGGCGGCGCGTCCTCGTTCCCCATATCCAGCCAATACACACCGCCATCATTGACAATAAACGGGCTTTTATCGGCCTTGTTCCCTGTTGTTCCCTTGGCTTTTTTTGCTACAGGGAACAAAGCAGCGCCGCCACAAGCCGCATTTTCATTAGGTTTTTCTTGACCGTTCCCTGTGTTCCCTTTGTTCCCTGTTCTTTTGAGCGTGTCCAGCATTTCTACTTGAGTAGGGTCAATTTCAATCACATCAAGCGCGGGTAGTTGCTCGGCAAACATATCCAAATTATCCAGCATTATGCGGCCTCCTTTTGTTGGCGCTGGTTCAGTACATCAAGCCAATCCGCACCCGCTACAGGCGGTAGGTATATACGGCACTTGCGCCCCTCCTTGATGAATCGCTCACCAGCAGCCAATGCGGCCAATTTGCCAGTGTTGCGGCCTTGGTTGTCGGGTAGATCGTTGTCGCCATAGATCAGCACTTCGCGCACGGTATCGGGCAATACAACACTTCGCAGGCCACCCGCGCTAATGCACGACCACACGGCCAAGCCCGTCATGCGATGCACGGCCAGCGCGTTTTCTATGCCCTCAGTTAGCGCCAAGCGCCCTTCAGCAGCAACGGAAAACAAACGGCAAGCCGCACCGCTTAAAGCCCCATCATGCGCGGCCTGTAGTTTTTTGCTAGGTAGCGGTTCGCCGTTGTCGGTATGTAGTAGCGCCAGTTTGTGCGCGTTGTCGTTTAGGTAGATACGGTGCAGGCCAGCCAATGCGCCGTTGGGCTTATCAATCCGCGCCACCAGCGCAGGGAATACGCCCAGCTTGACGGGCTGATTATCAGTGACGTGCCAATAATCCAGTGCATTAGTGCTATGCAATACATCCGTATATAAATGCAGGCTAATATCTAAGCCACGTAGGGCTAAATACTGCCCAGCAATATTGCCCTTGCTCACAGGCTCGGCGGCATCAAATACCGCTTGCAGCTTGGCGGTTGCTCGGTCTATTTTGGCTTGGTCGATTTCAGGTGCAGTGGCGATCCGTGGCACAAATTGGCCTGCGTTGTAATGGCTATCTTGATGAATACCCAAAGCCGCAGCCACCCGTTTTACCGCCTCATTAAATCCGCAGTTATACAGGTGCATCACCAAGGCGAAACCATCACCGCCTTGGCTATCCATGCCACGACAAGCAAAGCGGCCATAGTCGGCACCAGCGCCGCGCACAGTGAATTGAAAGCGGTCTTTACCACCGCAGGCGGGGCAAGGGTGATTGCGCCCATCAAGCGTCTTTGCAGGCACATCGAAAGATTGCAGGATTGCAGGCCAGTTGCCTTGCGCAGCTTGTTTGACTTTATCGCTAAGTGATTCGCGTATCATGATTGCACCTCTAAACCGTCGTTAATGCGTTCGGCTTCGAGTTTGGCAATTAGGAGGCTATCGCTATCGAATGGGCGATAATCCATCAGGTCGTTATATCCTTTGGTATAATGATTATGTGTAGTTTGATTTGGTTTGCTTAGTGCCCCGCCTGCCCGTGGGGTATTTTTTTGCGCGTCGATTAAAGGTGCGTTCATAATCCGCCCTCCAATACTTTGGCAATATCATCCAGCTTCCAGCGCAATCGGTTGCCAATTTTGACGGGCCGAATACCTAGCGGTGCCGTGTCTTTGCACGCCCAGCGCCGTACTGACTGTTCTGTGATTTGGAATACTTTGGCGGTTTGTGCCGATGTGGCTGTGCTTGAGCCTGAATTGGCTATAGCTTGTAATATTTGGTTTTGGTAGTTCATCGCGCACCCCCAACAAATCGGGCGGTGGCATTAAGAGCACGAGCTAGAGTTAGTCGTGTGTACTGCGGTTCAGTGTGTTGTCGTCGGGGTTCGGGGTCGGGGTCGGATGATCCACTGCTGCTTGATTTTGCAGCATTGTTGCCCGTGGTGCGGCTTGCTGGTGCTGATGTGCGTGTGTTACCTGTTTTGCTGATTGTTAAAGTGGCAATCAACTCAGCAACAGGCGGAATAATTCGCTTTAGTAGGTTTCGCAGGTTGATTCGACCTTGATCGGTCGTTCGGTTTGCTAACTCTTCAAAGCCTTTGTGTGTGATTGCTTTGTTTAAATCTTTTTTCTCTAAAGCCGTGGCGATAGATGCTTTAAGTTTGAGTAGCAAGGGGCTTAAAACTGGTGCTTTAATCTTTGGCTTGGGTTTTCCGGTAAATGCAAGTGCACCGCGTAATCCACCTAGCTGTAAATCGTTGGAAGGGATTTCCATTGCTTTTCCTTTTGGTTGGGTTGGTGTCGATATAAAAAAACTATCGACAGGGCAAATATTAGCACAGTGTCGCTGCTCTGCGTAGCTTTGCGCTATCTACGCTCGGCAAAACTGAGAATTGTGTTTTCCACCTCGGCCGCCCATTTAGCCAAAGTATCAAGTGAACGGTTGACGTAATGCTTGCCGCGCACGTCTTTAGGAACATGGCCCTGCAATTGAGCCGCAACACCCGCAGGACAAACTTCTTCGCTTAAAGTGGCGTAGGTGCGGCGTAAATCGTGGATTGTGTGGGGGACGCCGATTTCTGCAATGACTCGATCTAGTGATTTTCGCGGCTCTTGTAGTCGGCCATTGGCCGATGACGGGCTGCTGAAAACCCACTCATTATTTCTTGGTAGTTTATTTAGTAACTCAAGAGAGTAGGGCGCTAATGGCAAGGTTACACGGCCCTGTACTTTGTCGTTGACCGTCATGGTTGCCCACTTAAAATCTAAGTCAGTCCACTTTAAATCCAGTATTTCTTCACGCCTACGCCCACTAAGTAAAACAACTTGCAAATATACGGCAATGATTTGATTTGGTAGTTTGAGTACAGCATCAAACCATGGCTTGATTTGGCGCTCCCTGAGTTGGTTGTTTTTTTCGGTTGGTTTGGGCAAAACCTGTACAACTTTGGTTGCGCTGATTGCTTTGGTGTTTACGATGTCGCTGTATTCGGGCTGTTCAGCGATCCAGTTTAGGCAAGTGCGTAACATGCGGTAGGCCAGTGCGGCCACGGTTGCACGGCTTGCGGTTTCAATCTCGAGCCATTGTTTAAGCCGTTGTTCGGTTAAATCAGCAATTGCAACATCCAGTAGCGCGGATAATGCGCCACCGTCTTTCACGGCCCTCTCATGCGCGGCAATATGATGCGCTCCCCATGGCTTCGAATTTTTGCGGCGGCCATGGCGTGAGGCCTCGGCAATATATCGCGGCCAAATGTCCCTAAGTGTAGTTTGCTTGATTTCAGCTTCTTGCTTTGCCCGCTTGGTTGTGGCTAATTTTTCAGCTTTGATTTCGCGTGGATCGTCGCCTTGGTCTATGACGCTTTGCAATCTTCGGGCTTCAGCCCTTGCATCTTCAATACTCCAAACGTCGCAATTGCCAATAGTAAGGCGGAAATAGTTACCAGCTATTAACCCTTGAAAGACAAACGCCTTTGTTGGTTTTGGTTTGGGGTTCTCAGGTGTTGGCTTTGGGCCCTTAGTGATCCGCACAAACAAAGACTTCGGCTCTGCATCCCACAAAAACGCCTGAGTTTTACCTTCAGGCAATTCTAGTTTGCGTATGCGGTCTAGCGTCAAATTAACCCGTGCCATGATTTATCCCCTAGTTAATCCCATACATTAACAATGTACTGGCAAATGTACGGGAATTAGGGTCATTCTACGCTATTCTAGGGTATTCTGTGCAACGATAGATAATTGGCTATTTAGGTGTAAAGCTAGTATTTATGCGGGTTGTGGCTTGTTTTGCTGGGTTTGTGGATTTTAGATAGTAGGACTCATAATCCTTTGGTCCACGGTTCAAGTCCGTGTGGGCCCACCAATAAAATCAAGCACTTAGCGGAAACGCTAGGTGCTTTTTTTATGCTCAATTAGCTTAGTACCCGATGTGTAACTAGATTATTAGTTTTATCGGTTATTTATTTGAGTGGCGCAGCTCCAGGATTTTGTCTTGCGAAATGAGCAGGTCCTGTTATTGCTTTAGTTTTTTGTGCTTATTATGTGTATCAGATGCGAAATCTACTTCGAACTCTCCCTGTGAGGATACGCCGCAGCCAACATGAGCGGGGATATAGCTTGGTGCAGTTGTAGTACCTTCTAAGCAAAAGTAATGGGTAATCTGCGGTATAGGGCATCCAGCGATTGATGGTGCTGGATAAATAGGCGTGGACTTTATCTACTTCACTGAGTGGGTAATCTGCGAAGTAGCGTCGTTGAGCTTATGTCATTCGCTAGGAGTATGGCGCGCAAACTCCCATAAAACGCGCCACGGCTTTAAAGTTGCGGCTCCCACTTGGGCGACGATTATGTCCCCACCTTTTATGCAGTCAGTTGCGATTGCAGTAGCAATAAATCCTGCCAAGCTTTGGCTTTGTCGGGCATATTGCGCAACAAATATGCGGGGTGATACGACACGACTACCGGCGTTTGGCGGTAACGATGTACTTTGCCGCGTAGCGCTGAAATCGGCGCATCGTCGTTCAGTAGGCTGGAAATTGCAAAGCGTCCGCTGGCGAACAGTACTTTCGGCGCAATCAACTCGATCTGGCGCTGTAAAAACGGCGCGCATTTGGCCACTTCATCGACTTGCGGGTTGCGATTACCCGGAGGTCGACATTTGAGCACATTGGCGATAAAGACTTGCTCTCCGCGTTTTTGGCCAATGCTAGCCAGCATATTGTCGAGCAGCTTGCCGGCTTTACCTACAAATGGCTCGCCCTGCGCGTCCTCGTCGGCGCCCGGTGACTCACCGACCACGACCAGCGGTGCCGCGGGGTTGCCAGTGCCAAATACCGCTTGTGTTCGCGTTTTGCAAAGGGAGCATGCCGTGCAGTTGGCAACCGCCTCTTGTAACTGCTCCCAATTCATTTGCATGATGGCTTGCGTGCGCTCATCTTGCGTTGATTCGCTCGTAGCAAGGGCTGGCTGACTCGCCTCGCTACGTGGATTATTGCGCGCGTTTAGCACTTGGTGAATCGCCGCTGCGCCGCTGGATGGCGCTTTGGCCACTTCAGGCGCATGCGCGATGGTTTCCTCCATGCGCTGATGTGCAGCTTGCACAATCGGGCTGAACTTGCCTTCGCTACTTTGGCTGATTGCTTGTTGTGCAGGTTCGGGGGCGACAAGTGGCTCTTCATGAGTCTGCATCTGCGCCAAGACTTCATGGCGCACCCAAACTGGATTCAGGCCTAATTCATTGAGGATGAGTGCGCGGCGATTCATGTGTTGCCCTCACTCACGTTCAAACTGCCCAAGGTTTTGCCACACATAATCGCGTCTTCACGCGTTTTAAGCTGGCCATCGTCCAAAGTAATTTCACACGGGTAATAGTTTTTGCGGCGGCCATTTTCCTGCCAGCCGTGGCGGCGATAAAAAGCGCGAGCGCGCTCATTGCTTTGGCGCACTTCTAAAAATAATTGCTTGACGCCTTCGCTCGCTAGTTCTGCTTCGGTGTGCTGCAATAGTTGTGCGCCTAAACCCGTGCCTTGCAGTGCGGGGCGAACGGCGATTAATAAAATTTCGGCTTCATCCAGCGTGGCCATGCAAACGGCAAAGCCGATGAGTTGGTCGGTCAGCCACAGCCCAAAGCAATCGTGTTGTTGCAAAGAATCGAGCCACTGCTTACCCGTCCACGGATGTGGGTTGGTTTCTTCGTCCAAATCGGCCAGTGCAGCCACATGGCTGGTGTTTAAACGGGCAAAAACGGGTGCATTAAGCGTGTGGCGAGCAACAGTCATTTGGCGACTCGTTCGTGCGTTTTAAGCGCGACTTTATCGCGCAGATAGACGAGGTTGGCTTCGTGCGCCGCCTGTACCTGACCTTTGGCAAATTGCGGCAGCGCCAGTTGCAGCATTTCACGCGCATGCGCTTGGCGCGCGGCGTCGATTTGGCTTAAATGTGCGCCGATGCGCTCTTGCAGTGCAGCGCCGTAGCTGTGAAAGCCAGTGCCAATGCCAAACCAATCGCAGCCTTCTGGCACTGGCACGTCTTCGGGGTTGCACACTTGCGCGGCATGGACTTCTCGCCACGATTGATCGGCTTGGCGCTCGTAAGCTGCACAATAAACTTGATTCATCCGCGCATCAATGCATACATAGGCACGTATTGCGCCAGAGGCTTGTGCCAGAGCTTGAAGCGTCGATATACCCACAACGGGAATATTGAGCGCATACGCCAAACCTTGCGTAATGCCACAGCCAATGCGCAAACCGGTAAACGAGCCTGGCCCGCAGGGGTAGGCAATGCCTTTGAGCTCGCTCATCGCGATGCCTTGCTCGCTGAGCAGTTGCTTTAAATATGGCAAAGTGAGCTCGGCGTGCTTTTGCCCCACGGCCCATTCGCGCGCCACAATCGGCTTGGCTGGGTCATGGCTAATGGCTAGTGAGAGCTGATCGCTCGAAGTATCAATCGCTAAAAAAGGCATGGCGCAGTGTCGGGCAGGCAAAACGTTATTCTAACATGGCTCAGGGCTTTGCTTTATTTGATGATTTGATGTCATTGCCAAGGTATTGCCGACGGATTTTGTCGAGTTCGCCACTACTGCGCAATTGCTCGAACGCAGTATTAAAGCGCTGATACAAATTGGGGTTGACTTGAGGATTAAACGCAAAAAAACAGCCGCCCGTTTTGGTAATCGTGTACGCCGCAGTGAGCTGGCTAGCGTCATAGCGCTGCTGCTTGGCGCTATACACATGTGGGATCAACATACCGGCGGATAAATCAAAGCGCTTAGCGTACAGCATGCGTACTGTGCGCGCTTCCTCGGGCGAGCGCGTATCAAGGCGGGCCATGTTGTAGCCCATGCTGGCTAAAATTTGTGATGCTGCTGCGCCGCGCGCTGCACCCGCGGTGTACTTTTCAGCGTCTTTTAAACTATTGATTTGAATATCGCTACGATTTTTCAGCTTGAT
Organism: Chitinibacter sp. SCUT-21; assembly: GCA_041874755.1. Taxonomy (NCBI): domain Bacteria; kingdom Pseudomonadati; phylum Pseudomonadota; class Betaproteobacteria; order Neisseriales; family Chitinibacteraceae; genus Chitinibacter; species Chitinibacter sp. SCUT-21. The sequence goes on from CP102611.1 coordinate 3,250,178, forward strand.
AAACACCACATCGCAATCATCGTAGGGCCCCACCCATAAATACTGTTTTTCGCGCTGCGGGGTACGCACCGTGGTGTAGAGCAGGCTATTGGGATGAGCTTGATTTTCATTGCTCGCGCGCAGCCAAGGTAAGCTTTCACGCTCGAATTGCAGGCCGCTACTTTGGCTAATTCGGTCCAGAATTTGATTCGCCAAGCCCAAGTACTGGCCTTGCTGCGTGTAGTTAAACGGCGCGAATTCTTCGGTATATGCTTTCAGCGTTTCGGCGCTAATCAGCGAGCTTGCACAGCCGAACAGCATTAGCAGAGGTAATACGCGCATAGGTCTTCACCGATCATCATCATGCAATATGTAAGCTAGACGGCCAGTGTAGTGTGTACCAGCCTATTCTGATAGACGTGTTGCGTGCTTCCGACGTAAAAAACACAGCCATCCGATCAAATTAGCCTTTGCTTTATGATGCAAGCTATGAAAAAAATACTATTACTCGTGTTGTGCTTATACCAATGCCAAGTATGGGCTGCTCATGCTTATTCGTTAAGCGATAGCACGAAATACCCCGAGGGTTTTAAATCTTTTGCCTATGCCGACCCTCAGGCGAAAAAAGGCGGCGCATTAATTTTGCCCAATCCTGATCGTCGCTCAAGCTTTGATTCATTTAACCCTTTTATTATCAAAGGCCTGCCCGCCGCCGGCTCGGGTTTAATGTTTGAATCGCTGGGAACGATGAGCATGGACGAAACGGCGACGATGTATGGCTTGCTCGCCAGCGACATCGCCGTCGCGGCGGACGGCAAATCAGTGACGTTTACGCTGAATGCCAAGGCGCGCTTTAACAACGGTGACGCGGTGACGGCGCAAGACGTCAAACACAGTTTCGACACCTTAAACAGCAAGCTGGCCGCGCCGCAATTTGCTTCGCAATTGAGCGACGTAGCGGCTTGCGACGTGATCGATGCCAAAACCATCCGCTATCGCTTTAAAACTGCCAACCGCGAATTACCGCAAATCGTCGGCGGCTTGCCGGTGTTTTCGCGAAAGTGGGGCGGCGGGAGGTCGTTGGATAAAATCGCGCTGGAAAAACCGATCACTAGCGGGCCGTATCAAATTGGCGATTACCAGCTGGGCCGCAGCATTACTTACCAGCGCCGCGCCGATTATTGGGGCGCGCAGCATCCAACGCGGCTTGGCCAATATAATTTTGACCGCGTCACTTATCGCTATTATCAAGATGAAGTGGCGCGGCTAGAGGCGTTTAAAGCCGGCGAATTTGATTTCATCACCGAATACAGCGCGCGCAATTGGGCACGCCAGTATCAAGGGCCGAAATTTCGCAGCGGCGAAATCATCAAGCGCGAGCTGCGCCACCACAATAGCAGCGGTATGCAAGGCTATGTGCTCAATATCCGCAAGCCGCAATTTGCCGACATCCGCGTGCGCCAAGCCTTGGGGCTGGCGCTCGATTTTGAATGGCTCAATCGGCAATTGTTTTACAGCCAGTACGTGCGCCTCAATAGCTTTTATGCCAACGGCGAGTTGGCCGCCAGCGGCAAGCCAAGCGAGGCCGAGTTGGCATTACTCAAACCCTTGGCTAAAGACTTGCCGCCCGCCGTATTCGGTGAATTACCCGCGCCGCCCAATACAGATCGTTTATCCAATGGCGCGCCCAACTCCTTGCGCAACAATCTGCGCCAAGCGCGTGAATTATTAAAACAAGCCGGCTGGGAATACCGCGATGGCGCGCTGCGCAATGCCAAGGGCGAAGCGTTTAGCTTTGAAATTCTCGACGACGGCGGCGCGATGGGCCGCGTTTTCCCGCCGCTGGCGCGCAATCTGGCCAAACTGGGCATCACCGCCACGCTGCGCAATATCGATTTCGCCTTGTACCAACGTCGGCTCGACAGCTTTGATTTTGACGTAACGGTATTGCGCTTTCCTGACGTACAAAATCCAGGGCAAGAGCTGCTCGATTATTACGGCAGCAAAGCGGCCGATGTGAAAGGTAGTAGCAATGTGATCGGGATTAAAAACCCCGCGATTGATGCACTGATTAATCACGTGCTGGCCGCGCCAAATCGCACCGCCCAAATCACCGCCGTCCACGCCCTCGATCGCGCCTTGCTGGCCGGCCACTACATCATCCCGCACTGGTATAGCGCGACGCATCGTGTGGCGTGGCGGGATCGGTTTGCCATGCCGAAAGTGATGCCGTTGTATTATCAAGCGGGGGATTGGATGTTGGCGACTTGGTGGGTGAAGTGATTCATTTTTTATTGAATTATTTGGATATTAGTTATGGATGCAAAAGTAAAAATGGAGTGGGAACGATTCTTAAATCCAGAGTCTCTCAAGCGAAACATAATAACTGCCGCCATTTTTTCAATGGCATTTGAAATGCTTAAATCGAGTATTGTCGATAAGTTGAGATCATTCTATGTGAATGGTTTTGATTCGGAGGGTGTACAAGTCGATGATGATTACAAATCTGAGGTTCTATCCCTTAATAAAAGTCCTATTTATGCTTCTTTGTATTGGCTGTTAGAGAGAAGTGCTATCGATAGTAATGATATTGAATTATTTGAGTCAGCCAAAAAATGCCGAAACAATTTGACCCATGAGATGCTTTCTTATTTGTCATCTGGTGTCGATGTTGATGTCGAAGGTGAGTTTCAAAAGATGGTTAAACTTCTGAGAAAAATAAACATTTGGTGGTTTGTTAATTTTGAAATGGCAATAGATCCTGACGCTTACCCAAATGATCTCGATATTGATACTGTTGTTTCGGGTTCGGAATGGAGCATTCAGATGATGCTGGACGTTGCGTTGGGTTCGGAAGACGATGCAAAACAATATTATGATCATTTCACTAAAGCAACTGCAGCTGTCTAAGTGCGGGGCTCGAATGATTTGCTGGCTTTATTAAGCAGCATCTGATTATTTGCGAAGGATTGGCGGCTGTGCGCCGCGGCACTTACTTTCCTTGCTTCGCCAAGGAAAGTAAGCAAAGGAAGGCGACCCCTCATCAAGTTTTGCTGCGCAAAATGCCCTCGCTGCGAACAATCGATTCGGCGGCTGCGGAACTCGGCCTGCGGCCTCAGACAGTCCTCGCCGAAACCCCGAACCGCTTGTTCCTCGCTCGGCTTGATGAAAGGGGAACTCCCACAGTTGCACCATTACGATATATACATACCAATGTATTGCTCTAAGAGTTATTGTGGTATTGATTTTTGTAGATATACCCATGCTGTTGATTAGAACGAAAAGCTCGTTTGAGCCGCGCCGTTTGAAAAATGGCCGTCAGGGTTTTAAGCCGCGTAGTGTTTGAGCGTTGCGACGGTAGCGCAACGCGAGTTGTAGCGGCGCCCTGACGGGCTTTTTTCAAACGGGGTTTCGCGGCGATCGGGCGCGTTAGGGTTATCAGGGGCAAGGCAAGACTGCCCCTGATTCGTCCGGCGGGCGAAACCGCCGGTGTACCGCCTGCGATAGCAGGCTTTGCTTTGGGTTGAAAAACTGTAATGCCTGATTGGTCGGGCGCATTTTGGGCATCGCCGACCTACAAACTGGATTAAAAAATATGCTGCAATACATCCTCAAACGCCTACTGCTGATGCTCCCCACCCTGTTTGGTGTGCTGCTAGTCAGCTTTATTGTCATCCAATTCGTCCCCGGTGGGCCGGTCGAGCAGATGGTGTATCAGCTTAAAGGCCGCGGGGCGGCTGAGTCGGCGGGCAATACATCGGCAGGTACTTCGGGTGGCGGGACTGGTGGAATGTACCAAGCGGCGCGGGGTTTGTCTGATGAGCAGCTCACACAGATTAAAACGCAATACGGTTTTGATAAGCCGGCGCACGAGCGTTTTTGGTTGATGCTGAAAAGCTACGCGACGTTTGATTTGGGCGAGAGCTGGTTTCGCCATGCCAGCGTAACCGAGCTAATCCGCGAAAAGTTGCCGGTGTCGATGAGTTTGGGGATTTCGAGCTTGCTGCTGACTTATCTAATCGCGGTGCCGCTCGGCGTGGCCAAGGCGGTGCGGCATGGTTCGCGCTTTGATGCGGCGACGACTTTGCTGTTGATGATTGGCTACGCGATTCCGTCGTTTGTGTTGGGCGTGGTGCTGCTGGTGCTGTTTGGCGGCGGCTCGTTTTGGCAGGTTTTTCCGCTGCGCGGGCTGATGAGCGACGATTGGCAGACGCTCTCGCTACTGGGCAAAGCGATGGATTTGTTGTGGCATGTGGCGCTGCCGGTCACCGCGATGGTGGTTGGCGGTTTTGCTAGTTTGACGATGCTAACTAAAAATTCGTTTCTGGAAGAAATTCATAAACAATATGTGACGACCGCGCGAGCCAAAGGAGCATCGGAGAAGCGCATTTTCTGGCGGCACATCCTGCGCAACGCCGCGCTGCCGCTGATGGTGGGGCTGCCCGAGGCGATTATTGCGGCTTTTTTCACCGGCAGCTTGCTGATTGAAACGCTGTTTTCGCTCGATGGGCTGGGGCTGCTCGCGTATGAATCGGTGCTGCGGCGCGATTATCCGGTGGTGTTGGGCACGTTGTATTTCTTTACGCTGCTGGGGTTGGTTGGCAAATTATTGTCGGATTTGGGCTATGTGCTGCTTGATCCGCGCGTGCAGTTTGCTGCGGTGGGGGAGAAATCATAATGGATCAGATGATCAAATCCCCCGGCTATTGGGCGCGGGCGTGGGCGCGCTTTAAGGCGCAGCGCCGCGCGTATCTGTGCTTGTGGCTGTTTGCGATTTGCTTTGTAACGAGTTTGGCCGCCGAGCTGATCTCGAACGACAAGCCCTATATCGTGCATTACCAAGGGCAGACGTACTTTCCACTCTTGAAGGATTACCCCGAAACCACTTTTGGCGGCGATTTTCCAACGCCGACTGATTATCTCGACCCATTTATTGCGCAGCAATTGGCTAAAGACGGTAATTGGGCGATTTTCCCGCCCAATCGTTATGGCGCCAATACGCTCAATTATTTCGCCAGCCAACCCAACCCCGCGCCGCCTTCGAGCGCCAATGTACTCGGTACCGATGACAAAGGACGCGATTTGCTGGCGCGGTTGCTGTACGGTTTTCGCACTTCGGCATTATTCGCGCTGGCGCTGACGATTACCGGCTCGCTGCTCGGCATGTTGATCGGCGGCGTGCAAGGCTATTTTGGCGGGCGCGTTGATTTGTTTGGCCAGCGGCTCAGTGAAATTTGGGCCTCGCTGCCCGAGCTGTATTTGCTGATTATTTTCACCGCGATTTTCGAGCCCAGCCTCGCGCTGCTGTTGATTTTAATGACGCTGTTTGGCTGGATGGGTTTGGCCGATTACACGCGCGCCGAGTTTTTGCGTAACCGTAATCAGGAATACGTGCTGGCCGCGCGCGCGATGGGGCTGAGCAACTGGCAAATCATCCGCCGCCACGTGCTGCCCAATAGCCTAACGCCCGTGCTGGCGTTTTTGCCATTTCGGATGGGCGCGGCGATTTTGGCGCTGACCAGCCTCGATTTTCTCGGGCTGGGCGTTGGCATGCAAACGGCGTCGCTCGGTGAATTACTGGCGCAAGGCAAGGCGAATTTGGATGCGTGGTGGATTTCGCTGTCGACCTTTGCGGTGTTGCTCGGATTAATGCTGATGCTGGTGCTGATAGGTGAGGGGTTGCGTAATGCGCTGGACCCACGGGCGCGCTAGGCTGGCAAAAGCTACAGCGATTTCAGCCGCTGTAGCGTTTACATCAATCACACAACACGATCAGGCGGCGCCAAATACATCGGGGCCGAAGGCTTCATAATGGATTTGCTGCGCAGCAACCCCTTGCGCTAACAGCCATTGCCGCTGCGCCGCCATAAAGCCAAGTGGGCCGCAAAGATAAAAATCTGCCTCTGTTTGCAGCGGTCCGATTTGGCTTAAATCCATGCGGCCATTGAAAGCGGCGTTGTCTTGGCTTGGCTGATCTAGCCACAAGGCCAGTTGACCGTTTTCTAAGGCATCGATCGCTGCGACGACTTCATCCCAATGCGCAATCGCATTTTGGCTTTGGCTGGCATGAGCGAAGACGATTTTTCGCGTTGATTGCTCGGCGAGCAGTTGTTGCAACATCGCCAAGACCGGCGTAATGCCAATGCCCGCGCTGATTAAATACACGGGGCGTGCATCGGCGTGCAACACAAACTCACCCGCTGGTGGGCCAACGCGTAAGGTATCGCCAATCTGTTTCGCATCGTGCAACAGGTTTGATACATTGCCCGCTGGGCCTTGTTGTGGCTGTTCGCGTTTGACCGTAATACGCCACACGTCTTGCGCAGCCTGCGACAGGCTGTATTGGCGGCATTGATTAAGCCCTAATGCCGGAACATCTAGCCCCACACTGATGTATTGGCCAGGGCTAAATGGGCGTAGTGGGCTACCGTTGCTAGGGCGCAGGTAAATTGCCATTGCGCCATCGCCTGCCTGCTGTTTGTCGATAATGGTCATTTCATCCCAATCTTGGCCAGCTTGCCACGCCAGCTCCTGGTAAATCCGCGCTTCACGGGCGATCAGGTCGGTGGCCATTAGCCAATAGGCTTCGTCCCACGCTGACAAAATCTCTTTGGTCGCCGCTTCGCCCAAAACTTCGCCGATGGATGCAATCAAATGGCGGCCAACGATGGTGTATTGCGCAGGGGTGATGCCAAGGCTGACGTGCTTATGCGCAATGCGGTTCAAAATAGGCTCGGTAATCTCGGTACGGCCTAGATTAGATGCATAGCCATACACCGCGCCCGCCAAAGCCTGCGCTTGATCGCCCGACGCTTGATTGCCCATATTGAACAGATTTTTCAATTCGGGTTGGTGCGTGAACATGCGTTTATAAAAATGGCCGGTAATGGCTGCGCCATGCTCTTTAACCACGGGTAAGGTGGCTTGAATAAATGGTAATGCGTCTTTTGATAGCATCGGTATCTTCCTTTTGGTGATGATGAACTCAGTCTTTGCTGATTGACTCTTAATACATGAATATAAATTGAATCTTTTTGGCTAAAAAAAATCAGCCAGCGGTGTAGTTGCCTAGCGTATGGTGCGCGGCTAAACGAACTACGTAGCCTAGTTTGAAAAATCCGGCCATCAGTGGCAACGAAATATGCGCTGCTACTTGCTCGCCCAAGCTAAATTGCTCCGGATAGATATATGCGACGGCCAATGCCACTAATGCCCCTAGAACGGAAAGCAACATCATGCCGCGCCCTAGATTAAGCGTGGTTGAGGCAGAAAACTGAAAAAATGGTGGATTGCTTGGTGATGCTGCTGGTGGTTTTTTGTCTGCTTTTGTTTTCGAAGTTCGCTGAGTAGCTTGAGCCTGTGCTGCGAAATCGTCTTGCTTTGATGAGATCGGAAACTGCAGAGTGTTTGTATTAAACATCGTTCGCTCCTTAGCTTTGAGTGAGTAGGTGGGCGATTTAATGCGCCCAGTGTTGTTGCAACGCCGTAAACAAAACACGTTCTTCAAACCGCACATGAGCAAAAAGTAATTCACCAAATTGGACCAAAATCCGATAGTCATTTGCATTCTCGTGCAAATGTCGCAGCTGCTGGTGCTCTTGTTGCAAGCGGGCAATCAAGGCCGTTTCAGTAAATTGCGCCAATTGAGGGATTAGCAGCAATTCTTCTTCTTGGAAGTGTGTTTCCAGTTCAGCCATCATTTGCGTTAGTAATTTGTGGTGCGCAGAGAAAGTTTCTGCGGTGGTATGACGCAACGTTTTGGCCAGTTTTAAAGCGGAATAATGTTCGCGTGAGAATTCAACGAGCTGAGGGTCGCGTTGCATGTTGTTTCTCCTTTTGTTTATAGATTCATTTTAAATGAATCTTATTTTAAGAGTCAAATTATATTCATCTTTTTCGCTGGTAACTTTATACTTGACCTCTAGGCCAATTAGGAGAGCTTGCATGCACATCACCCAGCACACAGACTATGCACTACGGGTTTTGATCTATCTAGCAGCCAACCAAGAGCGATTGGTCACGATTCAGGAAATCTCTGAGCGCTTTCAGGTGTCTCGCAGTCATATGATGAAAGTAGTGAACCAGCTTATCCGCCATGGATATGTCAACGGCTTGCGGGGGAAGGGCGGTGGAATCAGGCTCGCAGTTCCAGCAGCGCAAATCGGTGTCGGTCAGGTTGTACGGCATATGGAAAGCGATTTGGAGCTAGTGGAATGTTTTGGCAGCTCCAGCCAATGTTTGCTAACAGGTAATTGTCGGCTGCGTGGCGCTTTGGGTAATGCGCTTAATGCATTTTTAGCGAGTCTGGATCAAGTCACTGTGGCTGATTTACTCACTCCTGCCGAACAGAGTATTTTATTTTTCCCTAGCCGATGATTAGGGATAAATGGCTAGGGAAATGACCTTGAAGGAAGAATGTTGCTGGGTATGTCGCTAGAGGTCATCTCTAAATTATCTTTTAGTCTTATACCCTGCTAAGTATTTTTCGGATCGGTGTTGGTATGCCTGCCGCTAGCGCTTCATCAATATCAAACCACTGCGCTGCTGATTCGTGCAGTGCATTCGCTGAAATGGCGAACGCAGGTTGTGGCGTGATGGTGAGTTTGTAGTGTGTAAACACATGCACAAACTCGGGCAGGGCTGGATCGAGCTCGATTTTTAGCCCGAGTTTTTGCGCGGCGATGTCGCTGGCGGCCAGCGTGCTTTCCACCTCGGGCAAACTCCATAGCCCGCCCCAGATGCCGCTTGGCGGGCGTTTTTCGAGCAGGATTTGGCCTGCGTCGTTGCGGATAATCAGCATGACCGTTGATTTTTCCGGTACGGCTTTTTTCGGCTTGGGCGTCGGTAATTCGCTTTGGCGATTAGCTAATCGCGCTTGGCAATCGCTGCTCATCGGGCAGGTCAGACACGTAGGCTTTTTCGGCGTGCAGACCGTCGCGCCCAAGTCCATCAGCCCTTGCGTATACGCTTCGATGCCTGCTTCTGGTAGCAATGCATTAGCCAAATCCCATAACTTGTTTTCTACCGCTTTGACGCCCGGATAGCCTTCAATACCAGCCCAACGGGTGAGCACGCGTTTGACGTTGCCATCTAGAATTGCCGCGCGCGTGCCATAGGAAAACGCAGTAATCGCCGCGGCGGTGCTGCGGCCAATGCCGGGCAGTTCGGCAACGAGCGCAGGATCGCTCGGGAAGCGGCCGTTGTATTGTTCAACCACCGCTTGCGCGCATTTATGCAGATTGCGCGCGCGGGTGTAGTAACCAAGGCCGCTCCACAGCGCGAGTACATCGTCGAGCGGCGCAGCGGCTAGATCAAAAATAGTCGGAAATTTGTCTAGAAAACGCGGGTAATAATCGAGCACTGTCGTTACCTGCGTTTGCTGCAGCATGATTTCAGACAGCCACACTTTGTAGGCATCCGCTACCTGCCATGGCAGACCGTGCCGGCCATGCTCGCGCTGCCAAGCGATTAAACGGCTGGAGAAGTCGCTCATTTTTTAACTGGCTTTGGCGTTGCTTTTGGGGGGGCTTTGGGCGCGATTTTTTGTGCCGATTTCTTTTTAGCAGCCTGCTTTTGCGCCGCCGCTTTTTTCTCCACCGCCTTGCGTTCAGCTTCTGCCTTGGCGCGTGCTTGCTCGGCTTTCAATTGCGCCGCACGCTCTTTCGCTTCTTGCTCTGCTTGTTGCTTGGCTAAGATTTGTTCTTTCAAGCTGGCGTAATCCGCTTTGTAGGTCGGAGCGCCAATTTCTCCACTAAATGCGATCGGCAGTGTTAGCCCTTTAAGGCCTGATAGTTCAGGCACATTAGGGTTAGCGCTGGCTTTCATTTTGTAGTCAATCTGGCCATTGCCCAAATTCACTTCACCGCCACCGGTGAGTTTTAAAATGCCTGCGCTCACGTTCAGATCATTATTGCTTGCCACGCCGTGCTTGAGCTGCCATGTGGCTTGCAGCGCCGAGAATTGCGTGCGAGCGTCTTTATTGCTGATCGGGGTGTTGTCGCCATTCATCAATTTAATTTGCTGACTGGCGGTGTGCAGCAAGGCCGGAATATCAATGCCGCGAATCGCCCCTTGATTTAGGCGCATTCGGATATTGCCGCCCGCTGTGCGGCGCAAATCGTCGAGCTTATTACCTACGGCAGCCACATCAATATTAATATCACTGCGGCCTTCAAAGCGGCTGGTATCAAGCACGTCCGTAAGTAGCGTGTTGATGTTCATATTGGTCAGCGTTTGCTCGAGGCGGAAATACACAGGTTTTTTGCTGGCGTCGATTTCAGCTCGGCCATTGAGACGGCCTTCGTATAACGTTGCAGACAGTGGATCAAGTACGATGCGATTATTGCGTGCGATCAGTTTGAGCGACAAATCATCGATATACAGATTTTGCAGCACCAGCTCGCCAATTTTAATTGAGCCAATTGCATTCAGGTTTTGCAGCCACCATAAATCGAGTGGTGCAGTGTGGTTAACGGTTTTTGCTCCAGCTTTGACCACCGGTAGATAGGGGGTCAAATCCAGCTTAGCTAAATCGATATTGACGCGAAATTGGGGGGAGACAAAGTTTTCTAAATTCACCTGCGAGTTCAGTGTTTCACCGTCGAGATGGCCGCGGCTTTCTAAGCTGAGCACCTCATTGCGGATATCGAGCTCGCCATGTCCATCAAGCGCAAGGCGGATTTCACCCCGCGGTAAGCTGCGGTTGGAGTAGCTGCCCTTCAATTTATAAGCAGCTAAACGAGCCAAGTAGCCATGGTGCAGCTCCATCGGGGTGCTGAGTTGCGCTGAGAGGTTTTGTTCAGGGCTTTTAAATTTAACGGAAATCTCTGCTTTTTCAGTCCGTAATAGGCTGCGTTGCGCACCGCCCAAGGTGGCGATTTGCGTATGGGCGCTCAATTCGCTCGTCCCATCCTTCATGCCAATATCAAACTTGAGGCGATTAAGGTTAAGTGCGGTGTCGGTCAGGTTAATCTCTGGAATATCTAGCGTGCTGGTCCACAATTGCCCCGCACGGTTGGCACTCATGGCGATTTTCATATCGCCGCCAGCCAAACGTAGTGGATCCCAGCTGTAGTTCAGATTGCCCGTTGCCTTAAATAAACCGTCTTTAATTTGCAATTCTGCGGCGCTATCACCATGCTGCAGAATATTAAATTCAATCCCAGCGATGCGCAGCATCCGTTCCTTTTCTAAGTAGCGCATTGCCGCCGCGCCCGAGAGCTCGCCCTGCCAAATCGGAGCTTTGGTTTTTTGCCCGACCAGCACTTGCCCTTGTAGAGATAAGGCGCCTTTTTTCGGGTCGGTTAAATCATCCATCGTCAGTTCGAGTTGATTCAAATGCACTGTTTCGCCAAGAAACTCATCTTTCCAGCTGAGGCTGGCATCAACCAAGCTAAAGTTATCGAGCGCAACTTCAACTTTATTACTGCGTGCTTGTAATAAATCTTCAAAATTATAGGTGCCGTTCTCATTGCGAACGATGCTTAGCTCGGGCTGTTCTAGCTCAATGGCATGCACCACGGGTTTGCCGCTAAGAAGTAGTGGCCAGAGGCGAAATACCACTTTAATGCTATTGGCATACGCAAAAATGGTCGGGTTTTGTGGCTCGGAAAGTGTGGTGTCGTTAATTAAAACGGCGGGGCGGGGCAGTAGAACCACGTGGGCACTACCGCGTATCGTCATCGTCCTTTGGGTATCGGATTGCACCTGAGCAATAATTTGCTCACGCAGACTGTCAAAAGATAAAAAATACGGTAAGACACCAACAAGGGTGATTAGCGTAAAAATCAGTAGCAGTAAAATCCGTACCGGACGGGAATGTCGCCAATCCATAAAAAGCATTTCTATTCGCGCGAATCGGACGATTATCCATAAGAAATCACTTAAACAAAAGCGCGATGTGAAAATTGTCAGCAATGGGCGTCAGCAAGAAGGCTGAATTCGATTTATGATGCGTTTTTCTTGTTGGGTTTTCGCCATGTCTCATTTGACGACGATTAAAGTGCGCGGCTATCACTTAGATCTCTACGGCCATGTTAATAACGCGCGTTATCTGGAGTTTTTAGAAGAAGCACGCTGGGGCATGCTCGAAGAAGGTGGTGGTGTAGAGTGGTTTACCGAGCGCAGCTTGGCCTTGGTGATTAGCCGCATCGATATCCGCTATAAACGCTCCGCCACGATGGGCGATGTGCTGGAAGTGAAAACCGCCTTGGCGCAATTGAACGAGCGCGATGGGCTCATTCGCCAGCAAGTGCTGCGCCAAGATAATGGCAAACTTGTCGCCGAAGCGGACGTGACATTTGCCGTTATCCACCCTGAGCAAGCGGGTGCGCAATTATTACAAGGTGAATTGGGCGAGCGCTTGGCGCTGATGCAAGAGGTAGCAAAAAATGTTTAAACGTTGTTTGGCGCTGTTTATGTTGCTGGTGCTGGCTGGGTGTTCGAGCATTCCAGCCAATTTTGAAAAGCCGCAAGTCAATTTAGCCAGTATCTCAATTGCCAAGCTGGGCCTCCTTGAGCAACAGTTTGTGCTCAATCTTCGCGTCACCAATCCGAATGATTTCGATATTCCCATCAATGGCCTGAATGTGAATGTCGATTTAAATAATCGGGAATTTGCACAAGGCGTGAGCAATGAAAAAGTGACTTTGCCGCGCTTGGGCGAAAAAATCGTCAAGCTTAATGTCACGACCAATCTGGGTAATGTGTTTAAGCAATTGGGCGCATTACAAAGTAGCGATCTTAAATTGGCGTATAAAATCCGCGGCAAAGTGTATGCGCCGCTGATTCCCGGCGGCCTGCCTTTTGAACGTACGGGTGAACTCAATGGTTTGGGTGAAGCCAAAGGTGTACAGAAGTACTAGGTCGGGTATGGTCTTGGGATTATTTTATAGATTGATCTAGCTAGTTATACCCCTGGATTCACTCGGCAACTTGCCGCTGTGCTGTTGCCACACACGACGAAAATCTCGGCTGGATGAAAACCCAGCGGCTTGCGCAACTTCATCCAGACTTAAATCGGGGTTCAGCAATAATTGCTGCGCCTGCGCGAGCCGCAGCGATTTTTGGTAATCATGCGGCGTTAAGCCCGCGTGTTGCAAAAACAAGCGGCTTAATGTGCGTGGCGTGGTGTGTACCTGTGAGGCCAGCTCGGAGAGTGTTTGGCGCTCGCTCAAGTGCTGGCTGATTAAATCTTGCGCCTTATGCACCAGCGGGTGAATGTGATTGCGATGCGCCAGCCACGCCGATAATTGCGGATCGTTACCGCTACGCCGTAGCCAAACGACCATCTCACGCGCGATGCTTTGTGCCATCGCAGGGCCATAGTCACGCGCAACCATATGCAGCGCCAAATCAATCCCCGCCGTAATGCCCGCACTGGTGGCAATCGGGCCGTCTTCGACGAATAAGCGGTTTTCGGCAATCTGCGCCTTGGGCTCGGTATTGCGCAGCCGCTCAATCAGCTCGTGATGCGTCGTGCAATGGCGATCTTTTAACAGGCCCGCTTGCGCGGCGATCATCGTTCCCGAACAAATACATGCCAGCTGGTGTTGCTGGGCATCAAACTGCGCGCGCAGCCAAGCGACGATGGTTTGCGCCTCGGGTAGTTGCAAATTGTCTTTCGAGTTTTGCACCCCGATCAGCATCACCAACGCACCCGCTGGGATTGGGCACGGCAGTGGCGCGAGCTGATGCTGGCGCAGGCCGATTGACGACACCAAATCGGGCACTGGCGCGATCATATGCAAGCGCAAATCAGCACCGTGCTCGCGCGCGATTTGCAGCACTTCAGCCGGCCCCGCTAAGTCGAGCAGCATAAAGTGCGGGCTCAATACAAAATAGACGTCACGCATATTTCAACTTTCCAACGCTAATTCGTGCGCCAAATACATTCAGCACCAAGCCCAGCATCAAGATCAAGGCGCCCAGCCATTGCATGGGCAATAATTTTTCATCTAAAAATAGGGCCGACGACGCTAAACCAAACCACGGCACCAGCAAGCTAAACGGCGCGACTAGATTGGCCGAATGGCGCTGCAATAAATCGTTCCAGATCGACGTCGCCAAAATCGTCGCGATTAGCGCCAAATACAGCACGGCCAAAATCGACTGCAGCGAAATATTGAGCAGGGCGGCGCTGACCACTGCCGGGCCGTCGATCGCGAGCGTCAGCATGCTAAAGATAGCCAGTGGGGGTAATGCCGCCCAGATGATTAGGTGACTGGCTTTGAAGACAATGCCCGACTTGGCCATATGGCGAATCAATACATTGCCCAAAGCCCAACCCGCCGCGCCGCACAGTGTAAAACTAAAACCAATCAAGCTCATTGCCGAGCCGCTCAATCCCTTACCGTGCGAGCTGGCAATGATAGCCAAGCCCGCCGCCGCGACGATCAGCCCCGCCAATTGATACCAGCGCCACGTTTCGCGCAAAAACAGCAGCGCAAACAGCAGCGTAAAAAACGCCTGCGATTGCAACACTACTGAGGCCAGACCCGCTGGCATGCCCAATTTCATCGCGGTAAATAAAAAGCCAAATTGCCCCACGCCCCACACCACGCCGTAGGCCAACCAGTATTTGGCCGCAAGCGCAGGGCGCGGGATAAAGAAAATCGCAGGCAGCGCCACCAGCAAAAAGCGCAGCGCACCGAGCAACAGCGGCGGTAGGCCGTGCAATCCCCATTGAATCACGACAAAATTAAAGCCCCAGGTGCTGACCACCACCAAGGCGAGCAGCAAATCACGTAAAGGCATGGCGCGGCTCCTTCGGCTGCCGGCGAGGTCGCAAAACCAATTCGCCTTGGCAATTAGGGCAGGTATGCTTGAGCTGCTGCTCGCTGCAATGCGGACAAAAAGTGCACTCGAATGAGCAAATATACGCCCGATCTTGTTCACCCAGCGAGGCGCCGCAGCGCTCGCATGTGTTTTTCATTTCAAGCATGAGCCACCTCAGGTTTTTTCAAATCCGCCAATACTTGCGCCACGCTGCAAATCCGCGCAAAACGTCCCGCCAATACCAGCTCGGTCCGCGCTTTAATCTCGGCCGCGCTATACACCGTACCATTGGCGTGCGTCATCGCAAAGGTCAGCGTTGCCTCGCTAACAAAATCGACCGTAAAGCCCAAATCAGACGCCACCCGGGTGGTGGTTTCGCAGCATTGTTCGGTCCGGATGCCGCTGATGATCAAATGCCGAATATTGCGCTCGTTCAGCCATTGCAACAAACCCGATTCGGTCAGCGCATTGTGCACATGCTTTTCAAACGTCGCCATTGGCGTGTGGCGCAAAAAAGCCATCGGCTTGACCCAGCCACTATCTTTACGAAACACATCATCGTTATCGGCGTGCAAGATATTGACCACCGGAATCCCCGCCGCTTCGCAGCCCGCGATCAACTGATTCAGTCTGCGCGAAAACTCCGGTAGATCGTGCGTATCCCAATACGGGCGATGCTCAAACGATTGCTGTACATCTATTACAAGTAGTGCTGCGGACATTTTGGTATTCATTTTGGCTTGGATGTATGCAGTATCTACTTAGTTTTAAATTGGCATAAGGCTAGATTTCGACATTCGATAGGACATATTAAGACATTTAATTGAAAAAAGGCTTGAGTTTGATTCAGCAGCGCTTCAGCTTCGCTCATTTATGCTGGCTTCATCCATAGTTTTAGGGGCGTAGCGATGAAAACGATGTTGAGCTTACTCGTAGCCAGTGTTGTGTTAAGTGGCTGCGCAGCAATGAGCGAATCCGAATGCAAACTCGGTGATTGGTACGGCGCCGGCTTGCGCGATGGTCAGCAGGGCGAGGCCAGCCAGATTGCCGAATATGCCAAAGCCTGCAGCGAGTACGGCGTAACGGCGGGCTTGGTCTCGTATCAGCGCGGGCATGAGCAAGGTTTGCTTAGCTACTGCACGCCAGAAAATGGCTACCGCGTCGGGCGTGCCGGTGGCAATTACGGCAATGTTTGCGCTCCGCACCTGCAAGCGGGCTTTTTACGCGAATACCAGCGCGGCTACGATTTTTATCGCATCGAGCGCGATATTCGCGAGCAAGAATCTCGGCTGGAGCGCCTACATAAAGAGCGCAAAACGCTGGAAGAACAATTGATCAAGGCCGACAAAGAAGACGAGCGCCGCAAATTGCTGCGCCAGCTCAATCGCGTGGGGGACGAGCAGGAAGATACTTACCGCCAGATCAAACGGCTGCGCAGTCAGCTTGATCGCTAGTTACAAATGCGAGAAGCTTAGACTTTGATCGGCAAATAACCATCAAAGCGCGTGCTTTCACCTTCCAGCGCAAAATCGGGTTTGACGCCCGCCAAGTGCGGGGCGTGGCGGGGGCGTTTTACGGTGATGCGTTTGAGTGCGATTTGCCGCGCTGGCGCGAGCAGCGCGTCGGCATCTTCATCGCCGCCGATTAGCGTTTGAAATGCAGCCATTTCTTTTTTCGATTTCGCGCGCTTGCCCGGCTCGGGGAACATCGGGTCAAGATAAACGACGTCGAACTCTTGCGCGGCCAAGGGGCCAGCGCCTGCGGCGCGCTCGGCGAGCCACGCGCGGCCGTCGCCAAAATGCAGCTGCATCCGATTGGCGATATCGGCAACTTGGGTATCTTGCTGCGCGCGTTCTAGCCCGTCTTTTAGCAGTAAATACGCCACTGGGGTACGTTCGATTAGCGTCATTTCGCAACCCAAACTCGCCAAGACAAATGCGTCGCGTCCAAGGCCGGCAGTCGCGTCGAGCACGCGCGGCGTGTAGCCGCTTTTAATCCCGACCGCTTTGGCGACGGGCTGGCCGCGGCCGCCGCCAAATTGCCTGCGATGCGCTGCGGCGCCGCCGATAAAATCCACCCATACCGCCGCTTTTTCGCTGAGCGAGCGTAATTCAAGATGCTCGTCGACCCAAGCCAAATAGTGCGTTGCATCTTCCGGTGGGGTATCCCACAGTGGCAAGCCTAGTGATTGGGCTAGCTGGCAAAGCTCGGTGGGGGTATGGGTGCTGATTAAACCGATCATCTTAATGAATAACTGTGTCTGCAAACCCGTAGCCTACACGAGGAAGCCGGCGAATGGGGTCTTGGCGGTAAAAGAGTTTGAGCTGCTGATACACCGCAGGGTAGCTGTCGTTCAGTGTGTGCGGGTCTTCAAAGAACATTTCGCTGCAAACGGCAAAGCATTCGGCCGCGTCGGTGGCGGCGTATAAATCGACCGCGCTGTATTCGCCATTGCGCGCTTTTTGCTGCAAATCGATAAAGGCATGGCTAAACGCGGCCTGCCAGTGGTTTTGATTCATGCCGTAATGCAGCGGCGGGTTGCCGTTCGGAAAACCGTTGCGCATATCGAGTTTATGCGCCAATTCGTGGATCACGACATTAAAGCCATCCTGCCACGGCGCTTCCATCACATCGTGCCACGATAGCAAAACTGGGCCGTCGCTACGCGCTTGGCCGGCCAGCACTTGCTCGCCCTCGTGCACAAAACCATAGTGATCGCGCTTATGCGTTTTGCTGACAAACTGGCTCGGATAAATGATGATTTCTTGCCAATCGTCGTACGCGTCAAAGCCCAAATTCAGAATCGGCAGCACCGCTTGAATCGCCAACACGACGCGCATCGGGTCGCTAAATTCAATGCCTTGCACTGGGCTGATGGCCTTGGTGTGCAAAAACCACGCAGCCAGCTCTTTTAGCCTTTCAAGTTCTTCCGTATTCAAGCCGCGCAAGATCGGCATCGTTGTTAAAGGCAGCCATAAATCGTCGTTAATCGGGTGCTTTTTTAGCCACCAACGGCGGTACAGGTTTTGCATGGTTTGCAGCATAAGGGCTCGCTTGCGCAATAGTCTGTATTTCACATGGATGTTGTAGGCTGAAATTTCAACTCACCGCGCGAACAGATGTCAGGCTGGGCTTGCACTAAAAATACAACAAAGCCTGATTAAGTAAGCTTTAAGCGATTGGATTAGTTTATTCTAATTTTAGGGCGCTATTAGGTTAATCCTGTATTTCAAAATTATTACAAGTTTGGGTGATGAAGATGTCTCTACAAGCTCGCATTGTATCGATAGCCTGCGCAATTTACTTGGCGACTGCGCTGGCCTTAATGTTCGCAGGCCAACTCAGTGGCGTGGGTTTTGCGGTGTTGGCGATAGGTTTATTGGCGCTGATCGCCGCGCTGTATTTAGCAACTCGCAAGTCGATTGGACAATTGGCGGCGATGAGTTCCGCGATTGCACATCAGGCGGGCGAGCATGGCGATCTGACTTTGCGCTTGCCAGTCAGTAGCGGCGAAGTGGGTGATATTGCCCGCGCTTATAATTTATTTGTCGCCAAATTTCAAAACGTGCTGCGCGATGTGCAGCGTGAAATGGAAGGCTTGGCGATTAGCCTGCATGAATTAAGCGCCGTCACGACGCAAATGGCGCGCGATACGCGCAGCCAATCTGATTTTGCCGCCTCGTCCGCGGCGACGGTCGAAGAAATCACCGTCAGCATTAATCATATTGCCGATAGTGCACGCGACATGGATAGCGTGGTTGGCGAAACGCAGCGCATTTCTGGCGATAGCGCCGATGCGGTGCAACGCGTGTCAGAAGAAGTGGGGCAAGTTTCGAGCGCGATGGTTTCGCTGGGTAAAACCATGGATGGCTTGGGCGAACGTTCGGTGGAAATTAGCAGCATTATTGGCGTGATTAAAGATATTGCTGATCAAACTAATTTGCTGGCATTGAACGCAGCGATTGAAGCGGCGCGCGCCGGAGAGCAAGGGCGTGGTTTTGCCGTGGTGGCCGACGAGGTGCGAAAACTCGCTGAACGAACCTCACAAGCGACGGTTGAAATCGCGCGCAAAATTGAATCGGTGGGGATCGAGACCGAACGCGCCGTTAGCAATATGTCGAGCACATCAAGCCGTGTTGGCCAAAGCGTCACCTTGGCCGACGATGCGCGCACGCATATGCTAGAAATTCGCGAACGCATGGATCATGTGGTGAGCTTGGTGAGGCAAATTGCCGATTCAACTACCGAGCAATCATCTGCTGCGATGTCGATGGCGACTTCGGCCGAACAAATTAATGTAATGACGATGGCGACCGATTCGGCCTTGCAGCAGGCGAGCAAAACTTTGGTTTCACTCGATGATAGAGCCAAGCGTTTATTGCAAATCGTCGGCAGCTATAAATTGGCCGATATTGAAGTGCTGCACTGGTGGCAGGCGGCGAGTGAAGCCAAAGCCGTTTCTGAAATTAAAGCTTTACTCAATCAGCGCGATCACCACTGGGTTGACGCGCAGATCGGCGGTGATAACCCGATGGGCTCGCTGAAACAGCGCGTGATGGCTGGCCATCCGCCGACTGCTGCGGCCATTGGCGGCGTGAAAATCCAAAACTGGGCGCGCGATGGCGTGTTGGCTGATCTAAGCGATATTGCACGCGGCGAAAATTGGTCTAATTTATTGCCAGCTGTGCTCGATAAAATGATGCAGGCCGATGGTAAATACGTAGCTGTGCCGCTTGGCGTGGCCCGCGTCAATATGATGTGGATTAATGCGGCGATGTTTAAACGCATTGGTCTTAATGTGCCCAAAACCTGGGATGATTTTTTTGCCGTTGGCGATCGCTTTAAGCAAGCAGGTATTCCGCTGATCGCTATCGGTGAGCAGCATTGGCAAATCGCGACGATTTTTGAAGCTTTGGCTTTGGGGCAGGGCGGGGCTGATTTTTATGTAAAAGCCTTTAGCAAGCTCGATCCATCAGCACTCACTGGCCCGGCAATGATTCGCGCCTTGGAAACGCTGCGCCGCATGAAGCCGTATTGCACGCCCGACAAAACCGGCCGCGATTGGAATCTGGCTACCGCTGACGTCGTGAATGGTCGCGCAGCTTTGCAGATTATGGGCGATTGGTCGAAAGGCGAATTTGTGCAAGCGGGTAAACAGCAAGGCGTGGATTATCTGTGCGTGCCATCGCCAACGCTCAATGGTGAATACAGCTTTGCTGCCGATACGCTAACGATGTTCAAACTAACCGAGCCTAAAGCCATCGCTGCGCAGCGCGATTTTGTTAGCTTGCTGATGAGCCAAGAAGGGCAGGAAGTATTCAATTTGCACAAAGGCAATATTCCAGCGCGTACCGACGTGAACTTGGCGCGCTATGACGATTACGCCAAACAATCGGCGCGAGATTTCTCGGGAGCCGCGAGCAAAGGCGTGCTGGTGCCGTCGTGGGCGCATAATATGGCGGTGCAAGACGAGGTGCGGATGGCGTGGTTTGAGATTGTTGAAGCCTTCTGGCGCAACGACAGCATGACTCCGCAAGACGCGGCCAAACGCTTTGCTGAAGCGGCGCGGCGCTCGCGATAAGTGTTAGGAGAGGCGGCTATGCCGTAATGCCGTTCACTTCAGCAAATAAATGGCCGTTCGCCCTGAGCTTGGCTAAGGGTAAATGACCATTTTGTCTGTTATGCACGCCATTCATGGTTCGACAAGCTCACCATGAACGGCTCAAGTGAAAGGCATTACGGCTAGGCCGCCTTTTTTACTGCTGGCGCATTTATTCGCCACCGGCACCTTGCTCAGCCAAACGCAGTTCTTGTTGTGCTTGGGCGGTGAATGGGTGCAGGTGCGAAGCAAATTGGCGGCTCGCTGCCGCCCAAGAGTATTTCTCGGCAAAGCGGCGAACTTCGTCGCGATCAATTTGCAGTGCGCCCATGCATGCTTCGTGCAAGTCTTCATGCAATGAGCCCGGGCCATCGCTGCCAATCACATCAATCGGGCCGGTAACGGGGTATGCGGCTACAGGGCAACCGCAGGCCATTGCTTCGAGCAATACTAGGCCAAAGGTATCTGTTTTGCTCGGGAAAACAAACACGTCGGCGCTGCTATACACTTCAGCCAGTTCGCTTTGATTGAGCACGCCTAACCAGTGAATATTGGGCATATTGCCGTATTGTGCTTTTAAGCTGGCTGCAGCGGGGCCATCGCCGACCACCCATTTGCTACCGGGTAAATCCAGCTCTAAAAAAGCTTGGACGTTTTTCTCAACCGCTACGCGGCCGACATACACAAAAATCGGCGAACGCGACGCCAATTTATCGCGGCGGCCCGGTTTAAAGATATCTAAATCCACGCCGCGTGACCACAGTACGACGTTTGTAATGCCACGTTTTTCAAGGTCTTCTACCACCACGCGCGTTGGCGCCATCACTGCTTGCGCCGAATTATGAAAGCGCCTCAGCCAGGCATAGGTCCACGATAAAGGAATACCAAAGCGTAGCTGCACATACTCCGGAAAGCGCGAGTGGTACGCAGTGGTGTACGGGAGTTTATTTTTTAAGCAATACTTGCGCGCGGCCAGACCCAATGGGCCTTCGGTTGCGATGTGAATTGCGTCGGGCGCGAAATCACGAATGCGTTGATTCACTTTGCTGCCGGGGAAAATCGAGAGGCGAATATCGGGGTAAGTCGGGCAGGGAACGGTTTTAAATTCCAGTGGCGTTAGCAAATCAACGATATGCCCCATTTTTTGCAACTCGGCGCGCGTTTGTTTGAGGGTACGCACCACGCCATTGACTTGGGGCTCCCACGCATCGGTAACGATCAAAATCTTCATGCCGCATTTCCTTTGTTCAATTGAATTACAGGATTTAAAGATGGGCTCGGTAATAGGGCAGAAATTTGCTCCGCCTGCTCACCGTAAAGCTTTTGCCACGTGATAATTTTTAATTCGCCATTGGGCAATTCGACCAAGGCGGATAAACTTTCAACCCAATCGCCGTCGTTGCAATACATCACGCCATTGATTTCGCGCATTTCCGCTTTATGGATGTGGCCGCAGATCACGCCATCAAGGCCGCGATTTTTGGCTTCAGCCGCCACCGCTTCTTCAAAATTGGTGACGAAATTGACGGCCTTTTTGACTTTGTGTTTGAGGTATTGCGATAGCGACCAGTAGCCCAAGCCCATGCGAGCGCGGGCGCGGTTAAACCAGTGATTGAGTTTGAGCGTGATGCCATACGCCCGATCGCCGACAATCGCCAGCCATTTGGCACATTGCACGACGCCATCAAATTGATCGCCATGCAGTACTAAATAGCGTTTGCCGTTCGCCGCGGTATGGATGACTTCGTCTTCAATTTTGATTTCGCCAAACATCAAGCCAATAAACTGACGGGCGGCTTCGTCGTGATTGCCGGGAATAAACGTAACTTGTGTGCCTTTGCGTGCTTTACGCAACACTTTTTGAATCACGTCGTTATGACTTTGCTGCCAGTACCAGTTTCTTTTTAAAGCCCAGCCGTCGATAATGTCGCCGACCAGATACAGATGATCACATTCGGTGTGCTTGAGAAAGTCGAGTAAATAAGCGGCTTGGCAGCCTGAAGTGCCTAGGTGAACGTCAGAAATCCAGATACTACGAAAACGTAATTCATTGGCCATATTCGCACTCCGGTGTGGGTGTGAATCCATCTTGCCGCTGCCAGATGACAGTAGTGCGACCAATATATGAACGAAATATGACGTGCTAGCGATGGCGCGTGATTGCTGAGGTAAGAATGTCTGCTAACAATAATCGCCCCGACTCTCCTTGCATTGCCGTGTGTTCGACCGCGGTGGGAGACGATATTTGCCGTGGCTGCGGTCGCACCGTACAAGAGGTGGCGATGTGGGTGGCCTTGCCTGCCGATCAAAAAGAAGCAATTTGGCAAAGGTTAGAGCAACATTGGGCAACCCGTGGTTTACCTCCACCATGGCTTGCGCGGGATAAACGCGGTTAAGCGATTGTTTTAGATGTAAAATTACCATGACAACGTGGTATTTCTTGACGGTAGTAAACCTAGGTGCACGGTAAGCTAAAGCCAGATTGATGTTTGGACGCTGCCATGCACTTATTAAGCCAACAACTGCGCGCAATTGACCGTGCAGATCTAATTCCTACCGAATTAATCCGGCAATTTCCAGCCGCCGCAGACTACATTGCCCAGCATTGGGGTCAGGCGCGCCTGCAAGAGGATTTACTCAATGCGCTGGTCTTGGACGAGCAGGCCGATCCGCGTTATCGCCAATTAGCCAATTCACCTGAAGTCGTGCGTGAAGTAATGCGACTTTCGATTGTTTACGGTGAGCTACTGACCCAGATTCACAGCACTGATGTATGGGTTGCCGAACGCGAGCTAGCTGATTTACCTAATCAAGCAGGGTATGCTTTTGCGACCAATGCCAATATTGATTTAGCTAACAATACAGTGCGTGGGTATGTGCCGGATCCCGATAGCATCGTGCCCCAAAGCTATCATCACGAAGAATGGACGGCCTTAATGCAGGCCAGTTTTGCCGGCCGCTTATTGAAAGTGCGCGAGCTATTGGCCAGAGGGCAAAACCTATCCGCTCGTGATACCGATGGCCACCAAGCCTTGCATTTAGCTGCCTTGCAAGGGCATCACGATGTGGTGCTTGCCTTACTGGCTGTTGGGGCTGATCTAGATGCACGTAGTCTGCGTGGTAATACCGCGCTGATTTTAGCTGCCGCGGCAGGCCATTTAGCGGTGGTTGCTGAGCTAATCAGTTTTGGTGCCGATCTTGATCAAATTCGCCATGATGGCCGCAGTGCTTTGCATCAGGCTGCGGCCAATGGCCACGATGCAATCGTGGTGAGTCTATTGCAGGCTGGGGCTGATGCAGGGTTGCGTACCCCGGCGGGTCAGACGGCGTTAGATTTAGTCCCCGCAAATAAAACGCGCATGGCCCAATTATTGAGTAGTGCTATGCCCCGCCGAAAATTGCAGGTTTTGCAAAATCGCGAGATTGTTTTCCAGCCATTAATCGATTGGAGTTAGGGGCTAAGTAACAGTTAAAGATGCTCAGTTTTTTAGAACTAATTGTGCTATCGAGTTAACTGAATGAGCTTTGGTGTAATAATATTTGGCCCTATACTGCGCGCATTCATAAAAATAATGCGTACATATGAAAATCCGCCACCCCGATTTAAGCGATAGCCCCGAAAATCGCGAACACCAAGCCATCGGTATTCCACCCCTCGACACCGCAATCGGCAGCGAGCGCCGCTTTTGGCAGCGCAAACGCTATATCGGTTTGGCTTCGTTGATTGTTTTTGCGATGGTGGCTTTTGCGTTACAAAACGTCGATTTGCCGGCGCACCAAAGCGTATTGGCCGGCGTTGAACGTGTTCTAACATCGCCGGCCTTCTGGGCCGCGGTGGCCGTTGGTTTTGCCGCGCAAGCGATTGATGGCGCGCTCGGTATGGCTTACGGTATTAGCTCGAACACCTTTTTAATTGGCGTCGGCGCTAGTCCCGCTGCCGCATCGGCTGCGGTGCACGTCGCCGAAGTGTTCACCACCGGCTTTTCGGGTTTATCGCATTTAAAGTTTGGCAATGTGGATAAAGCGCTATTTAAACGCTTGGTCATTCCCGGCGTGATTGGCGGGGTAACGGGGGCGTTTTTATTAACGCACGTTGATGGCAAGGCGATCAAACCGTACGTCGCAGCGTATTTGCTGATTATGGGCCTGTATATCTTGCGCAAAGCATGGCTGGCCACACATCCGAAACCAAGCTCAAGCGAAGTAAAGCACGTTGCTCCTTTGGCCTTGTTCGGTGGTTTTGTCGACGCAGTTGGCGGCGGTGGTTGGGGCCCGGTGGTGACGTCAACCTTGGTCGGCCGCGGTAACGATCCGCGTAAAACCATCGGTTCGGTCAACGCCGCAGAATTCTTTATCGCGTTCTCGACCGCTGGCGCATTTTTGCTATGGGCCGAAATGGAGCACTGGATTTTAGTTGCTGGCCTGATCGTCGGCGGTCTCTTTGCTGCGCCGTTCGCCGCATGGTTGTGCCACAAGCTGAATGCCCGCACTTTGCTGTGGATCGTCGGCGGCTTGATTACTTTGCTAAGCGCTTACAATCTGTTCCAAGCCTTGGCATAAATAAGCAGTATTGCTGCAAAGGCGCGATCGCTATCGCGCCTTTTTTCATATTCCCAGCTACAAAGCCGATATACTGGTGTTTTGTCAGGTCAGCCACCGAATGCCAGAACGCCGCTATCCACCGAATAAAGAAGAAATCGCGCTATTCCCGCCGTTTGCTGGTTTGAGTTTGGCGAAGATCTCGGTGCCCAGCAGCTCTGCTGAATTTGACGCCGCTTTAGCCGATTTATCGCACCAGCGTTTTATTGGCTTTGATACCGAGTCTCGTCCGGTGTTTCGCATTGGCGAGCTATCGCGCGGGCCGCATTTATTGCAATTGACGACCGACAATCACGCTTATTTATTGCAAGCTTTTCGGCCTGAAACCAAAGCATTGCTCGAAGCTATTTTGGCCAGTCGCGAGATTGTCAAAGTCGGTTTTGGCTTGGAATCAGATCGCGCCGACATCGCGCGTAATTTTGGCATTCAGATCGACGCAGTGCTTGATTTGAACGCCATTTTCCGCCGCCAAGGCTTTACCCAAACGCTGGGCGTAAAAGGCGCAGTGGCGGTAGTGTTGCAGCAGAAAATCACTAAATCAAAAAAGGTGACGATGTCGAATTGGGCGCAAGCGCGCTTACAGGATAATCAACTCTTGTACGCCGCGAACGACGCTTATGCGGCGCTGAAAGTCTTGCACGCGCTGAACTTGCCTGCTGAGCAATTGCCGATACATTACCTGAGCCGTGCCATTAAAAGCGCACCGAAAACCGCCACGCCTTAAGCACCATCCGCGCTAGTTCATCATCGGCCAGTGCAGCTAGAGAACTTAGCGATTCATTAGGCATAAAGCGCGTAATTTCTGCATAACACCATTCACGTTGCGCTGTATTCATCGCAGCGAGTTGCTGCTTGGGGCTGGCGTAGTGCCGAATTGCGATTTCTGCATCCGAGCAATCGCACGGCGCGCAGCTTTTTTTCGCGTGGCAAGTGAGCGTGAGGTGAGCAAATGGCTTATTCATTGCGCCATTATTATTAGATATCGGCTGATTGCTCTCGATTTGGATCAAATCGTGCTGTTTTATTTCACGCTGCGTGCATTGGCGTGCGTATTATGTCATCAATTGAAAGTTGGCCAGCAAGGCTGGCGGCAATGCGCGCTAAAATAGCGGCAATCGAAATGGAGTAGCACTGCCGATGAACAAATCTTATTACCGCCAAATCGCCCACGATATCGCGTTGTGGCTACCGCTCGCGTCGATCGTTGGCGTGTTGGGCGGCGGTGCGGCGGCGATTTTTTTGTGGTCTTTGCAGTGGGTTACTGAAACACGTGTTGCGCATCCGCAGCTGATTTGGGGCTTGCCGATTGCCGGATTTGTAGTCGCTTGGCTGTATTTAAAATTCGGTAAAGACGTTGAAGCGGGCAATAATCTGCTGATCGACGAAATTCACGACCCGAAAGCGATTATTCCGCTGCGCATGGCGCCGCTGGTGCTGTTTGGCACTTTGGCATCACATTTATTCGGCGCTTCGGTCGGCCGTGAGGGCACTGCGGTGCAAATGAGCGGCGCGCTGGCCGATCAATTAACGCGGCTAACTCGGCGCCAAGCTGATGGGCGACGCGTGTTATTAATGGCTGGGATTAGCGCCGGTTTTGCCGGCGTTTTTGGCACGCCGCTGGCGGGCGCGGTGTTTGGCGTAGAAGTGCTGGCGCTGGGGTTAATGCGCAATAATGCGCTGCTACCTTGCCTGATCGCTGCCTTTGTCGCCGATGCGATCGTTAATGTGATTGGTCATTATTTGGGCATTCACCATACGCATTACAGTGTCGGTGCTGTGCCGCAGATGAGTCTGTATCTGGGCGCAATGGTACTGATCGCGGGCGCGATTTTTGGTGGCGCGGGTAAGTTGTTTGCCGATGGCGCGCACTATCTGGGTAATTGCTTCAAGCGCATTGCTTACGCGCCGTACAGGTCATTACTGGGTGGAGGTATCTTGGTGCTGGTTTGGCTGGGCTTTGATGCAGTCGGCCTTGATAGTACGCGCTATATGGGCTTGGGCATTCCAGTGATCGAGCAAGCTTTTGCGCAGCCCTTAAGCTGGTTTGAGGCGCCAATTAAACTGGCAGCGACCATTTTCTCGCTCGGCGCGGGCTTTAAAGGTGGCGAGGTAACGCCGCTGTTTTATATCGGCGCAACGCTAGGTAATGTGCTCGCGCCGCTGCTCAATATGCCGTTTCCGCTGCTGGCCGGTTTAGGTTTTGTCGCCGTTTTTGCCGGCGCAACCAATACGCCGCTGGCCTGCACCTTAATGGCGATCGAACTATTCGGTGCACCGATCGCGCCATTTGCCCTGCTTGCGTGCGCGATGGCGCATTTGTGCTCTGGTCACAGCAGCATCTACAAAGCGCAGCGCATGGGCTCGGGCAAGGGCAGGGGCGTTGAGACGCTGCATGCGAAAATTCGGATTGGTGATTGGAAAAACTAGCTTTGTGCTGCGCGAGCAAAGCGTGGTTTAAAACCTGTGACCAAGGCGGTGCCGAGCAAAATAATGGCAGCGCCAACGATGGTATTGGCGCCAATGTGTTCGCCCAAAAATAGCGCGCCCCACAGTACGCCAAATACCGGAATTAAAAATGTGACGGTTAGCGTTGACGCGGCGCCAATCTCGGCAACCAGCCGGAAATACACTAAATACGCAACGCCAGTGCATAAAATCGCCAAGCCTGCGATTGCCAAATAGGTCGTGGTCGTTGGCGTAGAGTTTGGTGCGCTGCTGAACACTAGCGGCAGCAGCAAGATTGTTGCGCCCCACATGCTGCCGTGCGCGGCTTGAAACGGAGGGATATGGCTGGCTTTGAGTTTGGTGTAGGCGCTGGCTAGGCCATAACACAGCGTAGCAAATAGGCAGGCGGCAATACCGAGCTCGGCGCCTGGCTGCGCTAAAATCCGATCAAACCCGACCAGCACGCCAACGCCAACCATGCCAATGGCTAAGCCAAGGCTAACCTTGGCGCTAGGCCGTTTTCGCATCAACACCGCCATAATCAGTGCACCCCAGATAGGCGCAGTGGCGTTCAAAATCGACATCATCGACGCGTTTAAGGTGCGAGCAGCAAAGCCATAAGCCAAAAATGGCAAACCCGTATTGAGCACGCCGAGCACCACATATTCGCGCCAATTTTGCCAGCCCACGGCATGGCGCAAAATTTGCGCCACCAGCAGCAGAAACAGCGCAGCGCCGCCAACGCGCGCACCAATCAGCCACACCGGCCCTAGACTGGGCACGGCGATGCGCATAAATAGGAAGGACGCCCCCCAAATGGCGGCAAGTAAAATCAGGCGGCTGGCGCTGGCAAAATTCATGGCAAAAGCCTCTGGGTCGATGCCAGATTTTGTAGCGCCTGTTGGCGCAAGACTAGTTTTATCTGGCGATTGTCTCGCGCTGTGGAGAGATTGCGGCCGAAATTTTGGCCTTAGTGCCGCCAGTTCAACTGCTCGTGCAGTTTCACCACGTCGCCAATAATCAATAGCGCCGGTGGTTTGATGTGCGAGTCGGCAATGGTCTGCGCCAGATTATCCAATTGCGCGATCACGACGCGTTGCTGCGGCGTGGTGGCGCGCTCGATAATGGCGACTGGAGTATTGCTTTGACGTCCATGGGCAATCAGTTGCTCGGCAATATACCCAGCTTGCGCGACGCCCATGTAGACGACAACGGTTTCACTCGGGTTAACCAAACGTGCCCAGTCGAGCTCGAGCTTATCCGCGTCCGACTCGGTCGCGCGACGATGGCCGGTCACGAAAGTGACCGATTGCGCGTAGTCGCGGTGCGTCAACGGGATGCCGGCGTAGCACGATGCGCCTGCGGCTGAAGTGATGCCCGGCACGACTTCAAACGGAATTTGCGCCGCCGCCAGCTCGGCAATTTCTTCGCCGCCACGGCCAAAAATAAACGGGTCGCCCCCTTTCAGGCGCAGCACTTTTTTGCCTTCCAAAGCCAAACGCACCAGCAATTGGTTGATTTCTTCTTGTGGCAGCGCGTGGTTATTTGATTTTTTGCCGACATAAACGCGCTCGGCGTCGCGGCGCACTAGCTCCATGATTTCGTTGGAAACCAGATTGTCGTACAGCACCACATCGGCTTGCTGCATCAGCCGCAGCGCGCGGAAGGTGAGCAGGTCGGGGTTGCCCGGGCCGCTGCCAACCAGATATACCGCACCACGTATTGGCGTGGAGCCCTTTTCAATGGCTTCGGTCAAGGCAATACGTGCGGTTTCTACTTGGCCAGAAAACACTTGATCAGGAATCGGGCCTGCGAGCACGTTTTCCCAAAACTCACGTCGCGCAGCAGGATCGGGCATTTTTTCTTTGGCTAAATGGCGTAAATCGCTGCCGATTTTGGCTAAATCGCCCCAGCCGTGCGGAATTAAAGCTTCCAGTTGCGCGCGCAAATGTCGCGCCAACACGGGTACGCCGCCGCCGGTGGACAGTGCAATCGTCAGCGGTGCGCGATCGACAATCGCTGGCGTAATAAAGCGGCTGTGTGATGGATCATCCACTGCGTTCACCAAAATACCCGCTGCTTCACAGGCGGCAAACACCGCTTGATTGACGCTGGGGTTGTCGGTGGCGGCAATCACCAAGCGTTGGCCAGCGATGTGCGAGAGTGAAAATTGCGCTGGGCGCCAATGCACTTTGCCGTGCTTAACCATCTCGCGCAATTCGCTGCATAGTTCGGGTGAAACCACGGTAATGTCAGCTCCCGCTGAGGCGAGCAGCCGTAATTTGCGTACGGCGATTTCTCCTCCGCCGACGATTAAACACGGTTGTTGCTTCAGATTGATAAATAGCGGGAAGTAATCCATGGTATTGACCTGCAAAGTGGGGCGTCTATTGTCGCTTGGAATACGCTATTTGCGTATGGCTAATTGCACTTTGTTGATTTAAATCGTTTGTGCTGAGGCCAAATTATGCCATGCTCCAATAGCCATGGTTTGGCCTGTGTCATTGAAAGAGTTGTCAATAAATAGGGGATTACTATGAAGTGCAAAATGCAAAGCTTGGCGCTGGCTTTAGTTGCGGGTGGTTTACTCAGCGCGGCGGCCCATGCCAATAATATTGAAGCCACCATGAAATCGAAAAGCTGTTTTGCCTGTCACTCGATGGACAAAAAACTCGTTGGTCCATCGTATAAAGACATCGCAGCTAAATACAAAGCAGATAAAGGCGCAGTGTCTAAGTTGGCTGTGAAAATTCAAAAAGGTGGCTCTGGCGTTTGGGGTGCTGTACCGATGCCGCCCAATGCTGTTTCGGAGGCAGAAGCCAAACAAATGGCCGAATGGGTTTTGAAAGTTAAGTAAGTTGTTGCGCTAGTTGCTGTGTTAACGCTGCGGCTGAAACAGGGCGAGAAAAATAAAAGCCTTGATATTGGTCGCAGCCCTCGGCGCGCAAGACGGCTAACTGAGCGTCAGTTTCAACGCCTTCAGCGACGATCTTCATGCCGAGTTTATGCCCTAAGGTAATAATGGTGCTCACCAGCATTCGGGTTCGTTCATCGCTTGCGCATTGATCAATAAAGCAGCGATCAATCTTTAATACTTGCGCAGGCATTTGTGTTAATTGGCTGAGCGAGGAATACGCTACGCCAAAATCATCAATTGCCAAAGTAACGCCTAATTCGAGTAATTGCCTCAATTTGGGCAAAATGGGTAATAAATCGCTGATATAACTGCTTTCAGTGATTTCAATTTGCAATAAATGTGCTGCTAATCGTGTCGTTTGCAAGCTTGAGGTGATTAGCTCGTTAATTTGATCTTGCTCGAGCTGAATGGCTGATACATTCACCGCCACCGGTATTAAAAAGCCAGCTTGCTGCCATTGCGCGGCTTGCTGGCATGCTCTGTGCATTACCCAGCGGCCAATCTCGATGATTTGCCCACTTTTTTCTGCCACTGGAATAAATTCAGCCGGCGAAATAGCTCCCCATTCCGGATGTTGCCAACGTAGTAAGGCCTCACATCCAACAATCTGATTGCTAGTTACATCGACTTTGGCCTGATACTGCAGACTAAATTGTTGCTCGCTGATTGCCTCGCGCAAACCCATTTCAAGTTGCTGTTGTCGCCTGATTTTTTCCTGCATTTGTAGATTAAAAATCGCGTAGGTGTTTTTGCCGAGTTCTTTGGCGTAATAGAGCGCAATGTCAGCTTGTTGCTGGACTTCTTCAGGCTTGGCATTCGCATGATTTTGAGCAATCCCCAGCGTGCAATTTACTTGCTGTTGTTGATGGTGTAATTGATATGCTCCGCTGGTTTTTTGCAATATTTGCTGCGCAATTAAGTCTACATCGATGCTGGGATTATTCACGATAATCGCGAATTCATCGCCGCCAATACGATAGTTGCTAAATTGGCCGATGTTTTCAATCCGCCGGGCAAATTCGCGCAGTACTACATCCCCCCACTGATGGCCTAATTGATCGTTGATGCGTTTGAAATCATCTAAATCGAGCAAAATCAGGGTAAATGCTTGTTTGTGTTCGCTAAGTTGTTTTAGTTCGGTATAAAACGCTTTGCGGTTGGGAATCTGAGTTAAGTAATCGGTGAGACTTTCTTGCCGATAGCTATTCATCATTGCTTCGGTTTTTACTTGGTAATACGCCATCAGCGTGGCAAAGCCAGTGATTAATAGCAATTCTATTGAGTCTTCAAGTAAGCCATCTTCGTGTGAGAAATGCAGGTAATAGGCGGCACACAGTGCTAGCGAATAATAGAGCGCCCAAAATTTGCCCCGGCTGCACATTAATAATAACAAGGGGGTAAGAATGAAGGCCTCTTCGATTGCTTCGAGTGAGAGCGGGGCTAGAGCCGTATTGACCAGCAGCAACGCGCTTGCGAGCATGGCCAGCGGCGCTCTTTGATTCTTATGTCGCGTAAAATACGCTATCAACATCAATATCGGATAAGCGAGCAGAATGATTTGCCAGATGGGGCTGCTGTGATGAGTTAAGGATTCGCTCACGGCCAAGACACCGCCGATAAATAGCAGTGCCAACCCTGTTGTCCAATTCAAGAATCGCGGCATATTGGTGTTCACGGTTTGCAGCGGCTTGTGCGAGCTGCCAATGTTTTGATATTACGACTGTTTTATAGTTGATCAGCAAGTTACCAGCTTATTTATTGCGCTATTGTTGTCAGATCGCCGCGTTGATGACGACTAATTAGTAATAAGCCAGAGGAGTAGTGCCATGCTAATTCGCAAACCGAGCGATATTTTGCCGTCAGAAATCACGCCACAATCTGTATTTCTCAATCGTCGGCAATTTATGGCTGCCACTGCGGGCAGCGCTTTGCTGGCAGGCGAAGCCATTGCTGCGTTGAAAACGACGCCAAGTCGCTATTCGAGTGATGAAAAGCTCAATACGCTCAAAGAAATCACTACGTATAACAATTATTACGAATTTGGCACCGGCAAAGACGACCCGGCCAATAATGCGACACGCTTTAAAGGCAAACCATGGCAAATTGCCGTGGAAGGCGAAGCGGGCAAGCCACGCGTGTTTGGTTTGGAAGAACTACTTAAAATTGCACCACTAGAAGAACGTATCTATCGCCTGCGCTGTGTAGAAGGGTGGTCCATGGTGATACCTTGGGTGGGTATTCCGTTGGCTAGCTTGCTCAAGCTCGTAGCGCCCACGGCGAATGCCAAGTTTGTCGCGTTTGAAACGCTGAACGATCCCAAGCAAATGCCGGGGCAGCTAACGCGCGTACTTGATTGGCCGTATCGTGAAGGCTTGCGCATCGACGAGGCCATGCATCCTTTGACAATTTTGGCGGTGGGTTTATACGGCGAAGTATTGCCGAATCAAAATGGCGCGCCGGTGCGGCTGGTGGTGCCGTGGAAATATGGTTTTAAAAGTATTAAGGCCATCGTCAAAATCCGTTTGCAAGCGCAACAACCGGCGACGAGCTGGAATATGGCTGCGCCCAATGAATACGGCTTTTATTCGAATGTGAACCCCGCCGTGGCGCATCCGCGCTGGAGTCAGGCCAGCGAGCGCCGGATTGGTGAATTTCTAAAACGCAAAACGCTGCCCTTTAATGGCTATGGAGAGCAAGTCGCCCATCTGTATAAAGGCATGGATTTGGCAAAATTTTTCTAGGGGTATTGCCCGTTAAATAAAATTTAAATTTGATTTTGTGGCAATACGGCAAGGGGTATTTGGTTTGCAGGCTTTCTTTCGCAGTACTCGTTTGTGGTTTTTCGTCTCGCTGTATCCATTGTTGCGTGGCGTGTGGTGTGTGGTGCAGGGCGATTTGGTTAACCCGATTGAATTTATCACGCGCTCTAGCGGAACATGGACGCTGGTGTTTTTGCTGCTGACTTTGAGTATGACACCGTTGCGTCAGCTCACCGGCTGGTCGGGTTGGCAAAATTATCGGCGCATGTTGGGTTTGTACGCGTTTTTTTACGCCAGCCTGCACTTCGCCACGTATATCTGGTTGGATCAGTTTTTTGCTTGGGGCGAGATTTATACCGATGTGCTGAAACGGCCATTTATTACCGTGGGTTTTGCCGCGTTTATATTGCTGATTCCGCTGGCTGCCACGTCAAACAAGCTGATGATGCGCCGCTTAAAACGTCGCTGGGGGCAGTTGCATCGCTTGGTCTATCTGATCGCGATACTGGCGGTGACGCATTATTGGTGGCTGGTCAAAAAAGATTTAAGCCAGCCCATCATTTATGCCGCGGTATTGGCTGTGTTGTTGGGTTGGCGTATGCAGCGCCATTGGCGACAATTGCGCGCTTAAAGGCCGCCCGAGGGCACAAAGTGGATGCGCTCAAAATCGATCCCACGGCTTAGTAAGCTCACAAGGCGGATGCGATGCATTTGTTTGCCATCCCAGTATTCTAGCAAGCGCCCCTGCCTAAACCAGCCGGGGGGAAGGATCAGGCTAGCTGGGGTTTTTAGGGCAGGAATTGCGCTGAGTAATACCGCCTTGGTAAAGTCGCCCTGCCCAAAGCGCGCAGCATCTTGCGCGCGAATCGATGCGGCTTCGGGAATGCCGGGGAGCAGGGCAATACCCAGTTCGCGCATTTGCGCCGTTTCAGAGAGCCAGCGAATTTGGCCAATTAAATGACTTTTACCATCGGCAAGTAGCACGAGCTGGTGTAGATGGACTCGTTGCTCATGATCGCGCTCACGTTGAATGCAAATGCCTTGCGCTGTTTCATTTTGGATTTGCCATTGCTGCGTTTCCGTTTTGATGGGTTGTACCACCATACGGGCGCTGGTTTGACCAAACATGCGAATTTGCATTAACTCATTGCTGCTCATTTGCTGCTCATTTTGCGGTGGTGGTGCAAAATGGTCTTTTGCCAGTATTAAGTGTAAATTGCTTAAGCTAATCCCAACTTCTACATAATTACTATTATTACGGCGCGGTAGCGAGCGCTCAATGGGGTGCTCACACCACGCCCGATAAACTTCCCGTAGTAACTCATCTGCAGCTTGTGAGCTAAGTTCACTGCCTAAACCAATCTTGTCAGGCAGCTCGCCAAGCTTTAATAGTTTGATCCGCTTACTAATAACCTGCGCTAAGGTGTAGGTTTCGATTTCCAGCTCAGATTCTTGCCGAGCTTGTTGGCGACGTTTTGGTGCAGCAGGCGACAGCAAATCAATAAACAGAGCGGGGCGGTTCGGGAGTGTTTGGGCGCTTTGCGCTAAAGTGCAGCGAGTGGCGAAAATTTCAAGCCGTTGGCTCAGCCACGTTTGTTGCTTAAAGGTGTATTGATTGGGGTTGGCGGCGCAAAATAACAGCGCATGAATAAACACTGATTCTGGGGTGGTGATACCACTGATTTGAATCAGGCTATCGCGCGCTTTTAATTTGTCTAGATGCTGAGCTTTAGCTAATTCATAGTAGGCAAAGAGCTCACGCCACTGTTTATCATCGGGTCGGCGATAAATGTGTGCGGTATTGCAAATGCGCTTACAGGCATAGTACAACGTGCGTTCGGCCAATAAGGGCAAAAACTCGGTTACGCCAATTTCATCTTGGCTGGCGGCATGCCAAACTCGAGCGTAGCAACGCTCCAGCAGGTACCACAGATTGTCGACCTCATTCCAAACTCGCTGCTCTTCATCGGATAAGGGCAGTGGTTTGGTCATTAATTTCATGATCATTGCATCTTGTAAAATATGCACTGATTCTCGAAATTGCTCGACGATTTTTAGATTGTCGAGCGCAGGAAGATCGCTTTGATTGAGTTGCGAAATGGCTTGGCTCAACTCACTGTGTGCAACTGGAACATTAATCATGGGTAAAAGTTTGAGCCAGTCGCGCGCGCTACGGACATCGTGAAATGGCGGTAGTACGTTGCCGCCTAGGGCGGGAAGGGCGCGCTGAATCAAAACTTCGTTCATGGCTTTAGTTGCTCAAGTTGAAAACGCAATTGCTGTAATTGTGCAGCCGGAACCTGATGAATTTGCCGACTAGGTTCTGCATTGGCCCAAACTGGAGCGGGAAAATGCAGGTCATCTTGCCAGCGAGGAATAATATGCCAATGCAAGTGAGGCACCATATTTCCCAAGCTGGCTAAATTAATCTTAGTTGGCTTGAGTGTATTGCGCACACAGGTTTCCACCGCCCAGACGATAGCCATCAGCTGACTGCGCTCTTCCACCGTCAAGTCAGTCATTTCTGCCTGATGGCGATGCAAAATAACGCGGCAAAAACCTGGATAGTTGGGTTCATCGGCCAACACGACTCGGGCCAATTCATTACGCCAAACGACTTGGCCTCCATCGTTTTCACAGAGTGGGCAGCTGATGCTCATAAGGTTCCGTAGGCTAAATAATCTATTGATTATATTACGCGTTCGCTCGAAGACGAGCGGTTTCTGCTATGCGGATAATAGGGTAGGTGATCAAGATTACAACTTTTCTTTCAAGTTGTGATGGTATTGCATGTTTTCTAGTATGCATTTGGAATTGTGCAATTAAAACAAGTGTTTATATTGCGCAGGATTGTTGCAGATTGAGTTGCGGCGAAGAATGTTCTTACAAAAACAATGGGCAAGAATTGGTTTATTCTTGCCCATTGCGGTTTTGTTACAACAGTCACTGAACGGTATTTACAGTAAAACTCGCTCAATACCGCCATTACCTGCTTTTGCTACATACTCAGGCATCCAGTTTTGGCCCAGCACGGTTTTGGCAATTTCTACCACGATGTAGTCAGCTTCGGTGCCCGCATCGTCGTTATAACGGCTTAAGCCCTGCATACACGATGGGCAAGAAGTTAGAATCTTCACTGGCGCTTTAGCGTCGCCGGCATCGGCGCGCAATTTAGCCGCACCTTTTTCCATCTCTTCTTGCTTACGGAAGCGAACTTGCGTCGAAATATCAGGGCGCGCCACAGCGAATGTACCTGACTCGCCGCAGCAACGATCATTCAGGTCAACACGTTGCCCCATCAGCTCGTTGGCCACCTCGATGCCTTTGTACGTCTTCATCGGCGTATGGCATGGCTCGTGATACATATACTGGGTACCACTCACACCTTCAAGCTTGACGCCTTTTTCAAGTAGATACTCATGGATATCCAACAGGCGGCAGCCTGGGAAAATCTCTTCAAAACGATATTTGAGCAGCTGATCCATACACGTGCCGCACGAAACGACCACGGTTTTGATATCCAGATAATTCAAGGTATTGGCCAAGCGATGGAACAGCACGCGGTTTTCCATCGTGATCTTGTCACCTTTATCTTGCTGGCCGCTCGATGTTTGCGGATAGCCGCAGCACAGATAGCCTGGCGGCAAGACGGTCGTTGTACCGACATGCCAAAGCATCGCTTGCGTCGCCAAACCCACTTGGCTAAACAGGCGCTCTGAGCCGCAACCCGGGAAGTAGAACACCGCTTCGTTCTCTTCATTGAGGCGTTGTGGGTCACGAATCACTGGCACCACATTGCTATCTTCAACATCAAGCAAAGCGCGGGCCGTTTTCTTCGGTAAGCCACCTGGCATCGGCTTATTGATGAAGTGAATCACCTGCGCC
This sequence comes from Chitinibacter sp. SCUT-21, assembly GCA_041874755.1. NCBI lineage: Bacteria > Pseudomonadati > Pseudomonadota > Betaproteobacteria > Neisseriales > Chitinibacteraceae > Chitinibacter > Chitinibacter sp. SCUT-21. The sequence goes on from CP102611.1 coordinate 3,287,136, forward strand.
TTAATCGGCGCCGTGCCTAAGGTCGACGGTGGTTGCTTGGTTACGCCTTTCAACAGGCCAAATTTCTTCGCCAGTGAATGGCCCAAACGCTGTGCTTGGTAACCCCAACCAATCATCACGGCGCGCATCAATTTGATCGTAGCCGGATCTTTTAAGGTCAAGAAAGTCATACCCAGTGCCGAACCCGGGTTGAATTTCTTTTTGCCTTCTTTGCGCAAGAAATTACGCATCGCCACCGATACATCGCCAAAGTCGATTTTCACTGGGCACGGGTTCACGCAGCGGTGGCAAACCGTGCAATGGTCGGCTACATCACCCAGCTCTTCAAAGTGCTTCAGTGAAATGCCGCGGCGCGTTTGTTCTTCATACAGGAATGCTTCGGTCAGTAAACCGGTGGCCAAAATCTTATTGCGCGGGCTGTAGAGCAAGTTCGCACGCGGGACATGCGTGGAGCAAACAGGTTTACATTTACCGCAGCGCAAACAGTCTTTGACCATATTGCTGATGCTGCCAATATCCGATTGCTCGAGAATCAGCGACTCAGTGCCGAGAAGCGAGAATGACGGCGTGTAGGCGTCGGTTAGATCGGCACCCGGCATCAACTTGCCTTTGTTGAAGTGGCCGTTCGGATCGACTTTTTGTTTGTACGCTTCAAATGGCGCGAGCTCTTCGCGCGTTAAGAATTCGTACTTGGTAATGCCAATGCCGTGCTCACCTGAAATAACACCATTCAGATCACGGGCCACTTGCATAATGCGCGCCACTGCGTGGTGGGCGCGTTGCAGCATCTCGTAGTCGTCTGAATTGACTGGCAAGTTGGTATGCACATTGCCATCACCGGCGTGCATATGCAGCGCCACCCACGTGCGGCCTTTGAGCACCTTTTGATGCAGCGCGTGAATCGCATCCAAAATCGGCTTGTCGGTACGGCCGCTAAACAGTGTTTCCAATTCGGTGAGCAATTCGCGTTTGTACGAAATACGCAGCACAAAATCGCGCAGGGCGTGGAAGACACTTTGCGGCAATTCATTGGCATCGACCGCTTTTTCGAGCGGCATGTGTGGGAATGCGGTTTGGTATAGCTCGAAAGCATCATCCAAATTCGTATTAATCCACATCCAGTGTTTACGCGTTTGTTCGATAAAGCTCAGCGCCGATTCGCGGCGATCACCGATCAGTACATCATGGCTGACGGGGGCATCGCTGGTATCAAACGGCAGGCGACCTTGAGTGAAAAAATCGCTCAAATGATCGAGCAGCTCGAGCTTGTTGTGAATCGATAATTCGATATTAATGCGTTCAATTGCGTCCGAGTATTCGCCCAACCGTGGTAAAGGAATGACCACGTCTTCGTTAATCTTGAAGGCGTTGGTGTGTTTGGCAATCGCGGCCGTACGGGCGCGATCGAGCCAGAATTTTTTGCGCTGCTCTGGCAGCACCGCAACAAAACCTTCGCCACCACGGGCGTTGGCCAATTGCACCACATGGCTGGTGGCTTCGCCCAGCGCCTTTTCATCGTCCGATACGATATCGGCGATCAAGACCATCTTCGGACGGCCTTTGGATTTGGCCTTGGTGGCGTAACCCACGGCACGTACATAGCGCCAGTCCAAATGCTCAAGACCGGCTAATTGTACGGTTGGGTGTGCATCCAGATAGTTTTTGATTTCAACAATTGATGGTACTGCGCGGCTGACTTCACCGAAGAATTCCAAGCAAACAGTACGGATGTGATCAGGCATGCGATGCAATACAAAGCGCGCGCTAGTGATCAAACCATCGGTACCCTCCTTCTGTATGCCCGGCAAACCCGCAAGGAACTTGTCTGTTACGTCTTTACCCAGGCCTTCTTTTCGGAAAGTGCTGCCTGGAATAACGAGCGTGTCTTCACTGAGTTTGGTTTTGCCATCAGGTTTGAATTTGCTAATGCGGAAAGTAGCTTCTTTAGCGTCGTGGATTTTGCCCAGATTGTGGTCCATCCGCTCGATGAACAACCAATTACCATCCGGATCGACCATTTTCCAGCTGACCAAATTGTCGAGCGCTGTGCCCCAGAGCACGGCTTTTTTGCCGCCAGCATTCATCGCGACATTGCCACCAATACAGGAAGCATCGGCAGATGTTGGGTCAACAGCAAATACAAGGCCAGCGTCTTCCGCCGCTTCCATCACGCGGCGGGTGACCACACCTGCGCCGCACTGGATGGTTGAAACTTCGTGATCGACACCTGGAATGCGAATCTTTTCTACACCTTGGTGACGATCGAGTTTCTCGGTATTAATGACCGCACTCAATGGTGTGAGCGGAACTGCACCACCGGTATAGCCGGTACCACCCCCGCGCGGAATAATAGTCAACCCAAGTTCGATACAGGCGGAAACCAGCGGCGCCATTTCGGCTTCAGTATCGGGTGTGAGTACGACGAAGGGGTATTCAACCCGCCAGTCGGTCGCGTCGGTGACGTGCGAGACGCGCGCCAAACCATCGAATTGGATATTGTCTTTGCGGGTGAGCGCGCCCATTTTTTTCATGACTTTTTTGCGCAAAATGGCAATGTCACGGAATTCGCGTTCAAACTCGTCAACTGCTTGACGTGTCCGTGCTAGTAGCACGTTCACGCGTTCATTTTCTTGGCGGCGTTTTTCAATTTCAGCCAAGCGATGATGCATCGCTTCAACCAACAATTTCAAACGTTTATTGTTTTCCAATAAATCGTCTTGGACGTATGGGTTGCGCTTTACGACCCAGATGTCGCCGAGTACCTCAAACAGCATCCGCGCCGAACGGCCAGTTTTACGTTCCTGACGTAACTCGTCCAATACTCGCCAACCATCTTGCCCTAAGAGGCGGATGACGATTTCACGATCGGAAAACGAGGTGTAGTTATACGGAATTTCACGCAAACGTTCATGCGTGTGAGCAAAGGGCGTGGCGGTCTGGTCGGCCATTAAGGGCATCTCCGGCGGGAAATACGGCTAAAGACCAGATTTTAACGGAAAAACGTTAGTTAAAACTCGCAAATTTAATAGGGATTTGGGAACTTAGCCGAAATTCTTTGATTTTCCACTAGAAAATGCGCAGTTTAAATCGTTAGTAAACTACTTGGTTACGTCCAGCTTGCTTGGCACGATATAAATTTTGGTCGGCACGCTGGACCATTTGGTTTACATGGGTTTCATTTTGATAGAGCGTGACACCAATGCTCAAAGTGATTTGCAAATCGCGTTCGATTTTTTCCCAAGTCCAGTTCTCAACCATCGCTCGTAAACGCTCAGCAACTTCTCGAGCCGGTAAGCCATTACGTGACGGTAGCAAAATCAAGAATTCTTCGCCGCCCCACCGGCAAACTACATCATCTTGGCGGCAACCAGATTTCAATAGTGCCGCTACTTGGCGTAGAACATGATCGCCAATCAGATGCCCCCAGCGATCATTGACATGCTTAAAATAATCGATATCAAGCATCAGTAAGGCAAGTGGCTCTCGATGCTCTGGATTGGAGTGGAGAAAATTCAAGCTGCGTAATTCAAACCCACGACGGTTAAATAGCCCCGTTAATGGGTCTTGCGAGGCCATATATTCACTTTGTTGACGGGCTTGTCGTTCGAAATCGTTTTGCTCACGCAAACTGGCATTTTCCATGCGTATTTTCTCGGCGTCGAGCTTGATTTCCATCGTGTGTAGTCGTTGTGGAGTGGCCTGACATAGCAACTGATAATGGTGCTGATATCCTTGCTGATGATACTTAAGGGCTGCCGCATATTCCCCGCGTAGTTCTAGTGCGCTAGAGAGGGCAAATTCAAGCTGAAAAACTAAATGGGCCGCTCCGATATTTTGCGCGGCACTCAATCCGGCAGAAAAAAATGCTATTGCCTCATCCACTGTATGCTCTTTGCGAGCTAATAGGCCTAAATTGTATAAATTGTGTGCTTCACCCCAGCAATTATCATGCCTTCTGTTAATCCCACGGGCTCTTTCAAGTAAAGATCGGGCTAATGCAAGGTCATCTTCTGCTAGGGCTATCCGACCCAAGGTGCCCATCGCAGCCGCTTGATACTCGAGATTGTCTGCTTTTTGTGCATAAACCAGGGCTTGTTTGAGCGTATTTTTGGCACTGTCATAGTGCTGTAATTCGAATTGGTCTGCGCCAATATTGATTTCAATGGCTGCCAAAACACTTGGGTCTTGGCATTGATAAGCGTAATCACGCGCTTTAAGGTGATGATTGAGCGCGCTGTAAAAATCATCATGCGCGAAATACAGTTGCCCCAAGCCAATTTGACCTTTGATATAAATATCACGTGCATCAATCGCCAAGGCCGCATCAAGACATTGAGTCCATGCATCAAGGGCATGGTCGTATTCGCCTCGTGTATAACAGGCTCGGGCAATTTCTTGTAAACAATCAGGAATGAGCGATTTGATTTGATGTAGCTTGGCCATATACAAGGCATGCCGCATCAGCGATAGGCCTTCTTCATAACTACCTTGTAAAGCGATGATACTGCCTTGAATAAAGATTGACTCAGTAAAACCCAAGTCATCATTGAGTGCGATGGCATAGACTGCGGCCTGTTGCGCGCAGGCGAGGGCTTCTGCATGGTGTTCGCGTGCTAGCGCCCTGGCTCGTTGATTTAGATTTTGAATATCCAGATGAGTGGCCATAGCATCAATGTGTAAGAAGGGTTACAAAAATTCTAGCTTTAATTCCATGGTTTCAAGATCATTTTCCAGCGTACTTGCTAGCAATTGCTGACGCAGTGTTTGATGAAGATTGGCATGCCCCTCGGCCGTTTCGGCTTTACCCAGTTGCAGATAAATTTGAGCTAATACTTCATGAATGCTGTATTGCATATGAATGGCCCCTAAGCCACAGGCTTTATTGAGGGCTTCTACCAATTGCTCACGCGCCAAGTCGATTAAGCCACTGGCAAAATATACTTTGCCCAACAGCATCATGGTACTTGCTTCACCCCATTGATTGATATGCATGCGGTTGATTTTTAGTGCCACCAACAAACTCATCCGAGCCTTATCGTACTCTTGGCGCAATAATTGGATTTGACCGATTAAGGCGTAGATTTCCGCTTCATTTCGATAATTTTGATCCGCTTTTACTAAGGGGAGCGCCCCCTTGAGGACGACGTGTGCTTCGTTGAGCTTGTGGCAGCTAATCAAATCGACCGCGATGTTAATTAAAATCGCTGCTTGTAGTTGATAATCGTCCGACCCTGCTGCTAACTCTTCGGCGCGACGATGATGGGCTAGCGCAGACTCATAATGTTCATGGGCGTAGAATAATTGGCCCAGGCCAATATGGGCCTTAATTCTGGTTTCTAAAATGATGGCCGAGTCGGGCAGGGTGAGGCAGCGACGCCAGTAGTCGTGCGCCTTGCGATATTCACCCATAGTGTAATAAGTCCGCGCGTAGGTTTGTAGCTGCTCACCTTCTTGAATGCCGATTGATGCTTGAGTCGCGAGTTGACCGACTTCGTCGAGGTAGGTCAGCACTTCGCTGTAATGACCAAAGTCGTAAACGCATTGAGCCATTAAGCATAAAGCGCAAGCCTCAAGCTCGATGAGTTGCTGTTGCTGGGCTTGTTTACGCGCTTCTAATACCAGTGCTAAAGCTTCGGTGCTTTGGGAGTGCAATAGTTTGCGCGCTTTGGCCAATTGTCGGTTTAAATCTGCCTCGTTCATCTGGCACTTTCGGTTTAAGCTCAAAGCGCCAGAATACCATTGTGGTTTAGATTACACTGCAAAGTCTTACGCTGCTGTGATTAAAATGGCACGGCAATCCTCGGGGCTTAGGTCCTGATTTTCGCCAAGTTTTAGCCGATTATGGCGAATTAATTGTGCCGCAACGTTATCGGCAGCTGTTTGTGCATCGATAGCGTAAGCACTTAGTGTCGTGGCCAAGCCCATTTGTTGAAAATATGCAGAGGTATTGTCAATCGCGTGCTGGGCTACTGTGTTATCGCTGCCAGTAAGCCCCCAAACTCGGCGGCCATATTGTGCTAGCTTGGCTTGTTTTGCGGCAAATCGATAACGCCAGAGTGCTGGTAGTACGATGGCTAGGGTACGAGCATGATCAAGACCAAATAGCATAGTCAATTCGTGCCCGATAGCATGCGTTGCCCAATCTTGCGGCTGCCCTAAACCAACCATGCCATACAGGGCTTGATTAGCGGCCCACATTAAGTTGGCTCTGGCATCATAATTATTGGGCTCGGCCAGTGTAATTGGGCCAATCTCGATCAATGTTTGCAAGATACCTTCGGCAAAACGATCTTGAACGCGCGCCTCATTGGGGTATGTTAAATATTGCTCGATTGTGTGTACAAATGCATCGACCACGCCATTGCCGATTTGTCGCGTGGGCAATGAAAATGTCAAGCTCGGATCAAGAATCGCGTATTTCGGGAAAACCAGTGGGTTTTTAAAGGATAATTTATCCTGCGTTTCACGACGGCTAATCACAGACGCAAAATTACTCTCGGATCCTGTGGCCGGCAACGTGAGGACTGCGGCAATTGGTAGCGCACTTTTGATTTGGGTCCGATTGCCAATAATCAGCCAACAGTCACCTTCATGTGGTACGGCCGCCGCGACAAATTTGGCGCCATCGATCACTGAGCCGCCCCCCACTGCGACAATGAAATTGCGCTGTTCCACTCGAGCATACTCAACGGCTTTCATTAGCGTTTCGTATTCAGGATTGGGCTCAATGCCTGAAAATTCTAGCCAGTCATGCCCACTCAGCGCGGTTTGCAACTGCTCATACGCACCATTGCGCTTGATACTTCCGCCGCCATAAAGCACTAGCACACGGGCGTTAATGGGAATTAGCTGGGTCAGTTTGGCGATTTGCCCTTGACCGAATTCAATTTGACAGGGGTTATGAAAACTAAACGCATGCATCGATATGCCTCAGCGAACCATGACAAAATTAAAGTGTAATTCAAGGGGTATAACGGTGGTACCTTTTTCTGCGCTTGGCTTGATCCAAATACAATGGCTATGTATTTTCGAGTTGAACTTCAAGTTGCTGCAGTCGCGCAAAAATTTCGGGAGAGCCTAGACGCTTAAAATGTTCCTGATAGAGCCGCTGGTGTTTTTCTGCGAGCTCGTGATTTCCCATATCGCCGTAGGCATGCGCTAACACGGAATGGATAATATGTACTTTACTCGTGCATTCATATTTATTGCTGAGTGCGAGGGCCTCTAAAAAACACTCAATGGCCTGAGAGTATTCGTGTTGAGCTTGAAGAATTTTGCCGGTAACGACTTTCCAGCTGATCTCTCCCCATGCCCAATATCGTTCCATAGCATGTCCTTGCTCTAAGATTGATGCAATCTCATCGAGCCGATTTTGTGCCAACAAAATCATCGTACGGTAGCCGAGTGCTTCGCCAACGTATTCAAAATGTTCAATCGCCCGAGCTTGGGGTTCCGCTTCATCAAGATAGCTTAGCGCTTCATCATAGCGGCCCAATTCATACAGATCGGCAACTAAATTAATTAATACGCGGACATATAGCTCAGATTCGATTTGGCTATCAACCCATTTCATCGCCTGTTGATGATGTCTCAAGGCGTCTTCAGGCATATGAAAGGCAAAATAAAGTTGCCCCACAGAAATATGCGTGTTGATACGAGTGGCCGCAGAAAATCCTTCATTTTCTAGATTTAAACAATCACGCCAAAAATCGAGTGCAGTGCCAAAGTCGCCCGTGGTGTAATGGGCAATACCGATGTGATATAGCAAGTTACCACGTTCTACTTCGAGATTTTCCGTCTCTGCAATGACTAGCGTTTGATGCAATAAAATCAAAGCTTCATGAATGCGGCCGATGGCCGTTAGCATTTCGATTTGTTGATAAACAACGGCAATACGAAACTGCGGATCAACTTCGGCAGGCAGTAGATCAACCGCTTGATTGATTAGATGCAACGATGCACTCGGATCGGTATAGATCAATCGTTTGCTTTGTTCGTAGAGTGATTCTATGAGGCGTTGATCTGAGTTCATGATGAGGTCGTGGAATTAAGGGCTAACGATACCTTTTTCTGCTTTCAAGCTCAATAAGTATTGTAGTGTTCTGATGACTGGTTGATTCGGGTGTTGGTTAAAAGCAAAAACACCTCAGCCTAAGGCTGAGGTGTTGTTTGAACTGACCTAAGAATTACTTCGGTAGTGCTTTGAGCGTGGCCGAGGTAGGCTTAGAGAAGCTGTAGCCATCTTTCTTATCCCAGTTGATTGACCACGTCATAACCCCACGGTAGCTTGGATAAGCCTGTTTGGGTTTAACTGTGCCGCAATTTTGCAATTGAGTCAGGCAAGTCAATGCATCGCTCACCACTTGATTGCTCACAAAACCCGTGTTGGCTGAGTTGCGACCGCTTGGAACCCCAAAGGCTACTTGATCAGGGCGCAGGCCTTTGAATTCCCAACCTGTACCACCCACGGTTTTGAAGCCTTCGATCAGCATCAGTGAACCACCAACCAAGGCGTCAACCGTACCTTCATTCAAGGCCCCGTTTGAATAAGGGCTCCACAGGCCGCCGTTGTTGTAGTACTGAACGTGAATCATATTCAGATCATTACGCAGACCGTCGATAATCGGTAGGTAAGCGCCCCAAATGCCTGAGTAAGCTACATAGCCACCCTGTACATAAGGGTGTTCTGGCGCCATTGAGAGGTAGAACGTCGGGCCCACTTTGGCTTTGAGCTGTTTTACCGCGTCGATCAGGTTGTTGATGATCGGCGTGCCCAATACAACACCTGCGCCGCTTTCCAAATCTAAGTCGATGCCGTCAAAACCATACTTGGTGATGATGGCGTGCAGGCTATTAACGAAGTTGTCGACATTGGCCTTAGTCGACAAAGTCATGCGACCTTCTTGACCGCCTAGTGACAACACGACTTTTTTGCCTTGCGCGCGTTTGGCGGCTACATCAGCAATAAACTCAGCTTCGGTACCGGCATTTTTATCTAAGTTGAATGCCACCGCGCCATTGCCAGCGTCATCAGCAAACGAAATCATAATCACGTCCCACTCATTTGGAACGTCACGAATGCGGAACGTGTCGCCAGATGGGTTGGTGAAGTTGTGCCAGTAACCAATCAGCGCGTGTTTGGCTACATCATTGCAGCCACCTGCACCCACGACGGTTGCGCAAGGTGTTGGGCTTGGGGGGGTAATGGCAGGTGTAGCAGTTGGAGTGGCAGTTGGCGTAACGACTGGAGTCGTGCTTGGAGTTACCACTGGCGTTGGACTTGGCGGTGGAGGCGCGCAGGTCCGCATTGGGCTGACCACAGTGGTGCTGTAACCAGGGCACGGTGGGAAATAGGTCGGTGTCGGCGACGGTGTTGGTGTGATAATAGGGGTTGCCGTTGGTGATGGCGTTGGCGTGCATTCCGGTGTAAAGCCTGGGCTAATGCAGCTACCAACTGGTGTCACTTTAGGTGTTGGTGTTGGTGGAATTGGAGTTTGAGCTACGCCGACTAATTTCCACGGACCCCATTCATTCGCACCTGGGGTGTCGCCTTGAGTCCACCATTTTGCTTCATAAGTATTGCCGTTATAGCTGACACGTTGGCCGCCAGTATAAACCGCTGACTTGTCCCAAGATCCGCCAATAGTCGTGCCTGGCGTTACCACGGGTATTGGTGTGATATTGGCTGGGGTGTTGCTTGGTGGCGCAATCGGTGATGCTGTTGGATTCGGCGTTGCCGTTGCTACTGGGTTGGTGCTGCTACCTGTTTCTTTCCACAGCGTAGGCGATGCTGCTGGATTCCAATTCGCACCTACGTAGGCCGTGTGCGTAACTAGCGCCGTGTAGGTTTTGCCGTTGTAATCGACCGTGCTGCCCGCATTGTAGCTATTGCCTTCTTGCCAAGTGGCGGCGTGAACGCCCGCTACTAAGAGCATGCCACTCAAGAGGGTGGCCAGTTGTTTGCGACCAAAAGTGTTCATCATTGTCTCCATCCATCTTCGATTTTTGTTGAAAGCAGTCGAGGCTGCTTTTTACCTGCCCGTGAGTTCAGGTCAAGTGATCGTAAGATGAAAAAGGAGCAGCAGCAATGAAGTTGACTACACCGTAAGAATATGATGGATTGCTGATGAATTTGCTGAATTTGAAACTGGGTAGTGTGTTGGGGGTATTGCTCTGGCGTTTAGCTGGCGCGTGCTTTATAGGTAAATACGTGCCATTGGTATGTTGGCAAAAAAAAAGAGCAGCGAAGCTGCTCTTTTTCTGGTGTTGTAATTTAGGCTTTTTTGCCTTCAATGGCGATCCGGATTTCTTCCATATGGTGTTCCAGATAATGAATGCTGGTGCCACCTTTGATAAAGGCTTTATCCAGTAATAATTGCTGGTGCAGTGGAATATTAGTTTTAATCCCTTCAACCACCATTTCAGACAGCGCAATCCGCATCCGCGCCATCGCTTGCTCGCGCGTATCGCCGTAAGTGATGATTTTGCCGATCATACTGTCGTACGTTGGTGGAATCGTATAACCCTGATACACGTGCGAATCCACGCGTACACCTGGACCGCCGGGCGTATGCCATTTGGTCACCTGGCCTGGGCTAGGGATAAATTTCACCGCGTCTTCGGCGTTAATACGGCATTCAAACGAATGGCCTTTGAGCTTCACATCATCTTGCGTGTACTGCAATGGCAAGCCAGCGGCAACACGGATTTGCTCTTGCACGATGTCGATGCCGGTGATCATTTCGGTCACAGGGTGTTCAACCTGTACGCGGGTGTTCATCTCGATAAAGTAGAACTCGCCGTTTTCGTACAAGAATTCAAACGTACCTGCTCCACGGTAGCCGATTTGACGGCAAGCTTCGGCACACGCTTCACCGATTCTGCGACGTTGCTCTTCTGTTACACCCGGTGCTGGCGCTTCTTCGATCACTTTTTGGTGGCGACGTTGCATTGAGCAATCGCGCTCGCCCAAGTAAATCGCGTTGCCGTGCTGGTCAGCAAGAACCTGAATTTCAACGTGACGTGGTGTTTGCAGGAATTTTTCCATGTACACCATCGGGTTGCCAAAGAACTGATTGGCTTCCTGTTTGGTCAGCGCTACTGAAGAGAGCAAATCTTCTTCAGCATGCACCACGCGCATACCACGACCACCGCCGCCGCCAGCGGCTTTAATAATGACTGGGTAACCGACTTCGCGACCGAGGCGCAAAATCTCGGCTTCATCATCTGGCAAACCGCCTTCCGAACCCGGAACACATGGCACACCCGCTTTTTTCATCGCGTCTTTGGCGGCAACCTTGTCACCCATGATGCGGATTGAATCAGGGCGTGGGCCGATAAAGGCAAAGCCAGATTCTTCAACGCGCTGTGCAAAGTCAGCGTTTTCTGACAAAAAGCCATAGCCAGGGTGAATCGCTTGTGCGCCAGTGACTTCAGCCGCAGCGATTAAGCGCGGTACGTTTAGATAACTTTGTGCCGATGGGTTGGGGCCGATACACACTGATTCGTCGGCCAACTTCACATATTTGGCTTCGCGATCGATTTCAGAGTGGACGACAACGGTTTTGATGCCCATTTCGCGGCAGGCGCGCAAAATGCGCAGCGCAATTTCGCCGCGATTGGCGATAAGGATTTTTTCAAACATATTCAAACTCCGTGAGGAGTGAGCTGGGTGCGAGCCACTCACAGTCGCTCTCACACACCACGCATCACAGAATTAGCCAATAATAAACATCGGTTCGCCGTATTCAACTGGCTGGCCGTTTTCAATCAAGATTGCTTTGATGACGCCTGAATGTTCAGCTTCGATCTCGTTGAGCAATTTCATCGCTTCGATGATGCACAATGTGTCGCCCGCGTTGACGGTTTGACCCACTTCAACAAATGATTTCGCGCCAGGGCTAGAAGAGCGGTAGAAAGTACCGACCATCGGTGATTTTTGTACATTGCCTTCAACAGCTGGGGCCGCCGGAGCTGCTGCAGCTGGCGCGGCTGCGGCAGGGGCTGCTGCAGGTGCTGGTGCCGCAGGGATATGATATTGCATTGGCGCTTGCATGAAGCCTTGATTGGCTACACTGCGAGTAATGCGTACTTTTTCTTCACCCTCGGTGACTTCCAATTCGGCGATGCCAGATTCTTCAACCAAGTCGATGAGTTTTTTTAGTTTACGCAGATCCATTGATGCAATCCTCTCTGTTATAAGGTGGAATAGCTAAGCTTTTTTGAAGCTCTTAATGTTATTGGGACTTTAGCTTGTTGATCGCAAAGGTGAGGGCAAACTCATAACCTTGCGCGCCCAAGCCGCAAATCACGCCGGTGGCGAGATCTGAAAAGTAGGAATGATGTCGAAACGCTTCACGCGCATGCACATTCGATAAATGTACTTCGACAAAGGGAATTTTGACGCCAGCCAGAGCATCGCGCAGCGCAACGCTGGTATGAGTGAACGCAGCTGGGTTAATCACGATATAAGCGATGCCTTCAGCGTAGGCCGCATGAATGCGCTCGACGAGTTCATATTCGCGATTGGATTGAAAAGTCGTAACGTTGACCTGATTTTTCTGACCTAACTCGAGCAATCGTTGATTGATTGCGTCAAGTGTCATATTGCCGTAGTGCTGCGGCTCACGCAGCCCAAGCAAGTTCAAATTGGGGCCGTGTAGAACCAGGATTTTGTCGTTAGACGACATAAAGCAATCCTTATATTCCCTGTGAATCGTCGGAGTTTGCCGCAACTTCGGCGAACTTGTCCAGAAAAAGCAGCGAAAATATTTTAATTTCTTTGCGCTTACAAGGGGAACTTTTACGGAAAAATATTGTTACATCAGTATTGGCGCGGGTTACATAGGGATTTACTGATATAATTTCCGCGAATTATTACCTAGGCTTACGGCGTACTGTTGCAATGCAAATATCTGATTTTGACTACCACCTACCCGAACATCTGATCGCTCAATTTCCACCCGAGACGCGTGGGACGAGCCGATTGCTGCATGTGGCGGGTAAAAACCTGAGCGACCGCGTTTTTACCGAACTTCCTGATCTTTTGCAATCAGGCGATGTTTTGGTGTTTAACGACACCAAGGTGATTAAAGCGCGCATGTTCGGCGAAAAAGCCAGCGGCGGCAAAATCGAAGCGCTGATTGAGCGCGTGTTGGATCAACATCAAGCCCTAGCGCACATCAAAGCGTCGAAAGCCCCTAAGCCCGGCACGATTTTACATTTTCAGGGTGGTTTTAGCGCTGAGATGACCGAGCGCCAAGGCGATTTATTTAAACTCGATTTTTCGGCTTTTCATTCCGATTTAACGGTGCTCGATATTTTGGAAGCGAGTGGTTTGTTGCCATTACCGCCGTATATCACGCATGTCCCGGATGAAGAAGACGCTAAGCGCTATCAAACGGTTTATGCGCGTGACCCTGGTGCTGTAGCTGCCCCAACGGCAGGTTTGCATTTTACTGAGGAAATCCTCGCACAGTTGCGTGCGAAGGGCGTTAAAACCTGCTTTCTAACGCTACACGTGGGCGCTGGCACCTTTATGCCGGTGCGCGTTGATGATATTAGTCAGCACGTGATGCATCACGAACGTTATCGTATTCCTGCAGAGACGCAGGCGGCGATTCACGAGGCGAAGGCAACTGGTAAGCGTGTGATCGCCGTAGGTACGACCTCACTGCGCGCATTGGAAGCCTCATCGCAAAATGGCTTGTTGGCTGAACCCGAAGGCGATACGAATATTTTCATTACGCCAGGCTACCAATTTAAAGTGATTGATCGTTTGGTGACGAACTTTCACTTACCCAAATCAACCTTGCTGATGTTGGTGTCGGCTTTTGCTGGGCATGAGACGATGCGAGCGGCCTATGATCACGCCGTGGCCAAGGAATATCGTTTCTTTAGTTACGGCGATTCAATGTTACTCGAGCCAGCGGCCCAATAAAAATAACGTGATGATTTGCAAAGGCGAAGATCAGTATCTTCGCCTTTTTTATGTCTACAATTCCCTTATTTCGCATCATGTTGAAGATGTAGCTACGCGACTTGCGGCTAATGACCTGTTTTTATTGAGTAATATTCAACTTGCCAGCACGGGCTTTGCTGGTTAATCTTGCCGCCTCGCGCTGGACTGTGTATCTGGCTGCTTTTTCTAGGAAGATTTCATGCAATTCGAATTAAAAACTACGTCGGCCGGCGCGCGCCGTGGCACTTTGACTTTAAATCATGGCGTGGTGCAAACGCCGGTGTTTATGCCGGTCGGCACCTACGGCACCGTTAAAGCGATGACGCCGCGCGATCTGAATGACATCAAGGCGCAAATCATCTTGGGCAATACTTTCCACCTGTGGCTGCGCCCGGGTTTGGAAGTAATCGAGCAATTTGGCGGTCTGCACCAATTTATGGGCTGGGATAAGCCGATGCTGACCGACTCGGGTGGTTTCCAAGTGTTTAGCTTGGGCGCGATGCGCAAAATCACCGAAGAAGGCGTCAAGTTCCAAAGCCCGATTAATGGCGATAAATTATTTTTAACGCCCGAAGAATCAATGCGCATTCAGAAGGTGCTCAATTCCGACGTTGTGATGATTTTTGACGAATGCACGCCGTATCCGGCCGACCACAAAACCGCGGCCGCATCGATGCGCCTTTCGCTGCGTTGGGCGAAGCGCTCGAAAGACGAATTTAATAAGCTGGAAAATCCAAATGCGCTGTTCGGTATTGTGCAGGGCGGTATGCACGAAGACTTGCGTAATGAGTCGCTCGCCGGTCTGAACGAGTTGGATTTTCACGGCATGGCGATCGGTGGTTTGTCGGTCGGCGAGCCGAAAGAAGAAATGGAGCGCATTCTGGCGCATACCGCGCCACAATTGCCAGTGAACAAACCGCGCTATTTGATGGGCGTCGGCACGCCAGAAGATTTGGTGTACGGCGTGAGCCAAGGCATCGATATGTTCGACTGCGTGATGCCAACGCGCAATGCGCGTAACGGCATGTTGTTTACTCGCTATGGCAATGTAAAGATCAAAAACGCGCATTACAAAAAAGATACGCGCCCGCTGGATGAGAGCTGCGATTGCTACACCTGCCGCAACTTTAGCCGCGCCTATTTGCACCATTTGTTCCGCAGCCAAGAAATCTTGAGCTCGCAACTCAATACCATCCACAATCTGCATTACTACCAAGTCATTATGCAAGAAATGCGCGATGCGATCGAGGCGGATCAATTCCCGCAATATGTGGCGAAATTCAAAGCTGATCGTGCGCGCGGCGCTGATTAAGTTAATTTGAAATTGCAAAATAGCGACCTGTGGGTCGCTATTTTTTGTTGGGTATAGCTCGCTAGCTCAATTAGAGTAATTCCTACATGCAAATACTTTGCTAGGTATATTAGGTGGAACTGCGCACACCAAGCTCTGCGGCGATCTACGCAAGCTAGCAGCTTAAATTGTCTATGCTGGAAACTTGATGACGCAAGGAATCCGCATGAGCGAATCTCTCAAACTGGCCGAGCTGTTGGGCTCTTTATCGTACGCGCTGGATATGACCGAAGGGCAGCCGGAAGGACATTGTGTGCGCTGTTGCTGGATCGGCGTACATATTGGCCAGCAGATTGGTATGAGCGAGCAGGCGATTTGGGAGTTGTACTACACCTTGTTGCTGAAAGACTTGGGCTGTAGCAGCAATGCCGCCCGCATTTGCGAGCTGTATCTGACCGACGATCAAAGTTTTAAACGCGATTTTAAATTGGTCGGCACTAGCCTGTCGCAAGTGCTCGGCTTTGTGTTTGAACACACCGGCCGCAATGAAAGTTGGACCAAACGCCTGACGGCTATTTTGAATATCATGCGCAATGGCGATGATATTGCCAATGAGCTGATACAAACGCGCTGTGATCGTGGCGCACGTATTGCGCGGCAATTGCGCTTTCCTGAATCGGTGGCGCTCGGTATTCATTCGCTTGACGAGCATTGGGACGGCAGTGGGCGGCCAGAAGGCTTGCAGGGCGACCAAATACCGCTGAACGCGCGCATTGCCTTGCTCTCCCAAGTGATCGACGTCTTTCATTTTTCCCGCGGTAAAGACGCCGCCATAGCCGAGGCGCGGCAGCGGGCAGAGGCGTGGTTTGATCCTTTGCTAGTCGCGGCGTTTGAAAAGGTCGCGGCGGATCCAGATTTTTGGCGCACTTTGGCCGATCCCGAGGTGGGGCTGGAAGTCCTCAAGCTAGAGCCTGCGCAGTTTACGGTACCGCTGGATGACGAGTATATGGATGAAATTGCCTCGGCTTTTGGTCAAGTCGTCGACGCCAAAAGTCCGTTTACTGCCGGCCATAGCGAACGCGTCGGTTTTTACGCCGATTTGATCGCGCACGAATTAGGTCTAGATGCCAAGCACCGCAACTGGGTGAAGCGGGCGGCCTTGTTGCACGATGTTGGCAAATTGGGCGTGAGTAGCAGTATTTTGGAAAAGCCGGGCAAACTCACCGATGACGAGTTTCGCGCGGTGCAACAGCACGCACGTTTAAGTGAAGAAATTTTGGCCAAAATTGCGCAATTTGCCGATTTGGCGCTCGTTGCAGGGGCGCATCACGAGCGCTTAGATGGTAACGGCTATCCTCGGCGTCTGGTGGCAGCGCAAATTCGCTTAGAAACCCGCATTATCACCGTGGCCGATATTTTCGACGCGATCAGCGCCGAGCGGCCATATCACGCCGCCAATTCGCCAGAAAAAACCCTTGCAATCATGGCGGGGATGGTGGGTAATGCCATTGATGAGCGCTGTTTTGCGGCCCTAAAAACCGTGCTGGAGCGAGAGTTGCAAATGGTGCCCGCATAGAGTGTTGTAGCGATGTTGAGTGGATGGTCGTGCTTGTGTCCTCATTGATTTAAATCAAACGGCGTTGGGCAAGCCCTGTGCAGTATGCAAGCTTTACGTTCGGCTTGAATACTAAAAACACAGGAGCGCACGACATGAGCCAGCTAATTGAATGGAACGAATCCTTATCGGTCGGGATACAAGAAATCGACGAACAACATAAGGTGTTGGTCAATTTACTGAACGAATTGCACGATGCCATTCGCCATCATCATGGTCGTGACGCGTCGATTGAAGTATTGCAACGCTTGGCCGATTACACCCGGATCCACTTCACCGTGGAAGAAAGCCTGATGCGCATTTTGGGTTATCCCGAATACGAAGCGCACAAGGCGCATCACGAAGACCTGATTAGCCAGATGAACGATTTGCAAGCGCGCCTGAATAAAGGCGAGGCGGTGTCGTTTGAATTGCTGCACTTTTTACGCAACTGGCTGACCAACCACATTATGGAAGGCGACCAACGCTATGTAGAACATTTTTTGTCACGCGGCGCGCAAAAAAGCTGGCACAAGAAAAGCTGGCTTGAGCGTTTTTGGTCCTAATGTATAGCCATCTAAGGCAAATCAATACTTGGTTGTGGCGATATACTGCCCTTGGTGTTGCGCAAAAAATGTTGCTGTATCTGGGTATTTCAAGCTCCAGCGCAATTCGCGTTTGGCGCGTTGATTTTTAATCCGCCGCGATTCATTCATATACGACAGCATGGTGGGCGATAGTAGCGTTTGCGCTTGTTCGCGGCTCACTTTCGGCACGCGCGCTAGCCTGGTGAAGTCGGCGACTTGATCAAACCACTCGCTCATGGTTCCCGGCACATCGTCGACAATATTGTAAGTTCGCTGCGCTTTGCCGCGAAAAAGCGCTAGGCATACCGCATGCGCGAGATCAGCGGCATGAATATGATTGCTGACGCTGTCTTCGCTCGCGACAATCCCGACTTCGCCACGCGCAATTCGCGCTGTCGGCAGCCGATCTAGCGCATAAATGCCGGGGGCGCGGGCAATGCAGATTTGCGTTGGGTGTTGATTTAAAAAAGACTGGCGTTTCGCCCATGCGCGCAGCTGCTGTTCTGCATCAACGCGGCGCAGCGCGCGGGCGTTGCGCGCCTTTTGCGAGCTGGTTTCATTGATCCAAGCCCCAGAGTGATCGCCGTAGACGCCGCTGGTGCTGATATAGACCAAGCGCCGCTGTGCTAAAATCGGCTTTTTGTGGCGACGAGCAGGCGCAGAATGCGCGTTACGAGTGGACAGCGCGGCCAATAAACGCCGCGTACGCTGATCGCCGTGGCCTTGCTCGGGCGGCGCGCTGTGAATTAGGTAATCGGCCAGCGCAGCAATGCGCTGCAGGATAGGGTGCTGATCTAAATCGGCCAGAATAGGCGTCACCCCAAGGGTATGCAGCTGGCGCGCTTTATCAGCGTTGCGTGCAGTGGCATACACCTTGAAGCGTTGAGTCAGCCAAGGCAGCGCACGTTGTAGCACATCGCCACAACCAATAATTAACAAGCGTTTTTTTCGCACAAGTCGGAAATCCAGTACAAATGAGTAAGCAACTTATCATTGAACCTTCTGGTCAGCAACTGAGCGTGTTTGACGGTGAAACCCTGCTCGATGCAGCAATGCGCGAGGGGTTTAATATGCCTTATGGCTGTAAAAATGGCTCCTGCGGTGCGTGTAAAGGCAAGGTGTTGGCTGGAGAGGTGGCGCATGGCGATCACTCACCGACGGCGCTGACGAGTGAAGAAGTCGACAAAGGCTTGGCATTATTTTGCTGCGCCACGCCGGTCAGCGATAGCGTGAGTATTGAATGCCGCGAAGTGGCGGCGACGAAAGATATTCAAATTCGCACGCTGCCCACGCGCATCGAAAAAATCGACAAGCTGTCGCACGATGTGGCGGTATTAACGCTGAAATTGCCATCGACCGAACGGCTACAATTTTTAGCCGGCCAATACATCGATATTCATACCAAAACCGGTAATAAGCGCAGCTTTTCAATCGCTAACGCGCCGCACGAAGATGGCTTTTTGCAATTGCACATCCGCCATGTACCGGGTGGTGAGTTTTCTGGCTATGTCTGGGAGCAGATGAAAGAGCGAGAAATTTTCCGCTTCACCGGCCCCTTGGGTAGCTTCTTTTTGCGTGAAGACAGCGATAAGCCGATTATCTTTATCGCCACTGGCACTGGCTTTGCGCCGATTAAGGGTATCGTAGAGCACGCCTTGCATCACAATACCCAACGCGAAATGGTGCTGTATTGGGGTTGTCGTAGCCTAGAGGATCTCTACATGCCGGCTGTGCCATCGCAATGGCAGCAGCAATACCCTAACTTTACCTTTATTCCGGTTTTGTCTGAGCCGAAAGCGGAAGACCAATGGCAAGGTAGAACGGGCTTGGTGCACGAAGCGGTGCAGGCTGACTTTTCCAATTTCACCCATTACCAAGTCTACGCCTGCGGCGCGCCTGTGATGGTTGATGCTGCATATAAGGCATTGATTGCCAAAGGTTTGCCAGAAAACGAGTTTTACTCCGATGCCTTTTTTAGCAGTAAAGACAGTAAATAAAGCAAAAATTCTTCAAAATGGGCTTGCGCATTTAAAAATATAGTGTAGAATGCGCAGCTCTTAGCCGATGTAGCTCAGTTGGTAGAGCACCTGACTTGTAATCAGGGGGTCGCGAGTTCGATTCCTGCCGTCGGCACCAAGAATATCAAAGGGTTAGCAAGAAATTGCTAACCCTTTGTCATTTGCGCAACGCAATTTCAACGTCCTTACCTGTCGCACCTCCAAGCAAACCACATCAGCTACTATCTCATTTTAGAGCTTTAAAGCGACTGATGCGTTTGGTGCATCAATTCAAAGCATGAAACACTAAGGCTCTTCGCTTTGGTAGTCTGCCGGATTGGTGTGCGTCTTCACCATTTTTGTTTTGAATTGTTTTAATTGGCAGTCTAGGCTTGGTTTGTTGTGGTTGCAGGTGGCTTAGTTGTTTTAGCCTTTTTGCCCATCGATGCGGGCTTGCCAGTACATTGGCAAATAGACTCGTGACCAAGACAACAGGCTGGCAAGAGCAAAAATAGCTGCGACTGTATACCAATAGATTGCTTGAGTGGGCCAAATCTCCCCTGTTACGCGGGCTAGGGTTGCGCCATGCATTGTCCAGTAAGTAATCCATGCCACGCCGCCTGCGATGAGGGGGCGGCCAGAGTGCCCGAGCGTAACACGGGTGACGAAGGCGAGTAACATAGTGCAGAAAAAACCTATGGTTAAAGCATGCAATGGTGCAAAGCCTAGGCCTGTGTAACCCAGAAAGACCAGAGCATCATTGATTGTAAAAAGTATTAGGCTGATGCCGGTCCACGCAAAAGCCATATGTAGCATTGCGAGAAGCTTGATTTGGAACGAGTCGAACAACCGCCAGCGCCAGCTTGTATACAGAAATAACAGGGTTAAAAATAGGCTGATTAGCAGGGTATTTAGTTGTAGTAATTTAAAAATAAGATTTACCGCTAGTAACCCTCCCCATGTATAGAGGAGCCAATTGGGTCGCCAAGCTTGATAGGGTTTGAGCACATTGGCGCTAAAAAATGGAATCATTCTATGGCTAACGGTTAAAAATACCGGGAGTAAAAAGCCCCAGATGCCCAGATGGATTGAGGCAAGCCACCAATTTGCGTTGCTGCTGAAGAGCCAGATATTGGCAAACAACATGCCCAGCGCCCCCAGTGCAAAAGCAGTGCCAATAAAATAGGCGTGAATTTTGTCGACAGCGCTGCTCCGTTTAATGGCATTCCACCATATCGTAATTGCCCAGACCCAGCTGCAAAAGCCAAGGGCAGCGCCCGCTTGCAAGAATTCAATGGACCAGCGTCCTGTTAGTGTTGCAATGGTTCCTAAGGAGAACCCGATGATTGCAGGGATGTATTGCCTGCGGGTGGGGCTGCTGACATTTAGCCAGCGTGGTCCTGCGGTATAAATAAAACCCAACATAAAAAGTGGGAAAAAACCATAAATCATCACATAACCGTGCCATAGCATTGCAGGCACTGTGCCGGCCAGTGCAAGCCCCCCGCTGCGACTAATCATTTCAAATGTCCATAGGGCCAAACTGGCAATGAGCACGGCTGCGCCACAAAAAAAACCGAGTCGGTGGGGTGTGCAAAATAAGGTGCTGAGTCGCTGATTCATAGTTTGCTCCCAGAAATTAAGTCGCAGTAATGCATTTACTCGACGTTATGCTCTTTACTGGCCGCTGCATGCACAGCCATTTGTGCCGCAGCCTTCGTTGGTAGCTGTTGCTTGTATGGATTGAATGGCAAAATCAATGACTACGGCTTCGTGAGTGCGTTGTTGGTAGCTCACTTTTACCTTGCCTTGATAGCGTTGTTTGATCTGAGCCAGTAGTGGTAGTGGGTCATGATCATTGACGAAGCGCATGGTTTCGCCTTCATCTAGCGAATCAAGTGCGCCGAAAATCGCGGCGTGTCGAAAGCGCTTAGCAACGCCTCTGGCGTCAAATCCATAAACACCATCCAAACTTAAATGTGAAGTGGCACAAGATGTCATAGCTATTCCTTTGTGGTAGGTATGGTGTGGTAAATCAATATTTGCCTAACCTCTAGCGGTATACATTGAGTTTTCTACCGTGTGCGTTTGCTTGCAAAGTGAGGTATAGAGTTGATACATGTATATTTTATACATGTTTAATGTAATATGTAAATTGTATGTATATTAATGCATCGAGTAAGCCATGTTCTTCAAGACTTACGTTTGTGGTTTATCGCTTAAGGGATGGGATATTTTTTGCGGGGAGTGTCGGGAGTTGAATCGCAAAAATAGGGGTGAGTTCATGCCGATTTTGGACTAAATCGGCCAAGGTGTAGTGGTCCAAAACCAGATAAAGCGCTTGCACTGCTTCATGTAAGATGTGTTTTAAACGGCATGCCGCTACGATATTGCAGCTGTTATGTTCTGGGTCGAAGCACTCAACGATAGGGCTATCTTCTTCGCTGGCGCGTACGAGCGTACCCAGATTAATAAGGTGGGGTTCACGCGCCAAACGTATGCCCCCCCCTTTTCCGCGCAGGGTTTGCACGAAGCCCTCTTGAGCGAGAAAATGGACCACTTTCATCAAGTGATTGTCAGAAATGGCATACGCCTGAGCAATTTCAGCGCGGGTAACGATTTGACCCTCTTTCAAGCAAATGTAAATCAGCGAGCGTAAACAGTAATCGGTGAATACATTCAGGCGCATTGCAAGCCTCTTGCTAAGAGTTGGAGTGCCGAGACATAGTAAAAAATAAAGCCCGCTAGCGGGCTTTATTAGTGTGTTGGTGGAGGTGGGGGGAGTTGAACCCCCGTCCTGTTTACTACAACCAAGCCAATAAAAAATAAAAAATTCTTAGTAGATTGTAGCAGTTGTTGTAGCTGAATGTTGCTTTCCCTGTTTGAGGATATGTTTAGTATTCTTTGTTGTTGTGCCTGTATGATTTGGTGTTATTGATCGGGTGAGGAGAGTTCTTTGGTTACATTACTTTTTGGTGCAGGGGCAAGTTATGGGTCTGGTCGATGTTTTCCGCATGCGCCACCATTGGGAAATGACTTGTTTCAAAAACTCATCGAGCTTAATGGGGCTTTTGCCTTGCTTGACGATGATTCAAAGCAGGTTTTTATCGATAAAGGTTTTGAGGCGGGTATGGCTACTGT
Organism: Chitinibacter sp. SCUT-21; assembly: GCA_041874755.1. Classification (NCBI taxonomy): domain Bacteria; kingdom Pseudomonadati; phylum Pseudomonadota; class Betaproteobacteria; order Neisseriales; family Chitinibacteraceae; genus Chitinibacter; species Chitinibacter sp. SCUT-21. The sequence continues at coordinate 3,309,706 of CP102611.1, forward strand.
AGATAATGACAGTAGAGTTATTAATCCCTTGCAGAAAGAATTGGCCTGTTACCTTTCCAGCTTCACGGTCGCTCCTGATAATGCCTATGTCAGACTGTGCATGAAGCTTCGTAATTCTCTTGCCCAGATAACTATTGTTACCCTCAATTATGACTTGTTGATCGAACAGGCTCTGCAAATGCATGGCTTGGACATTGACTATAATTGTTCTAATGCAGGCGTTAATTTAATTAAGCCTCATGGGTCTTCAAATTTTTTACCTGAACTTCCTAGAGGAATGAGTTTTTCAGGAAGCACTATGGTCTCTTGTGGGGCTTTCTTTGAGGGGCTTCCGACTAATGCGGTAGGAAGTCATGAAGAAGTGAAGTCGTGGTGTTTGGATGATAGAAACTCTGACTTAAGCCCTGTTTTGGCTATGTATGCCGAAGGAAAGAGGGTAGTAATAAATCCAAGAACAATATTGGCAGCGCAAAATGAATATTCTAAGCGTATTGCCTCCTCTGAGTTAGTTGTTCTTGTTGGTGTTCGATATGTTCCCCACGATAACCACATATGGGATCCAATATCAGAAAGGATGCCCAAATTACTGATAGTGGATCCTTACCCGCTGGGTACAACAAGTTGGGCTGATGCCAATGGTTTGAGTGATGTCATTGTTATTAAAAAAGGATTTGAGGACTCTGTTTGGGATATAAAAAAGGCAGTGCAAAAGGTCTTGTGAAGAACTGTTAGTTACGTCAACTCTCTCGTTTAACTACTGATGTTTGTAGGCTGGTGCTGGCATGTATCAGAATCGACCGTATCCGATACGCTTTTGAGGCAACGGTTTTATTGGGCTCAACTGTACTCGCAAAATAGGCTTTGACATAAAATACACTGGCGACATAAAATACACTTTTTTGATACAGTTGATTTGCCTGCCATGAGCCGCACCTTCTCTTACTCTCGCGTTTCCACTTCCGACCAAACCACCGACAATCAAGAGCTTCAAATTAAAGAGGCTGGCTTTGACGTCAAACCTTCACGCGCATTCACTGAAACCATCAGCGGCAAGACATGCGCCATGCAGCGCCCAATCTTTGCAGAGTTGGTAGGCAAGCTGGAAGAAGGCGACACGCTGATTGTGACAAAGCTCGACCGCTTAGGCCGCGACACTTCGGACGTATTGGCAACGATCACCAAATTGATCGAGATCGGCGTAAAGGTGCATTGCTTGGCGCTGGGTGGCATGGACTTAACCAGCGCAGCAGGCAAGATGACTGTGACCGTTTTGGCGGCAGTGGCTCAGTTTGAGCGTGATTTGTTGGTGGAGCGTACCCAAGCAGGTCTGCAACGCGCTAAAGCAGAAGGAAAGCAGCTAGGAAGGCCGACCACAATAAGCCCTGATACTGTTGCTGCAATCCTCAAAGACCTTCAGCACCTGAGCATCAGAAAGACCGCAGAAAAGAACGGCGTCAGTGCAGGAACAGTGCAGCGAATCAAGGCAAACAATCCAACCTAACCCAAGAGCCCCGAAAGGGGCTTTTTATTGCAACCTATATTTGAGAAATCTATAAAATTGGTTGCATAGCAGTAAGTATTTGCGTAAAATTCTTACATTAAAACAAAGAGTTTTTTGCAATGCCAAAGATAGTAAAAATCCCAAGAGCCCTTAAGTTGAATGGAAAATCAACAAAAGTCAGCCTTGAGAGCGAGTTATGGGCAAAGGTTGACGCTGTTTCAGAGTCTTACGGCATGACTTGGCAAGCCCTGTTGAATCAAGCCCATGCTGAATACGCGCCAAGAATGATGTCAGTCGAAAATGCTGCAAAAATGCTGATCGACAAACTACTTCTTGAATTCGACACCTCAGAACTATCGCTACATGAGTTCGACACGCACCCCCTATGCCAATCATCAAACACATGGGTAAAAGCAGACATTAGCGCCCTGCTGGAAGATCCAGAAAAGTGGGGCATTCGCTTGGTAGAGGGAGAGGCCGACTATGGCGGCTTTGTCGTTCGTTATGGCTACTACGGCGAAACGCCAATCATGGTGATTTTGAACCAGTTGGGCGACAGACCAAGCATGGTATTCACTTTGGGGTCGAACTAATGGCCTCAGTCAAACCACCAAAACCAGAAGTGATGAGCATGTCGGATGCTTCGTTCCATATCGAGAGCCAGCTAAGAGCGCATGGCATTCAATTGAGTGGGTATGACCTATTGAGTGATGTGACCCGCTCAGACCCCACCAAGCGGCGTGGCTACCCTCAAATCGAAGTAGCAAAGAAGGACAGCAAGCGATACTTCAGAACCTCAGATATTGAGTGGCTGATCACTTTAGCTCTGTGCTCGACAAAGCCAACCAGCAGGCCGCCAGCAATTGAAAAGTTGATTTTCAGGAAGCATGAGACCGCAGCAGAGAGAGAACGGCACTTCACCGAGCTAGTTTAAAAAAACGCTTACTAAAATAGGAATACCATCATGCTTTATCGGGATCCGTACGTTCGGGCATGAAGGCGTCACAGTGGTGACAATTGGGTAGAAGATACTGGTAGACCCAAACGGCGGGATTGGACTCGAAAGAGACTGTCGCAGGCCGTACCAGTGAGGGTTGTGATGAGCGCCGAACCTTGCTTGTCATCACAATTCAACACAAGCTGCGACTAAAGTGAGGACGGTGTCCTATACCGATGATGTCGGGTTGGAGCTGGGCGACCAACAACTTCAAGCTATTGTTTGGGGTTGGGGGATTTTCGCCTTTCCAACCCGATGGGGAAGAAAGAGAAAAAGAGAAAAAGAGAAAAGCAGATAGGAACGAGCAACGCGAGTGACCATTGCCCCGTACCATCAAACCAGATTCATCACTTCGCTTGCTTCGCAATCTCATTGATAAATCTGACTCACCAAGCACAATCAAAATTCATATCAAAGCCTTGCCTCACTCTGTTCGGCGCAGCTTCCATACAAGTTCACATTCGATAGACAAAAAGAGATTTTCTTTCTGTGACAAGACACCGAAGTCTTACATTTTTGAGCGCCTACGGCAGCTCCACCCTTGAAAATTTTTTGGACAAGTTAGGGTTTAACCTTTAGATCACCAAAAAAACAAGGCGAATTCCATTTGCTTCACTTTGACCAGGCTAACTAATTGGGAAAAAGCTTGTGTTGAGTGCTGTCGGCCATGAAATAACCTTTAAGGCAAACCACCAACAAGGCGTTTTAAAGCTGATAGGCGTACCAAGCTACACAAACGCCCAAATACATGTGTCAACCATCAGTAACGCAATGCAGAGCGATTCTGTGGCATCCGGCGCCATGAATTCTTGATGCTGTCGGCTAATAAACCACTACTCACCTGTAGACGGGTTTAAATCCTCTTAGATACCCACCCCACTTTTGATGGTGCGGCAATGTTTGGATTTTCGATTACTACAATGTGGGCATCACATAAGGATTTGGACGCATGAAGTTAGAGTTTTCGGTTTTGTTTAACAATGGCCAGCGCGCACAGTTCAGCGTATCAGCAGAGATTGCCCTCGATGTAGTCCAGCACATGACCAAAATGAAAGACGTTCTGCAGATCACAAAGATTGAGGCCATCGAGATAGAGCTTTACCCCCGATAAGACCGCACACAAGAGCCGCACCCACTAGCGGCGCTGGTGCTGTTGATCAAAGCGATTTTTCATTCTTTATGCTCACATCCTTGTACTTAGGGATCAGATGCTTAATCGCGTCAGGGATCGAGATTCCGGTGACAATTTTGTGTAAATTGATTAGCGGAAAGGCGGTTGCGCCGTAGACCCTTTTCGTAACTAACTTTCCTTCGTGGCCAGTGATTGGAGCAATTTGTTCTTCCGAAAAACCCATTTCTAACAGGTTTGTAACGAATGTGTGTCGGAAGGAGTGAAAGACCTTTTCTATGGCATCTATGCCACAAGCCGCGCTGTATGATCCAAACCACCTACTGGGTTGCTTGCCGTACCCGTCTCTACCGAATTTGAGTTCGGGAAAGAGGCGGGTTTCGCCAGCGGCTCGCAGCTTTTCTATGTGCTCTAGCAGCCCTAGTTCAATTAGGTACGGGTGGATGGGGATGTGGCGAATTGAGGATTTGTTTTTAACCTTTTTGGTGCCTTCAGTTACGACTTTGCCTCGAAGGTCGTATTCGCCATTGATGTAGATGCAGTCAATCGTTTCTGGCTGATCCGAGTGCGGCTCTTTGGCGCTGAGCTTAACAAAGTCTGCCAGATCAAGTTGACATAGCTCGTTGAGGCGAGCCCCAGTTAGCAATGCCATCGGCATGAGCCAGTAAGAGTAGCTATTCTGAAAGTTACTTTTCGTGAATATCTTACCCGAAAACAGTTTGCACAAATCTTCCTCTGTAAATGGCAATCTTGGGGTGGGCTGTCCAATCGCGATGAGTCCTTTATCTGCGAATGGGCTGTTCTCAAGTTGCCCTGTTTCGATTGCGTACTGAAACAACGCACGCGCCCGAGCGATTTTATTGTTGATTGTGGTGCTGGATTGCTTGTCGGTAGTGGGGATGTCAAGGGAAAGGATGCTTTCGATGCTTTCCCCTTTATAACGTCCTTTGAAGCGGTTTTTAGGGAGAGCCTTAATCGCATCGCTAAATTTGACAGCATCAGCGTGAGTAAAGCTCGTAATTGGCCTGTCGCCAAGTACCTCAAGTATTTCTGCATACTGAGAGCGGTAAACCCCGTGCTGCTTGTCGGTTGTTTTGTCGCTTAACCCCTTTAGTCGCGTTTCAATTAGCGCACTAAGCAAGATACCTTCGGGCTTAGCTATGGCCTTTATAGCGGCTTCCGTTGCGAGCTTTGCAGCTTCCTTCATGGCCTCAAGTTCTTTCGCATGCTTCTCTTCGAGTTCGCGCACGGCTCTCACTCGTTGTTGGTGAGCCTCGAACTCTCTATCGCTTGCTTCGGATGCCTTTGATTCGGCTCGAAGGATTTGTTTTTGCGCGTTTGCGTGGGCTTGAATGGCGTTTTTGTTTGAGGAGGCAAGCTTCTCTACAAGTTCCTCATTTTTGAGTTCAAGCAAGGTTTTTGCAATGATCAGCTCTTTTTCATTTTCATTCATGGTGTAATCGGCTAATGCGCTAAACAATTGGTTTGTGATCAGCGAGTAGTGAGCAGCAATAGCTCTTGCTTGTGGTATGCCGATCTGACCTAGCGAGAGGTAAAACTCTCTTTTTTTGAGTGCCATTCTGTGGCGCTTGGGGATCACACGGCGGAAGTAAAAGCTGTTGTTGCGTCTCTGAATGTGACTCGCTGTTTTGTACACTTTGTAGCACCCGTTGTAGCAGGCGGGTAGCAAACACATCGCCAAAAACGCCAAACGGCGCGGGAAGCCGCGCCGTTATTGGCATTTTGCAAAATGTGGTGGAGGTGGGGGGAGTTGAACCCCCGTCCAGAAGCACTCTACAGTGAGTTCTACATGTTTAGCCGTATCATTTGGGTTTTAACTCTCAATCACGCCGATGGGCAGGCTTAACGAGAGCGAGTCACCTTAATTTAACCTTAATCCAAGTAACCCGAATCAAAGCGATCCCATCTAAATGACTCTACTGCTGGTTTGACCCAGCCCGCCCGATGGGCCCTGCGGTGTAGAGTCTAGCTTAAGCAGCTAGAGCGTAAGTTTCGTCGTTTGCGACTATTTTTTTTCAGTCGTTTTTACGGGCAGCTGAGACCCCGACATGCCCTCATCCGCTTTGCAACCCCTGTCGAAACCATGGCACCCCCGGCTTTTACAGCTGTCTTCATGCGAAGTGAAGAAACGCGATTATACCTTGCTTTAGTCCAAATGGCCTAGTAATTCGAGCGGGTGATTGATATTCAAATCCGCGCCCCAGCTTTCGGGCTGGTCGGTCTCGCTGATGTAGCCGTAATTGGCCAGCACTGTTTTCATGCCGACACGGCGGCCTGCTTCAATATCGCGCTCGGCGTCACCTACATACAGACAGTGCTGGGGGTCGATCCCTAGTTCAGCGGCGGCGTGCAGCATTGGTTTGGCATCGGGCTTGGGTATACCTACCGTATCACCGGAAACACAAGTCTGCGGGGCAATAGGGAGGGGGAGTAATTGCACCAGCGGGTCGGTAAAGCGCATAGGCTTATTGGTAATAATGCCCCAGCGCATACCGCGCGCGTCGATTTCGCTGATTAGTTCGCTAATCCCGTCAAACAGCGTCGTGCCTTCGCAGATTTTTTCGGCGTACAGATCAAGAAAACGTTCGCGTAATTCGCCAAATCGCGTATGGGTTGGGCCAATGCCGAAACCTAATTCAAGTAGGCCGCGTGCGCCATGGCTGGTGACGGGGCGAATATCGTCGAGCGAGCGGGGCGCAATGCCTTCCTCGATGAGCAGGCGATTGAGCGCCGCGCCCATATCGGGCGCGGTATCGGCGAGGGTGCCGTCGAGGTCAAATAACACGGCTTTGATCATTTATTGGCCTTTGCGCGTGGCAACGAGGTAGTTCACGTCGGTGTCGTCGGTCAGTTTGTACACTTGCGTCAATGGGTTGTACGTCATGCCGGTGACGGTAACGGTATCCAGGCCCACGGTACGCGTCATGCGCGCCAGCTCAGACGGCTTGATGAATTTATCGTAATCGTGCGTGCCGCGTGGCAGCATATTGAGTACATATTCAGCGCCGACGACGGCGAGCAAATATGATTTGGGATTGCGATTTAAGGTCGAAAAAAACACCCAGCCACCTGGTTTCACGAGGCGCGCACACGCTTCAACCACGCTGGCGGGCGATGGTACGTGTTCGAGCATTTCCATGCAGGTCACGACGTCGTAGCTTTCGGGCTCAGCCGCGGCGAGTTCTTCCACCGGAATCTTGCGGTAATCGACGTTAAGGCCAGATTCAAATAAATGCAGTTTGGCGACTTTGAGTGATTTTTCCGCCAAATCAATGCCGGTCACTTGCGCGCCGCGCTCGGCCAAGCCTTCCGATAAAATGCCACCGCCGCAGCCGACGTCCAGAATTTTTAAATCTTTAATGCCCGAATGTTGGTCGATAAAGCCGACGCGCAGTGGGTTGATTTCGTGCAGCGGTTTGAATTCGCTGGTTTTGTCCCACCATTTATGGGCGAGCGCAGAAAACTTGGCAATTTCGCCATCATCTACGTTGATAGTATGGGTATCGGTCACGGTGCTAATCCCTATATGGTTTACGGGGCAATACATAGCAAAGAAAAACTCCTCGCACTGCGTCGCCTTGTCGTACTCGGTGTACTGTCTGCAGCTACGCGCCTTGTGCGCTGGCTTTTTGTCTTTACTGACTAGCTTGAATTTTGTGTTGCCAATGACGAGCAGTGCTCAGTACTTCGGCGTAATCCAAGCTTTGGTGTTCGTAATGGCGGTAAACGGCGCGGCCGGCGATCCAGACGTCGCTGACTTGGCTGCGATCGGCTGCGTACACTAAATGCGAGACTGGATCGTAACACGGCTGCGTGGCTAGGTTGGCTAAGTTTACCGCGATCAAATCAGCCTGTTTGCCCACTTCAATACTGCCAATTTTATCCTGCAATCCCAATGCTGTCGCGCCATTGATGGTGGCCATCTCAATCGCTTGCCACGCCGGTACGGCTTCGGGGTTGCCGCTTTGACCTTTGGCCAAGAGTGCGGCAAGGCGCATTTCGGCAAATAGATCGAGTTTATTATTGCTCGCCGCACCATCGGTACCGATGCCGACATTGACGCCCGCGGCGATTTGATCAGTGATACGAGCAAGGCCCGAGGCTAGTTTTAAATTACTCGCCGGGTTGTGTGCGATGTGCACGCCTTTTTTGGCGAGCAGGGCAATTTCGGCATCGCTCGTGTGCACCATGTGCGCGGCAACCAGTGGACTATCGAGTAGGCCAAGCGCCGCCAAGCGCTCGAGCGGGCGCACGCCATATTGCTTGATACTGTCGTTGATCTCGTCCAGCGTCTCGTGAATATGGCAATGAATGCTCAGCTCCAACTCATCCGCCAAAGTAATGATGCGGCGGAAGGTGTCGTCGCTTACGGTGTACGGTGCGTGCGGGGCGAGGGTAAATTGCACCAATTTTTCGCCCAAAAATTCATCACGGCAGGCGAGCGCTTTGCGGATGTAATCATCGGCGTTGCTCGCGTACGGTGTTGGGAATTCTAAAATCGCGCAGCCAACGGTAATGCGAAAATCTGTATCTAGGGCTGCTCTGGCCACTGCGCCATGGTGAAAATAAGCGTCGTTGCAGCAGGTGGTGCCACCGGCAATCATCTCGGCAATCGCCAGCTTAGTGCCGTCAAACACAAATTGATCGCTAACATGTTTGGCTTCGGCCGGCCAAATGTGCTCGTTCAGCCAGCGCATTAGCGGTAAATCGTCGGCAAAGCCGCGCAACAAGGTCATCGCCGAATGCGTGTGCAGATTAATCAAGCCCGGCATCAGTGCATGATCGGGTAGTTTGATGATTTCTGCGTCAGGATATTGGGCGAGTGCTTGCGCTTGTGGTTCGATAGCGATGATCTGCTCGCCATTGATCACAACCGCGTAATCGGTATAAACAGCTTGACGTGGCACAACCGGAATAATCCAGCGTGGCAAAAGAATTTGAACAGTCATTGGCGGGGTAGGTGAGGCATCAGATGTGGCTTATTTTACGCCAGAAATGCAAAAAGCCGACCTTGCGGTCGGCTTTTCTTGTATTCGGTAAAACCGAATTACTGAGCAGCAACTGCAGAAGCAGCAGAAGCAACTTCAGAAGCAGCTTCAACAGCAGCAGAAGCAACTTCAGAAGCAGCAGTTTCAACTGCAGAAGCAGCTTCAACTACAGCAGAAGCAGCTTCAGTAGCTGGTTTTTCGCCACAAGCAGACAAAGCAGCAGCCAACAAAGCAGCAACGATCAGAGATTGTTTCATTTTAATTTCCTTTAAAGGTAAGTTTGATTTACTAACTATTAGGTAACTGGCTTACAGCCAATTGCCTTAAATTCACTTCGGTGTGTGTTTGTTCACAACCAACGGACTGAATTCTAATCAGCTCATCGGTAAATTGCTAGTGCTGGAGCCGGTTTTACGCCGGGTAATCTGCTACTTCATGTAACGCAGTGTACATCCTTATAAATCAAGACGTTGCAATGCACTTGTTGAAGTGGATTGTTCCCAGAGTGTCGCAAATTGTTGTTTCAGCAAGGCCGTGGTTTTGGCGTCGCTGCCTAATTCACCGCGATACCAGTCGTAATGATGGCGAATTAAGTAATTCAGCTGATCTGCAATGAGCCAACCTTTTTGCCAATGCTTTAAATGTTCAGGAATCACGCGCAATTCAATTAAATGACCAAAACGATCCAGTAATTGAATAAAGCGTGGGCATTGTTGCGCGAGAAAGTCTGCTTTGGCGACGAGTAGTTGCATGCGCCCTGGTGAGCTTTGTGAAAAGAAGGCCCACAATGCTTTTTGATTGCTTAAGCAGCCCAAATCACTCTCAGCAAAATCGTTTTCGCAAAGAATAAGGGTATGCCTCGCTTGGCTAATAACAGTCGAGAATGCCTTTTGATACCCTGCTCGAGTATCAAAAGGCTGCGCGCTGTCATTCTGCGCAGGGGTGTAGGTAGCCATATTCGTGATAGCTATAAAGTAAATCGACTAATTCATCAGAATACTCGCCTGCCGGCAGTGCGCGGGTGTTGGCCAGTGTGTGTAAATGCGCTAAATCTTCGTCGCTGGCCTCGTCAAACTCAACTTCCTCGCCATTAATATAGAGCTGTGTCTCGCTGTAGAGCATCTGACTCTTTAGATCGAGCTCAATGCCGCGTGTGCTGATGGCTTCGGCGAAATCGTCAAAATCCAGTGGCTCGCTAGTTCGATCAAAGAAAACGTGCGGCTTGGGCTCAGAAAAATAGCGGCCGATAAATTGGCGCACCGTATCGTCGTTCCACTGCACTTGTTTGAGCATATCGCTAATTTGCGCCACAAACGCGTTGTCGATCTTGGCAGGGTTACTTGTTGCTTTGGCGTTAGGGTCGCTATACATGCCCTCTAAGCAAATTTCGTCCTGTAAAAACTCAAGAAATTTGGTCGCCATTTCTTGTGTTTTGGGGGCTCTAAAACCGACCGAATACGTCATGCCTGGGGTCAAAGCCACGCCGTAGTGCGCGTATTTAGGGGGCAAGTACAGCATATCGCCGTGTTCCAACACCCATTCCTGTTCGGGGTTGAAGTCTTTTAAAACCCGAATCGGCGCGTCTTCAATAAAGCCGCTGGCGTCATCGCTGGAAATTTGCCAGCGTTTTTGCCCGCCCACTTGCAGCAAAAATACGTCATACGAGTCATAATGCGGCCCCACTGTGCCGCCAGGCGGCGCGTACGAGATCATCACGTCGTCTAAACGCGTGTACGGCAGGAAACTAAATTGATATAAAAAGTCGGCGATATGAGGAACCAAGTGGTTCACATTCGACACCAAAATAGTCCAATCGGTTTCGGGAAGGCGATTAAGGCGGTTGACGCTGAACGGGCCGTGTTCGAGCTTCCAGCGGCCATTGTTAAATTCAATCAGGCGTGATTCCACATCGTCGCGCTGGGCGAATTCAGATAAACGCGCGAAATCGATCAGCTCTGGAAAATGAGTCCATGCCTGACGAATCAACAAAGGTTTTTTTTGCCAGTATTCGGCCAAAAATTGTTCGGGGCTTAAATTTCCCAATAGGGCAACATCAAATGGTGTTTTAGGCATGGCTTATTACTATAAAGAAAAAAACGAGTCGTTCGCCGCCTCGCAGTTGCGTGGCTAGGCGCGCAGGCCCAAATATAAAAGTGATTGCACAATACACAGCACCTGATCATCGCTGATGATACTTGTTGGTGTTCTGCAGTCCGATAATAAACGTATTATTGCACCGACTGGAGATCCAATGCTCAATGTAGGCGATTTAGCTCCTGATTTTTCTTTACCCGATGCTGCGATGGAGATGGTGCAGCTGAGCCAATTTCGCGGCAAAAAAAATGTCGTGTTGTACTTTTTTAACAAAGACCATACGCCAGGCGGCATTGTTGAAGCGGTCGAGTTTTCAGATTTGGTTGACGCATTCTCGCAATATCAAACCATTATTCTGGGCGTGAGTTTGGACGATTGCCTTGCCCACGATAGTTTTATTGATGAGCAAGGGCTGTCGTTTGATTTGTTGTCCGATACCGAGATCGAAGTCAGTCGCTTGTACCATACAGTGCACGAATGGGAAGCGCAGGGCGTGGTAAGATACGGTATAGAACGTTCTACATTTGTGATCGATCAATCTGGGGTGATTCGACATGCTTTATATCATGTCACCCCGAAGGGCCACGCGGCCGAAATTTTAAACCTTGTAAAACAGCTAGGATAAACACTATGCAAATCGCCAAAAATTCCGTTGTTACACTGACTTATGAAATGTACAACGCCGAAGGCAATCTGATCGACAAAACCGAAGAACCGATTGCGTACTTGCATGGCGGTTACGACAATATCCTGCCGCTGGTAGAAGAAGCGCTGCACGGCAAAGCCGTGGGTGATAGCGTTGAAGTGACAATGTCTCCTGACGACGCCTTTGGTGAGTTCGAGCCTGACTTGGTGCGTGACGAAGAAAAAGATAGCTTCCCACCTGAAGTATCAGTGGGCATGATGTTTGAAGCGGATGATCCTGAAACAGGCGAAGTGATCTTGTTCCGTGTGACTGAAGTTGAAGGTAATAAAGTGACTGTGGATGGTAACCACCCATTCGCTGGCATGACGATTCGCTTCGTGGCCAAAGTGACTGCAGTGCGTGAAGCTAATGCTGAAGAATTGGCGCACGGTCACGTACACGGTGAGCACGGTCATCACCACTAAGATAGTCCATGCCGCTTAGCGGTAGGCTAATCAAATAAAGGCGGAGAAATCCGCCTTTATTTTTTGTTGGGGCATGAATGTTTGCCAATAGTGGGGCAAGGCTACGGATGTTGCAATCTTGCAACTAGCTGTCATGTAAGTGTGTAATAACAACAGCTCGCAAACGTAGCAAATGCCCCATTTCGCTTTATCGGCTCTTCCATCTGTCTGCTAGCACAGGCACTGCTAGTTGCACTAGCCCCCCTCTTTCCCCTAGTATTTGTGTCACCACTGTGATCGGGACACAAGATGTAGTGTTTCTTCACAAACTATACACAGACTTATACACAAAGCTTTGAGGAACCGTGCATGTACGACACGCTCGATAGTACCCCAACTAGCCGCTCAGATAACGCAGAGACCCCAGCGTTGCCACATGACGCGGCACATTATGCCAATTACAAAATTATTCGCCGTAATGGTGCTGTGGTGGCTTTTGAACCCTCCAAAATTTCGGTTGCGGTGACTAAAGCCTTTATCGCCGTTCAAGGCAGTCACGCCGCTTCGAGCGCGGCCGTGCGTGAACAAGTAGCGCGTTTAACTGATTCGGTGGTTAGCGCGTTGATGCGTCGCAAGCCAGAAGGTGGCGCGATCCATATTGAAGACATTCAAGACCAAGTTGAATTGGCGCTGATGCGCTCGGGCGAACACGATGTGGCGCGCTCATACGTACTGTATCGCAGCGAGCGCCAGCGTGAGCGTGATGCTGCACGCCATGAGGCAGAGCCAGCACAAGAGCACGCTATCAATGTGCTGTTTGAAGACGGCAGCCGCCGCCCACTCGATTTAAACAAACTCAAAGCACTGATCGCTTCGGCGTGTACTGGCCTTGAGCAAAATACCGACCAAAACTTGATTTTGGCCGAAACATTGAAAAACGTGTACGACGGCGTGCCAGCCGAAGAGTTGCGCAAATCAACCGTCATGGCGGCGCGTACTTATCTAGAGACTGATCCTGCCTACAATTTGGTAACCGCCCGTCTGGTTCTCAATAGCTTACGCCGCGAAGTACTCGGCGAAGAAACTAGCCACGAAGAAATGGCGCAAACCTACGCCAGCTACTTTCCACGCTATGTGAAGAAAGGTATCGAAGCAGAGTTGCTTGACGAAAAACTGGGTCAGTTTGATCTGGAGCGTCTGGCGGCAGCGCTTGATCACAACCGTGACTACCAGTTTGGCTACCTCGGTTTGCAAACTTTGTACGATCGCTACTTCCTGCACATTAACGATCGTCGTATCGAATTGCCGCAAGTATTCTTTATGCGCGTGGCGATGGGCTTGGCGCTCAATGAAGTGCAGCGCGAAGAGCGTGCAATCGAGTTCTACAACGTGCTCTCTAGCTTTGACTTTATGAGCTCAACGCCAACACTGTTTAACTCAGGTACACGCCACAGCCAAATGTCGAGCTGCTACTTGACCACGGTGCCTGATGACTTGGACGGCATTTTTGAAGCGCTGAAAGAAAACGCCTTGCTGTCGAAATTCGCCGGTGGTTTGGGTAATGATTGGACTAATGTGCGCGCGATGGGTAGCCACATCAAGGGTACCAATGGTAAATCACAGGGCGTAGTGCCATTCCTGAAAGTCGTGAATGACACGGCCGTGGCGGTGAACCAAGGTGGTAAACGTAAAGGCGCGGTGTGTGCTTACCTAGAAACTTGGCACGCCGATATCGAAGAATTCCTCGAATTGCGTAAAAACACCGGTGACGACCGTCGCCGTACGCACGACATGAACTCAGCGAACTGGATTCCTGACTTGTTCATGAAGCGCGTGATGGAAGGTGGCGAGTGGACTTTGTTCAGCCCATCTGAAGTGCCTGATCTGCACGATAAAGTGGGCAAAGCGTTCGAAATCGCCTACACCAACTACGAAGCGAAAGCGGCGCGTGGCGAAATGCGCGTGGCCAAAACCATCCCAGCTTTGAGCCTATGGCGCAAAATGCTGACGATGTTGTTCGAAACGGGCCACCCATGGATCACATTCAAAGACCCATGCAATATTCGCAGCCCGCAGCAACACGTTGGCGTGGTTCACTCGTCTAACTTGTGTACCGAGATTACCCTGAATACCAACGACGAAGAAATCGCCGTATGTAATCTTGGCTCGATCAATCTGTACAACCACCTGAAAAATGGTCAGTTGGATGCAGAAAAACTATCGCGCACCGTAAAAGTAGCGATGCGCATGCTCGACAACGTCATCGACATTAACTTCTACCCAGTTCGCAAAGCGCGCACATCCAACTTGAAGCACCGTCCAGTTGGTTTGGGCATTATGGGCTTCCAAGATTGCTTGCACGCATTGCGTATTCCATACGCATCGGAAGCGGCGGTTGAGTTTGCCGATGTATCGATGGAAACCGTTGCGTATCACGCGTACTGGGCGTCGACCGAATTGGCGCAAGAGCGCGGCATTTACGCCAGCTACAAAGGCAGCTTGTGGGATCGTGGCATCTTGCCGCAAGACTCATTGCGTTTGCTCGAAGAAGAGCGCGGCGGTTACCTCGACGTGGATCGCAGCTCGCGTCTGGATTGGACGATGTTGCGCGATCGCATCGCCGCCTACGGCATGCGTAACTCAAACTGCTTGGCGATTGCGCCAACGGCGACGATTTCAAACATCATCGGCGTGGACGCGTGTATCGAGCCGACGTACCAAAACTTGTTCGTCAAATCGAACCTATCAGGCGAATTCACCGTGATCAACGAGCACTTGGTCCGCGATTTGAAAGCGCGCGGCCTGTGGGACGAAGTGATGGTGTCGGATTTGAAATACTTCGATGGCTCAGTACAGCGCATCGATCGTATTCCGCAAGACCTGAAAGACTTGTACGCCACTGCGTTTGAAATGGACCCGAAATGGTTGGTGGAAGCGGCAAGCCGTCGCCAGAAATGGATCGACCAAGCGCAATCGCTGAACATTTACATGGCGGGTGCGTCAGGTAAAAAACTGGACGAGTTGTACAAACACGCATGGTTGCGCGGCCTGAAAACCACCTACTACCTGCGCACGCTAGCAGCAACGGCGGCGGAAAAATCAACTGGCCGTGGTGGCGAGTTGAACGCGGTGCCAGTGGATGGCGGTTATGCTGCGGCGCAAGCGGCGATTGCGGCGGCGGCGGTGGTGGATAACACGCCAGCGACCGATGCGAAGTTCTGCTCGATTGATAATCCAGATTGCGAGGCGTGCCAGTAATCAGCCAAACCGCTTGCTTGCAAGCGGTTTTATAGATTGCAGTGCCTGCGGTTCCTGCGTTTAGGTACCGCTACCCGCTGCGGGGGATTTAAGCCCTAACCCAATCAGCGCGGTGCTGCCGTAGGGCGGGTTAGGCCGAAGGACGTAACCCGCCATCTTATAGGTTGGCTGGTATGCTTCTGCAGGCTTTGTTGTTATTTTTCTGTATTGATATACCTCGGTGCCGCTGTGCGGTGCCGATATTTAAGACGGTTCTGCGAGTCGTTTTAAATATCGGTGATCCCGATTGAATAGATAGCGCAAAAGCGCGCTGGCAAGGCGTGAGGCTGATGATAGTACGTGTCGTACAGCGAAGCCGAACAACGCAGCCAGCGTGTTTTTGCTTAAACCATTAAGGAATGATTGTGACCCAACACCCGCTCGACTTACTGATCACTCGCTTGCCGAAAGCCGAACTGCATATGCACATCGAGGGCTCGCTCGAGCCGGAGATGATGTTTGCGCTGGCTGCGCGTAATGGCGTGGCTTTGCCGTATGCGAGTGTGGAGGCGGTGCGCTCGGCGTATGAGTTCGATAGTCTGCAATCGTTTCTGGATTTGTACTACGCCGGTGCGTCGGTGCTGGTGACTGAGCAAGATTTTTACGATCTGACTTGGGCCTACCTAGAGCGCGCCAAAGCGGACAATATCGTTCACACCGAGATTTTTTACGATCCGCAAACGCATACCGCGCGCGGCATTGATTTTGCGGTTTCGCTGAACGGCATTCGCCGCGCTTTGCTCGACGGTGAAGCCAAGCTCGGTATTTCGTTTAAGTTGATCATGTGTTTCCTGCGTCACCTGTCTGAAGAAGACGGTTTCGCAACGCTGGAGCAAGCTTTGCCCTATCTGGATCAAATCGACGGTGTCGGTTTGGATTCGAGCGAAATGGGCCATCCGCCGAGCAAGTTTGCGCGCCTGTTTGCGCGTTGCGCTGAGTTGGGTCTACCAGCAGTGGCGCACGCAGGCGAAGAAGGTCCGGCGAGTTATATCTGGGAAGCCTTGGATTTACTTAAATCGCGCCGCATCGATCACGGCGTGCGCTGCACTGAAGATGCCGAGCTCGTTCAGCGCCTCGCCACCGAGCGTGTACCACTGACCGTATGCCCGCTGTCGAATTTAAAACTCTGTGTAGTCAAAGACTTAGCGCAGCACAATCTGCGCCAATTATTGGCCGCAGGTCTGTGTGCGATGGTCAATTCGGACGACCCAGCGTATTTTGGCGGTTATCTAAATACCAATTTCTTAGCCTGTCGCGCCGCGCTCGATCTGTCGCAAGACGAGATCGTGCAGCTAGTTCGCAATAGTTTTGAGGCGAGCTGGTTGAGCGCAAACCAGAAACAGCATTGGCAAAACCAAATTAGCCAAGTGCTGGCTGAATAACAGGAGGCATGATGTTGCTCGCAAACCGTGTGTTGAAACGCGCCGCTGTCTTGGTCGCCAGCTTGCTGGTGCTCACTGGCTGCGCCAGTGTGAAATTGCCGCTCGAAAATGGCCGTTTAACGCCAGCGGCAGGGCAGGGGATAGCGATTGTAGCGTTCACCGCGCAATCGTTTAGCCCCGATACCGCCGATGCGCAATTATTTATTCAAGGTGCCAATGGTCGTGCAGTAGGGTATACACGTCTGGTTACTGATTTTATTCGCGCTCCAGGTGATACCCAGAATAGTGTTGGCCGCTTGCTGGTGCTGCCTTTGCCTGCCGGCCAATACGCGGTCACGCGTGCGGCGGGGTCTTGGTTGCGCGATAGCGGTACTTTGATCGGCAACTATCAATACGTCGATGTGCCGCTGAACGCGCCATTCAAGGTCGCCGCTGGCGAAGTCGTGTATTTGGGCCAAGTCCATTTGAATATGAATTTGCGCGGTGAAGTGGCTTTCAGCCAAAACAGCACCCGCGATTTTTATGATCTGCAAGTGCGCAGCGGTGTCACCGACACCAGCAATATCCAAATTCGCCCCTTGGCGGCAACGCCAGCGGGCCAGTAAACAAAGTAACAGTATTAATTTAAGGAATCAGCAATATGCTCAGTTTTGACGAAGACGTAATCAGCCGCCCAGCACCTGCCAGCCCACACGCCGCGCCAAACCACAGCGCCGCAGCGGGCAGCGCGGTACCTGCGCGCATTACCGCCGACGACAAACGCGTCATCAACGGCACCACCGACGTTAATCAGTTGGTGCCGTTCAAACACAAATGGGCGTGGGAAAAATACCTCGCGCAGTGCGCAAACCACTGGATGCCGCAAGAAGTGAACATGCAGCGCGACATCGAGCAATGGAAAACCGGCCAATTGTCGGAAGACGAAATGCGCATCGTAAAGCGCAACCTTGGCTTCTTTGTCACTGCGGATTCGCTCGCGGCCAACAACATCGTGCTCGGCACATACCGCCAAATCACCTCGCCAGAATGCCGCCAGTTCCTGCTGCGCCAAGCCTTCGACGAAGCGATCCACACCCACGCATACCAATACATCGTTGAATCATTGGGTCTGGACGAAGGCGAAGTCTTTAACGCCTACAACGAAATCAAATCAATCCGCGATAAAGATCAGTTCCTGATGCCATTTATCGACGTCTTGACCGACCCAGCGTTCAAAACCGGCACGCTGGCGAACGACCAAGCCTTGCTGCGCTCGATCATCGTCTTCGCGTGCATTATGGAAGGCCTGTTCTTCTACGTTGGCTTCGTGCAAATCTTGGCACTCGGCCGTCAAAACAAAATGACCGGCGCCGCCGAGCAATACCAATACATCCTGCGCGACGAATCAATGCACTGCAATTTTGGTATCGACTTGATCAACACGATCAAAATGGAAAACCCAGAGTTGTGGACCGAAAGCTTCAAAGTCGAAATCACCGACTTGTTCCGCAAAGCCGTCGAGCTCGAATACGCCTACGCCGAAGACACGATGCCACGCGGCGTATTGGGTCTGAACGCAGCGCAATTTAAAGAATACCTGCGCTTTATCGCCAATCGTCGTATGCAGCAGATTGGCCTGAACGAATTGTTCCCAGGCGTAAGCAATCCATTCCCATGGATGAGTGAGATGATTGACTTGAAGAAAGAGAAGAATTTCTTTGAGACTCGGGTGACTGAGTATCAGACGGGTGGGGCGTTGAGCTGGGATTGATTTTTTATTTATTGGGATGAATTATTAATGAGCCTTGATGCTATTTTAGATTTAATTACCGAAGACCGGTTGCGTGAATCAACAGGTGGAAAGAGAGGTTTAGTTGTTGCTTCTGAAAGTGACAAGGCTAGGGTTGTTAATTCATCAGCCTTTCGACGGATGCAACAAAAAACACAGGTTTTTCCTCTGGAATTTAATGCTGCGGTACGAAGTCGATTAACCCACTCAATCGAGGTGTCCCAAATTGGGCGTTACTTAAGCCAAATGGTCCTTAAAGATTCTATTGGCTTGGGGTATGAGAAATTAACTGCATTTACCAATGTGGTTGAAACTGCTTGCCTTTTGCATGATATTGGGAACCCACCATTTGGCCATTTTGGTGAGGCGGCAATTAAAGACTGGCTTAAGAAAAAGTATTTTATAAAAAACGCAGACGGCAGCGGGGGCTGGGAGCTTAATCTAGGAGGCCTTAATGATTTTGATGGAAATCCACAAGGATTTAGGATTGTTACAAGACTGCAAGGTAATGATGGGTTTGGCTTAAATCTTACTTGCACCCAATTACTATCTACAATTAAATATCCATGCAGTTTTGGTAATAAGGGTGACTTTAAGAAAATTGGTGTTTTTGATTCTGAGGTACAGATATATAAAGAATTATGTCTAAGATTGAAATGGGGTGAGGGTGCTCAGTTTCCTTTTATGTATTTAATGGAGGCCGCTGATGATATTGCGTATTGCCTTAGTGACTTGGAAGATGGCTTAGAGAAGAAAATAATATCTCAGGTTGATTTGGAAGAGTTGCTCGATATTGTTAAAGTTGATAGATTTTCAAAAATTGGCTGGTTTGTTGAGTTTAAGACTAAAGTTGTTAATCAGGCTGTCGCTTATGTCGCAAGTAATTACGTATCCTTAGCTGATAAAATCATGAATGGTGACAAGGTTACTTTGATACCAAAAGAATCTGAAGTCGGCATGATTTTGGAAAAGGTTAAGAAAATAACTATTGGCAAAGTTTATCGGTTTCACGAAGTGGAAGAGATAGAGTTGGCTGGTTATAGTGTAATTACAGGGATTTTAGATTCTTTCGAACGGTTGCTAGATTTGAGTCAAGATGATTTTTTATCTCTACTTAAAGATGATGGCGTGAAGAAGAAAGGATTGGATGTTGAGGCACGACTTTTTCGTCGTTTGCCAAAGTCATATATTGAAAAGTACGCTATCTTTTCCGAAGAAGCCAATGAAAGATTGCACCGAATTCATTTGATAATAGATTACGTTTGCGGAATGACGGATGATTTTTCGTTACGCTCATATCAGAATTTGAAAGGTATTCGGGTTGGCGATGCTTAAAAAAAATCATCCATTCTATCTGTTTGAAAAATTCTTCTCAGAAAGAAGGTTGGAGTTGAATTTTAGTAGGTATTTATACCAGCCTGATTCAATCCTTGATGAGAGAAGTTGCTTTATGCTTGATTCAAACTTTTTAAGTGCTGAGAAAATTTCTGAGCAGATAGATGTACTTGATTCTAATGAGGAGTTGGCATTTCATTCATTGTTTTATGATGTAAAAGCAAAAAGGAAATATCACATTCCTATGATTGATTTTTCTATTTCAAAATGGGATTCTGACTTGCAGTTTCGTCTTGCACATATTTTGCCAAGAAGCATATTTAATGAGTTGGCAATTTTCGAAAGTGGTCGTTCATTTCATGGCTATTCGTTAAATAAAATAACGCATGATGAGTGGATTGATTTTATGGGAAGATTATTGCTAATTAATCCTCCTGGTGTTTGTTATATTGATACTCGGTGGATTGGGCATCGTTTAATGGCTGGGTATTCAGCATTAAGATGGTCATGTACAACGAAGCAATATCTCAGCGAACCCAGATTTCTTGGTTTTGCACCAATGATGTAGCCATGTAGAATTGTAGCAGAGTAGGGCGTAATCGCCGAAGGCATTACGCCGCATACAAACTGTTTGGCGTATTGACGCTTCGCGTCGAATACGCCCTACCTGTTTAATACAAACCGCTGGATTGATTCTGGCGGTTTTGTTTTATGCGCCGTTGGCGCGATGTTTCAATGCGCGTTCCGCCGCGCTAACGGGAAGGGGTATTTGCTTCGCCAAATACCCCTTCACCCCAAAGGCGACCCCTCATCAAGTTTTGCTGCGCAAAATGCCCTCGCTGCGGACAATCGATTCGGCGGCTGCGGAACTCGGCCTGCGGCCTCAAACAGTCCTCGCCGAAACCCCGAACCGCTTGTTCCTCGCTCGGCTTGATGACAGGGGAAACCGCGCAGACCGACAATGGTGGCATATACATGCCGTGGTGTTGCTCTGAAGTTAATTATTTTATTAGTCTTGCTTGATATACCCCTGCTATTCATTAGGACGGATTGCCCGTGGAGACGCGCCGTTTGAAAATGCTTCGGCGAGGTTTTAAGCCGCGTCGTGTTTGAGCGTTGCGACGTTAGCGCAACGCGAGTTGTAGCGGCGCCTCGCCGTGGCTTTTTCAAGCGGGGTTTCGCGGCGATCGGGCACGCGAGGGTTGCAAGGGACGGAGCAAGACCCGTCCCTTGCTCGTGTGGCCGGCGAAACGGCCGGTTCACCGCCTGCGCAGCAGGCCATGCAATCGCTGTGAATCCATGCAGATCAACGATTGCAGCATATACATGCCATGGTGTTGCTCTATAAATCAATTCTAATGTTGGTTTGGTTGATATACCTCTGCGCTAATTAGCGCAAATTGCCCGTGGAGCAATACCTCACCACCAACTTCCTTACACGCCACTCAAATTTTCTGGTATTGTCTCTGCCCCCAATGTTTTCAAGGCTTCAGCGCTGATTGTTGTTGGCGCGGGGCTGGCTAGGTATTCCCACATGATGGCCCGCACGCACATTGCATTTGCCTCACTGCTGATGGTGGCTTGCAGTGTTGGTATTTTGCAGCGCATGCCGCAATTGCACGAGGTGGCGATTGCTGGCGCGGCGGGGCTATTGCCTGATTTGGATCACCCAAAATCGACGTTTGGCCGCATTGTGCCGTATATTTCGCTGCCGCTGGCGGCGATTTTTGGCCATCGTGGTTTTACCCATTCACTGTTGATGGTGGTGGCGATGGTGTATGTGCTGCTGACTTATCACGAAAATCATAATTGGCCGGTGTTGCCGCTGGTGGTTGGTTATCTATCGCATATTATTGGCGATATGCTCACACCGTCCGGCGTGCCTTTGCTGTGGCCGGTGAAGCAAAAATTCTCGCTGAATTTATTTAAAGCCGATGGCCCAATGGAGCGGACGATTTACCGTGGCTGTTGGGTTGGGGTGGGTTATTTTCTGTGGGTGGCGTTCGATCGCCCTGGTGAGGTGTGGCTAGATCCCTTGCAAGCGTCGCTGCACAATCATGCCACGCTATTGCTGCAGCATGGCAAGATTTTTCTGGTGCATTGGGTTGAGCGTTTGGCTGCGGCATAGCGCGCCTTGCTGTGGATTGCTTGGATTGAGATGCTTGGGTATATCGATCAAGCCATTTTTAGGATTGGCTTTGATTTAGATACTATGGGCAGTATAGGGGCAATAAAAAGCTCGGCTTCTCGAGCGAATTTCGCTGTCAAAGCCGAGCTGAGCCTTCTACTCGTCTCAGTGGAAGAACTTACATTTTCGAAGATTGGGTTAGCGAGAACTCACCCGATAGGTTGCGATGCACCAGCGCTTTCCACGTGCTGCCGTCTTCCAACTCGTAAGTGATGTTGTAGTTTGTGCCTTTCACCACTTGTTTTTTCACTTCGACGATGCGTTTTAGCTTGGCAGATGAACCATCTTTGCTGACCGCAAAGTTGGCAGCATCGATTGCCAATTGATCGACTTCACCATTGCTCCAGCCACCCGCAATCGCAGTCGTGGTTTGTGGGGTGTTTACCGGAATCAGGTGCTCGATATCTTGTGATTGTTGACGATCCAGCGGGATACGAACGACTTCTTTGGCATCGAAATTCACCGTTTTAAAGTCTAGCTGGCGCACGCGGCGGTTATGCTGCGTGTGGTATTGCAATACTAGGTTTTTCGTGTCGTAGGCCGTTGTCCAGATCGTTGAGCTGCGCATGCCTTCTTGATGGACTTCACCGCTACCTTCGGCTGCAGCAGTACCGATCGTTAGATTGAAGTTGTCCAAGATACGGAATGCTTCGTACATGGTCTCTGAGCCATTCTCGGTTTGTCGCGCAGTGCTGGCGTATGCCGCCGCACGCAAGAAGCGTGATGGCGAGGTTAAATCACCTGGCAGGCCAAACAAGCGTGCACCGGCACCAAATTTAAGTGAGCGAATATCATCCACTTTACGGTGTGGTAGCGGTACATCGAGGTTGGTGTAGTTCAGTAAATTAGTAATGTGCCAATCGTAGTTCGGGCCATTGGTTACAACACCGAGTGGTGCATCGTGCAGCTTGGTGACGCCATTGGTAAATTCAATCACCACGGCTTTACCATTGCGATCAGTCACGATCAAGTGTACTGGTGGTACGCCACCAATGGCCTCTACGTGTACGCCGACCACATTGAGTTTGCTCATCGCAGTGCGAACTTCATCGATCGATTGGAAATTAGACAGCAGGTAGGGGGCAAGCGCTAATACGGGAATGCTGCTTGCTGCTTTGCTTGCGTCGTATTTTGGATATTGGGCAAAGCCTTCGTGATAGAACAGATTAACCGTCAGGCCTTTTTCATTCATCCCGTCGATCAGGTAGTCTTTTTCCACGACGTCTAAGCCGACCACACCGTATTTAGTTTTCCAACCCACGCCTTTTTTACCGTCTTCCAGCGTAGTTTGTAGCGCAAAATTGCGTGGAATAATCGTAACGCGCGATTTCAAATCAAACGTGCCCCATTCTTGGGTGCGCGCAAAAATGTAAGCGCCGTCTTGTGATTTCAGCGTAATGCCAGTGCACGCTTGTGCTTGTTGGATTGGGGTGATCGCTAGCATGGCAGTAGCGATGGCGGCGCTAATAAATTTATGAGCGGATTTCCAGGGTGTGTGAGATGTGTGTTTCATACCGTTCTCCTTAGTTTTTGCTCAATAAAAAAGTGCTGAGTCTTGCTGATGCAAGAGTGCTGCTTTCAATTTCTATGAATTTGGAATTTGCAAATAAGCATCAAGTAAGGATATGGTATTTAATTTTAAGGTGTTGCGTCAATGCAAAAATGCACAAAGCATAAAATGAATTGAGTTGCGAGCTAAATAGAGCTCTTAGTCTTGGCTCCCATGCTTGCAGCCTGGAAAGAGTTGTAAGCAAGTGAGGGAGGTAAAATAGCCAGCTGATGAGGCTGGCTGTGTGAGTGAGTTGTTTGCTGGCTTATGTCTATTTTAGGATGAGCAGCTTACCGATAATTCACTGGCCCAGCTGGGCGGTGCTGCGGCGTACGCTTCGAATTCGGTTTGCTCATCAAATGGGCGCATTAGGCAGTGATGCAGGCACTCGATTTCGCTAAAGTCACCGTGTTGCGCTTTCTCGATGGCAATTTGCGCCAGGTGATTGCGCAAAACATATTTCGGGTTGACCGCGAGCATCGCTTGGCTGCGCGCCTTATCGCTGAGGCCATCGTTCAGGCGGCGCTGGTAACGCTCCAACCAATCGTCGAAATGCTCACGCGCTAAAAATAGATCGCGCAATTCGCTAGTGTTTTGCGCGACTGACCAGTGGCTGAGCGTGCGCCAGAAGATTGTCCAATCGGTGTGAGTCGCTTGCATCAGCTCAAACAAATCGGTGACTAAAGTCCAGTCGTCTTCAAACCACTCGGCAAACCCCAGTTTTGCTCGCAATTGCTCGGCAAACGCCGCTTCAAATTGTGGCTGATATTCACCCAGTGCGGCGAGCAACGCATCTTTGTCGGTCAGTGGCAGCAGTGCTTGCGCGAGGCAATGCAGATTCCACAGGCCGATTTGCGGTTGCTGGTTGTAGGCGTAGCGGCCGGCCTCGTCTGAATGATTGCAAATATGCCCAGCGTCAAAACCATCTAAAAACCCATACGGTCCGTAATCAATCGTTAGGCCCAAAATCGACATATTGTCGCTATTCATCACCCCGTGGCAAAAGCCGACCGCTTGCCATTGCGCGATCAGTTGGGCAGTGCGGGTGATGACTTGTTCGAGCATCGCCAGATACGGATTTGGCGCAGCTGCGCATGCGGGGTAGTGGTGTGTGATCACCCAATCGGCGAGCTCCTTAATGCGCTCGGGCTCGCCCTGATAAAAGAAATATTCAAAATGCCCAAAGCGCACAAAAGTCGGCGCCAGCCGGGTAACGACGGCGGCGGTTTCGCGCGTTTCGCGCCACACGGTTTGCGGCGAGCCGCCAATCGCGAGCGCGCGCGTGGTGGGAATACCTAGGTGGTGTAATGCCTCGCAGGCTAAGTATTCACGGATGCTAGAGCGCAATACTGCCCGGCCATCACCACGGCGCGAGTAGGGCGTAGGGCCCGCACCTTTCAGTTGCATTTCCCAATGCTCACCGTGCGGGTCGGTAAATTCAGCGACCAGCAGCGCGCGGCCGTCGCCAAGCTGCGGCACATTCACGCCAAATTGATGGCCCGAATACACACTGGCCAGTGACACGCTGCCTTGCGGGATGCGGTTGCCCAGCAGATAATCGGGCAGCGTTGGGTCGAGCTGCTGCTGATCGGCGTGCCAGTTAATCCCCAACTGCTGTGCCAGCGCGTAATTGAGCGCCACCACATGCGCATTCGGCATCGGTGTTGGCGGCGTATGATCCCAAAAACGCTCGTTTAATTGGCTAAAGCGTGGGTTAAGCGGCAGGCAATCGAAGGGCATGGCTTTAAACTTGAGTAAAATAGTCGGATATATTAAGCCGATTGGCCGCCTTTGTCATGGCGCGCATTGCAAGGATGAAAATAATGAGTGAGAAAATGCCGGTCACCACGGCGATTCGTTTTTTACGTCAGCATAAAATCGCGTTTACCGAGCATTTGTACGCGTACGAAGAAAAGGGCGGCACCGCAGTATCAGCGCGCGAGCTCGGCGTGGACGAGCATTGCGTGATTAAAACGCTGATTATGGAAGACGAAAAAAAACAGCCTATGATCGTGTTAATGCATGGCGACAAGGAGGTCAGCACCAAAAATCTGGCGCGCCATATCGGTTGCAAAACCATCAGCCCGTGCGCGCCGGAAGTAGCGAATAAGCACAGCGGCTATATGGTCGGCGGCACATCGCCGTTTGGCACCAAAAAAACAATGCCCGTGTATATGCAGGACAGCATCGTTGTGCTGGAACGGATTTATATCAATGGTGGTAAGCGTGGGTTTTTGGTGTGTTTAAGCCCTGTTCAATTGCAGCAGGCATTAAACGTAATATTGGTCGATGTTGCAAATGAATGATTTCTTATCTTGAATTTGCTAGTAAAAGCCACGGCATTTTGCCGTGGCTTGACCTTATGTTAACTATTGATTATGGAAGAGGATTTACTCCTGCAGGTAGGGTACCATATTGCTTGCCTTTGATGATGGCATGGCGCAATTCACGTGCTTTGTTGGAGTACCATTGCGTCACCGTTGGATTGGCCGCATCAGTATAATCATCTTCAACGTCAGTCATGTATACCACGCCTAAGCCCGGAACATGGTGCTCGGTGTTTACCTCAACAACCTTCCAACCTGCTTTGGCTGTGTTCCAGCTTGGCCAAGTAATGGTGTAGGTTGTTTTAAGTACACAAGTATCAAAGCTTCCCAATGCGGTGGTAACTTGGCCGCGGCCTGTATACAGTGCTTCTGTTTTCATATCGCGAGGGTCAATATCGTTGCCACCACCAATCCACGAGGCTTTGACTGCTTGAGTGCGCATATCGGTCACGGGCACATTTTTACGCAAACCACCATTCCAAAAGGCAGGGAAAGCATCCCATTTTGCCGCAAATGCCTGCATGAAATACTGCGATGGTCCAACCAAACCACTGCTAGATGGATTGTTGGCATCACCCTCTTCACGCCAGCCTAACCAAGCATTGGTTGCCGCATCGCTATAGGCAAAACCATTAAGCTTAAAGTTGGTGGCTAGACTTGATCCTGATGGTGTGGTGCCTGCTGGAGTGTTTGAGAGTGCTTGTAAGTTGGCGTAAGAGCTAACAGATCCTTGATATTGTCCCGGAACGACGAAATAATACGGTTCGACTTTTGCGTTCACACTGACGAGCGGATCATTTCCAGCAAATTTGACGTAGTTAGTAGCCTGGCCAACTTTTGAAGATTGCACGTAGGCATCTTTGCGCCAGTTGAAATTGTAACCACTACCGTTGTAGTTGGCTGTATATTCAAATACCGAGCCCATCAAATTTTGCGCAGCAAGGCTGGTATCTGTTGCGGTCAAACTACTTGGTAGTTTTGTTGATTTCATACATGCGCCGAAGGTGCTGTCATTTAGTATTGCGCTACCGTAGTTTGTATTGCCGACGACTATACTAGTTAATTCTCTAGATTGTGATGCAGACCAGACTTTTTTACTGTCGGAGTTAAGACCCGTTTCTTCGTAGTCTCGGCGAATTACCCCCAAAGTTGGAGCAGTCCAAATTGTAGTTTTGAATGTGATGTTAGTGGCATCGCTCGCTTTCGCTCCTGCAGCATAACTGTGGGTTACATTGCCATTTTCCGTGTATTTACATGCTTTAATTGCCCCTAATTTCGTCGTAATTATTTCACTGCCAACATAAGTATGCGAATAGGTAATTGAGCCTGTTTTGTCTGTGTTTTTTAAATAGGTTCGAGTAAGCGGCCCGTATTTTACCTCGACATCTTTTTTCAACCCATCGAGAGCTAGGTCGGCGGGGCGATCAGACTTGTAAGTAAAACCAAACTGATAATTCTTGCCGACCCCGACGTCGCCAGGATTGTCATCATTTCCTTCTTCTTTGTAGCCCCAATAGATTCGGCCAGCAGGTGACCAGTAGTCATTCAAGTCGAGGTACCAAGGTTTGAGGAGCTTACTGCCATTTGCCGATGATTGGCTGCTGACGATGTATTTATAAGGTCGGGTAATCGCTGTCGTGGTTGAACCTGTGTCGTTGGTAAAATCTGTAATTGTTTTCTCAGGAAATTCAATTAATTTGGTCGCGGCAGCACCTTCGGTATCTTCTCCGCGCGAAGCATTCCATCCTGCATTCCCGGTGGCTGGATCGAAATCGCTTAATTTGTAGGACGTATAAATCCAGTGGGCTCGATCTTCTGGTTGTTCAGTCAGCGTTATTTTGCTAACACCTGAAATGGAATTGCCTGCAACCAATCCTGCCATGCAACCGCCATATGTGTCTTCGTTAATTGCGGTTGATTGGGTAATTGGTGTTCCGCCTGTGGGTGATTTTCCGCCATTATTTGTAACTGTTTCAACTGCAATTTGAGTGGTCACAGCTGCGATATTAATGCTGGGGTTGGCCGCAATGATATCTAGTAAATTGTCGTATACGTTGCCTGTGCTAGAGGTACTGGTTGCTGCTTGTAAAGTGCCGGCTAAAAAATCGCCAATACTATTAAGATCGCTGCCTGATACGCCAAGGCTTTTTAGCGTGTTGATGACTTGGCTTTGTGCGGTTGCTAATGCTTGGCTATTGATCAAGGTCGCAGCGTTAGGTGCAGCAGTTGTGCCAATTTGGCTGAAAAAATCAGAGGGCTGTTGGCCTGATAATGCAGCAACAAGCATGGTAGTTAATGGTGTGATGTTGGCTGTGGAGCCCGAGGCTGAAGTTGCAACAGAGAATAAGCTGCTTGTGTTTGCGGGCCCTGTTGCTGAGCCAATATTGCCACCAGACACCTGGACGACAAACGGAGCTGTGAATCCCGATAATTGAGCTTCAGTAAAGGTGTAGGAGCCTGTCGTATCGGTTTTAGTGGTTGCGGTAGCACCTTTGCTATCTTTGATGGTAACTGTTGCATCTACAATTGCTGAGCCTGTTGCAGCAACACCGCTTAAAGCTTTTGTGGTTGCGCTGGCACTCGGCGAACTGCTGCTGTCGCCACCTCCGCCGCCGCAAGCGGTTACTGCCATTGCAGTAAAGCTACACACCAACAATCTAACGATTAGTTTTTGCTTAAAAGTATTCCGCATTATTCATCTCCACTCGGTTTGTCTTTCCGACTATCGGAGATCGTAATTTAGTTTTTGGTTCTTTTTCTTCAAGTGTAAGCTGACTTTCGGTTGCGATCTTGACGTTTCGTAAAAATGGGCTAGCTCAGATTACTTTCGCCTGAGTAATCATGCTTTGAAGCTCTTGATTCAAACTGTGATAAGTGCCTGCGTCGATCAGTCCTTCTAGCCGGCTGAGGAAGTGGTAGGCTTGATTGAGTAAGGCGTCGCGTTCTTTTTTCTCGACGGTATTTTCGCTGCGCAGATATTTGATAATGGCGTGCGTGCTCGAGAGCATCAGGCGTTGATTGAAGGTGGTTTGCGCGGTAGGTAATAGTTTCTCAATCGCTTCGGCAAACTGTGATTTAAGCATCAACTGTACGCCTTCATTATTCAGCTCGTTGATCTCGCTGCCAGCTTGTTGGATAAATTGCTGCCACACGGGGCGCATATTGGCCGAGCTTTCTAACATGCCGGAAATGTGCTTGGTGGTAATAAAGCGTTGTGCGATGTGCAGCAGCCATTTATACGGTGCCGTTGCGCCACTGGCCTGCTCGCCCTCAATGGTGGCAGGGCAAACAATATCGGCGGTCATAATAAAACTAACGGCAATTTCCAGTACAAACTCGGGGTCGGCCATATAGGTTTCGATTTGCTCGAGTAATTGCGGTTTACCTTCGTATACCGCCGAGGCGAGCAAATCAATAATCCGATTGCTGGTGTTATCTTCGCGCTTGGCAATTTCGCGCACCATGCGCAAGTATTTATCGGCATCCGAGCTATTATTTTCACGCCGAGCAGCGAGCGCCAATTGCAGTACCGTTTCGCCGCTGAGTAGTGAAGAATTGCCGCCGCAAGTGACAGCGCGTTCCAAAAATTGCTTGGCTTTGCTCGAGTCGCCAAGCATATTGGCCAAATTGCCAGCTTTTTGCAGGCGCCCGACATTATTGGGTGTCAGCGAGAGGCATTTTTCAAACACCGCCATCGCTTCATTTAAGCGACCTTCGGCCATATACATGGATGCGAGCTCTTCATACGCATCGACGTATTGGGCGTGCTCAACAATCGCGGCTTGGAGTGTATTTTCCGCCTGCGTTTTTTTTCCTTGCCGACTCAGTGTTTTAGCTAAACCAAGCTTGGCCCAGGGTACAACACGCTGTTTTAGAATCTCTTCAAATAACTTAGCCGCTTCGTCGAGCTTGCCCGCTTCAAGTAATAGCGACGAGAGTAAGCGCATCAAATCATTGCTAAACCCGGCGGCTTTGGGGACCAGTGACTTTGCGACTTCAATTGCACCCAGCGTGTCGCCGTCGTTGATTTTGTCGTAAATCGGTTTAAGAAAGCGTTTTCTGCTCCAAGCTAGCGATAAACGTTGGGTGAGTTGCTTGCTGGTAAAGGGCTTGATCAGGTAATCATCGGGGCCAATTTCGGCGACGGCGACCACTTTTTCATACGATGCTTCTGCCGTGATCATAATCCAGATGGTGTAGAGCGGTAATTCACCGCTATGGCGCAGCTCTTCCAGTAGCTCCTGCCCGTTCATGCCCTCGCCAAAATGGTAATCGCACAGCACGACATCATAATCACTATTGCGTAAGCGGCGGCGCGTCTCACCAATGCTGCTGGCTGCATCGGCGCGATTAATCCCCGATTGTGCCAAAGTCATGCGAATGGATTGGCGAACAGTCGGCGCATCGTCGGCAACCAGGACGTGAGCTTGGGTGAGTTCTTCGGACATTGGCCTTTGGGGAAATGGAAGGGCGATAGTCTTACTATCGGCCAAATTCAAGCAAGCTCAAGGACAGATTGGTTTTTGTCGCGCAGAAATAACAAAAACCACAATAATCAATTGCCACTTGGCGCATGCGTTTCCAAGAGGATGGCTGGAAAGAAACATCATTGTGAGTCGATGCGATGGCGCTTTACGATTACCCAATTAGCAGTGCCTGTTGGTGCAGAGCTTGCGGTTGAATTTAGATCAAGGTGTCTATTCCTCTGCTGTACAAAATAAAATGAAGTTGTTGTCACTTGTAAGCGCTGGCAACGTTATAGCCGCTTTTATAGCCGGGTTAGTTCGTGTGAGTGCTCATATGCATTATTAACCCTTCACTGCTAATAGCTGATCCGTGCTCAGGCCGGTTAGTTTTTTAAGGCTATGCAGCAGGTACCATAGGCTGATCATTAGGACGATCATGCTTGGGATTGCAATCACAGGGTAGCTAAGCGCTGTCATTTTGCCCAGTTCGGCCGCAAATTCACTGGTGCCCGGAGGGCTTACCACTATCCAACGGGCCAAGAGATAATTCAGGGCTCCCGATAAAAAGAACGAGCTTGCTACTAAGTAGTTCGTAATGCTCAGACGTTTACCAAGCTCGGCTTGTAGTTGTGCCGTAGCTAGGGCTTGCTCGATGGCGGCTAAGTTTAGAATTTGATCGTTATAAAGCAGCTTTTGGAGTAGCGGATAGGGGGTAAACTGACTAATCAACAGCACTAAGCCAATCAGGGTGGGAATTGCTGCTTCCT
The DNA here is from genome assembly GCA_041874755.1 of Chitinibacter sp. SCUT-21. Classification (NCBI taxonomy): domain Bacteria; kingdom Pseudomonadati; phylum Pseudomonadota; class Betaproteobacteria; order Neisseriales; family Chitinibacteraceae; genus Chitinibacter; species Chitinibacter sp. SCUT-21. Next base: position 3,340,604 of record CP102611.1, read on the forward strand.
TGATGGCTAAATACTTAGGGTCAAGCTCGAGTAAACTAATGCCACCGGTAAGAAGCACACTGACTACCCCTAGAATCGAAATAAAATTGACTTTGCCGCTTTGTTTTAAATCGTACAGGCCGTAACCTAACGGGAAGGCTAGCGCGGCTACCACTGCCCAAGTAGGTCCAAGCCACTGTTCGGTGCTTAATTTGGTGAGTATCAGCGTAGGGATCAGAATGTTTAGCAGTAGATTGCCAAACAGGCTAGGTTGCTTTTGTGTGCTCATCGTGTTCACCAAATGTAAAGTTGCTGATGTTATTAAAGGTGCCCATAGGCAATAAACCAATTAAACTCACCGCCGCTTAAACAGCTATTTGCAACGGGCACATCCTCTGCGCCGGAATAATCCAGATCAACACGGAACCCAAGGACTTTAGTAATGACTGCCTCGTCAAAATTTATCGCGCAGCCTAGTATTGCTGATTTGGCAACTTTCGCAACGGCGGTAGATTATTCTTTGATGAGTCGCCTCACGCCAGATCCAAATGGGACAGTAGACGGGGATGATCATCGTGCTAGGCAAGTTTATTCTGGCCATTATGTTCGTGTGAAGCCCACCGCACTTAGCGATGCCGAGTATGTTAGTCACAGCCAAGCCTTTTTTGTTCAATTGGGCCTAGCCGATCAGCTTGTCCATGATCGTGGTTTTAGGCGGCTATTTTCTGGTGATTTAAGTCAGGTCCCTGCACCAATGGTGCGTTATGGCTGGGCAACGGGCTATGCACTTTCGATCTATGGTGCTGAATATACCCAACAATGCCCATTTCGTACTGGTAACGGTTATGGTGATGGCCGTGCAATCTCGGTTTTTGAGGGGGTGTTTCGCGGTCAACGCTATGAAATGCAATTAAAAGGTGGCGGGCCAACGGCCTATTGTCGCGGCGGTGATGGCCGCGCAGTCTTACGCTCAAGTGTGCGTGAATTTTTAGCCCAAGAATATATGCACGCCCTTGGTGTTCCCACATCGCGTTCACTCACGTTATTTGTATCCAAGTCCGAAACGGCTGCACGGCCTTGGTATTCACCCAATTCCTATTCAAGCGACCCCGACATCATGGTGGACAACCCGGTCGCTATTGCAACTCGCGTTGCGTCATCATTTTTGCGGGTTGGCCAGATCGAGCTGTTTGCGCGCCGAGCACGAGTCAATGCGCATGAAAATGCACTACCTGAGCTGCAAGCCATCGTGGCGCATTTGATTGAGCGTGAGTATCAAGGTGAAATCGATTCAAGCCTTGAATTTAATCAACAGATTATTGAGTTGGCCAAAGCTTTTCGCATGCGCTTAAGTAAACTCGTCGCTCATTGGCTGCGGGTCGGTTTCTGCCAAGGTAATTTTAATAGCGACAACTGCCACGCTGGTGGATTAACCCTAGATTATGGTCCTTTTGGTTTTTGTGAAGCCTTTGAGCTCGATTTTCAGCCATGGACCGGAGGCGGCCAACACTTTGCTTTTTTTAATCAGCCTGCCGCCGCCGAGGCTAATTTTCATATGTTCTGGCAGGCACTCCGCGCTTTACTCGCGCAAGATCAGCAAGCAATGGATCAATTAGACGAAGTTCGCCGTAGCTTTAAAGCCGAGATTCAGCAGCAATGTCAGAGCATGTGGGCCGCAAAATTGGGCTTGAGCGAGTTTCCCCAACGATTATTCAGCCAATTAATTCTGTTAATGACGCAAACAAAGCTGGATTACACGATCTTTTTTCGTGAGCTATCACATATACCCGCAGAAATCGGAAGCCTGAAAAAAAGCTTTTACCAAGCAATTTCCACTGAACTGGATCAGCAATGGCAAGATTGGCTTGAGCAGTGGCATATAGCATTGGCAAATGAAAAATTAGATTTAAATACGATCCGCATGAATATGCTGGGCACCAATCCTAAATACACTTGGCGAGAATGGTTGGTTGCACCCGCGTATGAGCAAGCGCGACATGGTGACTATTCACTAATTGAAGAGCTAAAACAGGTTTTTAGCGACCCATATAGCGAACAAGGGCTGGCGATTGAAGACAAGTACTATCAACTAAAACCGAATGAATTTTTTAGCGCAGGTGGTATTTCACACTACAGCTGTTCGTCTTGAATCACTGAATGCACAAACATCGTAAGTTAAGCAAGGCAAGGGCGATTATCACAGCATCATAGACCGTTGACTCGATCCGCTCCTGGCTAGCAATGGATGTCATCATTTTTTGTTTTTTTTCGTGGGTATTTGCCTGTAATTCAATCGTGGATTTTACTTGATAGTAATACCTTGGTAGGTATTCTGTAGATTCTTCACCCGCAGCAATTCGCCTGCGACGCCATCGACCATCTGATCTAGGCCGATGCCGCAGCAGAAGGGGCCGATTGCGTATGATGGCAATGACAACCTGACGCGCCAAGCGTTTGGCCTTGGTTGATTGATTATCGTTTTGATGAGCGGCTTGATGGTATCTGGTATCTGTGAACGGTGGCAGACATCGACGCTCAGTACGATGTTCGGGTTAGATCACCCAGCGTGGCGATCGCGAGGTATGTTGGGAAATGTCACTACTTTGATGCTTGGATTGGCTCTTGTGTATGATTGTTGCCATATGAAGTTGGGGGGGCAACAATAAAAACTGGATTGCAAGCTAGATGGGTTTGCACGCTTGGATAGTTGGGTTTTGCTTGAGTGAGTGTGGCGGTGATTTTTGAGATTTTGGTAAAAATATACCAACAATGATACCAACAATGGATATTGGATTTACTTAGATAGGTTTGGATCGCGTTGGATACAAAAAACCCCGCAAACCTTTGTTTTACGGGGCTAATTGGACTTCTTTGTACTGCTTTGTATAACAAAATGGTGCCCAAGAGAAGACTCGAACTTCCACACCCTTGCGGGCGCTAGGACCTGAACCTAGTGCGTCTACCAATTCCGCCACCTGGGCACGTCTGATGTTATGATGTTGTTTGAAGAGTTGGTGCCCAAGAGAAGACTCGAACTTCCACACCCTTGCGGGCGCTAGGACCTGAACCTAGTGCGTCTACCAATTCCGCCACCTGGGCTCTTCACAACAATCATTCATTTGCAACGAGCTACAAATTCGCAGCGCCGCTACATCAGAGAGGCGCTATAATATGCAATCAGACGTAGAGCGTCAACCTTAATATGAAAAAAACGGGATCAATGGAAAAAACTCCAGTAACTAAGAAAAAACCTACTCGCAAAATCACTGGCTTGCGTGCCCAAGACCCTTATCTCGAGCGCGAAAAAGGGCGCTATGAATATCCTTTGCCGTCGCGTGAATTTATTCTGCAAATTCTTGCTGAGCGTGGCGCGCCGATCATGGCCGAAGAATTGGCCCAATTACTCAATATCCGTGAAGATGAATTAGTCGCGTTCGAGCGCCGTATGCAGGCCATGGGGCGCGAAGGGCAGCTCTTGCTCAATCGCAAAGGCGCTTTGTGCCTGCCCGAAAAGCTCGATTTGATTGCGGGTAAAGTACAAGGCCATCCCGATGGATTTGGCTTTTTAATTCGTGACGATGGGGGCGATGATTTATTCCTTGGCCCCAAGGAGATGGACAAAGTCCTGCACGGCGATCGCGTACTGGTGCGGCACATTGGAGTTGACCGCCGTGGCCGGCCAGAAGGCAGCATTGCCGAGGTGCTTGAGCATGTAAATCAGCGACTAGTTGGTCGTTTGCATAATGAGCGCGGCGTGTTTTTTGTCACCGCCGAAGATAAGCGTATCAGTCGCGATATTTTGCTCGAAGCGCAAAACACCGGTGGCGCGAAAGCGGGGCAGGTGGTGATGGTTGAGCTGTTGGCGCAGCCGTCCCGCTATTCTCAGCCTGTGGGCCGTGTAATCGAATTGCTTGGCAATTACGACGATCCAGGCATGGAAATCGAAATTGCGCTGCGCAAACATAATTTGCCGCATGTGTTTTCCCCAGAGGCGCAAGCGCAAGCCGACGCGACGCCGCAAAAAGTGAAAAAGAAAGATTGGAAGCCCGTGCAAGGCGTTGAACGCGTTGATTTGCGCGGGCTGCCGCTGGTAACGATTGATGGCGAAACGGCGAAAGACTTTGACGACGCGGTTTTTGCCGAGAAGAAAGGCAAAGGTTGGCGTTTGGTTGTGGCGATTGCCGACGTTAGCCATTATGTGCGTCCGGACGACGCCTTGGATTTAACCGCGATCGAGCGTGGTAATTCGGTGTATTTCCCACGCCGCGTCATTCCGATGTTGCCTGAAGCGCTGTCCAATGGCGTGTGTTCGCTAAACCCCGATGTTGAGCGCCTGTGTATGGTGTGCGATATGAAGGTCACGCAAACCGGCGAGATTAAAAAATATCAGTTTTACCCAGCGGTGATGTTGTCGAAAGCGCGTCTGACCTATACCCGGGTGTGGGATATGTTGCAAAACCCTGATGGGGAAGATGCCCAGGCCAATACCCGTTTGCTTCCGCATCTGAATACACTGTACGATTTGTATAAAGTGTTTGTTGCTGCGCGCCATGAGCGCGGTGCAATTGATTTTGAAACGCAAGAAACTGAAATGCGTTTTGACGACTTTGGCAAAATCAAAGCGATTGTGCCGGTGGTGCGTAACGACGCGCATAAATTGATCGAAGAATGTATGTTGGCGGCCAATGTGTGCGCGGCGGATATTTTAATCAAAAACGAGCATGTGGGGCTTTACCGTGTGCACGAAGGCCCGACGCCCGAAAAACTGAAAAACCTGCGCGAGTATTTGCGCACCATGGGTTTGAGTTTGGGCGGCGCGGAAGATCCGAGCGCCAAAGATTACGCGCAATTACTCGAAAGCATTAAAAACCGCCCCGATGCGCCGCTATTGCAAACCATGTTGCTGCGTAGTCTATCGCAAGCGGTGTATTCGCCTGATAATGAAGGCCATTTTGGCTTGAGTTACGAGGCGTATGCGCACTTTACGTCGCCGATTCGTCGCTACCCCGATTTGCTGGTGCATCGCTCGATCAAGGCGATTTTGGCTGGCAAAAAATACAAGCCAGCAACGAAGTGGGAGCAGCTTGGGGTGCAATGCTCGATGACCGAGCGCCGCGCCGATGAAGCCAGCCGCGACGTGCAAAATTGGCTCAAGTGCTACTACATGCAAGACAAGATCGGCGAAGAGTTTATGGGCTCAGTGTCCGCCGTGACTGGTTTTGGCATGTTTGTACTGCTTGACGAATTGTATGTCGAAGGCTTGGTGCACGTGTCCGAATTGGGTACCGATTACTTCCATTACGACGAAAAGCGCAAAGAGCTTAAAGGTGAGCGCGGTGGGCAGGTGTACCGGATTACCGATCGCGTCAAAGTGCGTGTAGTGCGCGTTGATTTGGAAACCAGCAAGATCGATTTTGCCTTGGTCGACGATTTTGGCCGCTTGGTCGGCGTGAAGAGTGCTTCGGCTGCCACCGCTAAAGCGGGTGCTAAAACAACCGCTAAAGCGGGTGCTAAAACAACCGGTAAAGTCGGTGCAAGAGCGGCTGAGAAAACGCCGACGGCCGCAACTGAACCAGCTAGCACACGCCGAACTAGCGCAAAGCCACGCGTTCAATCTGGCGGAGTACCTGCAACTCCGCGCGCGAAAACGGTAGCCACTGAACCGGCTGCAAAGCGCAAAAAGCCGGGTACCGCTACGCAGCGTCGTCGCGCGCAAGCGGCGGCCGCCGCCACTGGTGAAGTGAGTACTGGCACACGCCGTCGTCGGCGCTAAACTTTGGGGGCAATTGCACTTTGGCGCTTTGCCCCCATCTGATTGTTTAAGTATTGATTGAAATTTGAAAATATATGAAATCTGAAGGAAACCGGATGTTTATCGTAGACCGTTCTGCCGCCATTATTCGCCCCAAGCAGCCTTTTTTGGATTGGCTTAACGCCTTGCCGGGTAACGATGTGACCTTAACGTTGGCCGAAATTCGCTCGGACTGTACCGTGATTTTGGTGCCTGAAGCGGCTGAACCTGAAGACTCGATCGCGTTTATCGACGATATTGCCGATAAATTATTCGATCAAGAATTGGCGTCTTGGGTGGCCGATGATGCGCTGTGGCCAGAAAAGCGCAGCTTAAAGCTATTTTGGGAGTGGTTTGACGTTGAAATTCATCTGGGCGTGATGGATGCGGTGTCGGATGATATTCACAATACGCCGACCGATCACAACTACCATTAATTGTTGGACTAGAGCTGAACCGAAACTGAATCGTCGCCATCATTGATGGCGACTTTTTTACGCAGCGAGAAAATATGCGCTGTGCTTAAATGACTTTCATTCAGTCTTATTAGGGCAAGGGTAGTCATATGAAAAAAATGCTAATTGCAACGCTATTGTCAGTGCCCTGCATGGCTTGGGCTGAGTCGGCTGTGCAATATAATGTCGTCAATCTAGATGCCAGCGTCAGCCGACAAATCGACAACGATATGGCGCAAGCCACTTTGTTTGTTGAGTTAACCGATACCGATTCCAGCAAATTGGCTGAGAAAATCAATCAAACGATTACTGCCGCGCAAAAACAGCTCAAGCAATACCCGAGCGTGCAATCGGCAGGCACGGGTTATAGCAGCTACCCAATTTACAATAACAAAACCAATCAATTGCAATCATGGCGCAGTCGCGGCGAGTTGCGACTCAATTCGAAAGATTTTGCCGCCTTATCGCAATTAATCGCGCAATTGCAAAAGCCGCAAAGCAATGGCATCGCGCTGCAATTGGCTGATATCCGTTATGAAGTTTCTGAGCAAAGTCGCAAAGTAGCGGAAGACGCTTTAATCGAAGAGGGAATTCGTGCCTTCCGTCAACGTGCGGCTATTATTCAGCGCAGCATGGGTGGTGCGGCGTGGAAGACGATGCAGATGAATGTTCAAACGCAGTCGCATTATCCATCGCCACGTCCAATGCTGTATAAGAGCGCGGTGATGTCGGCCGAAGCCGCACCAGCGCCTGCGCCAGTGGATGCCGGCGAGAGTCGTCTGGTTGTTAATGTGAATGGCAGCATTCAGGTCGGCGAGTAATGTTGCCCGCAATTCTCAAACTAAACCCCGTGTCGCGTTGGCAACGGGGTTTTTTATTGTCGATGCATTTGCTTGCTGGCGTGAATGCGTGGTGGATGTCGTGGCCGATGGCCTTGGCGCTGGATGGTGTGCTTGTGCTGTCTTTGTTCTGGCAGTGGCGGCGCGAAAATTTGGTGAGCTCAATTCAATGTTTGCCGGATGGCGTGATGCAGGTGCAATTGAGTGAGGGAACAAGCCATTTAATGGAGTTGCAGCCCAGTAGTGTGCTGACGGCACAGGTGCTGGTGTTGCATCTGAAGGGTGAAAACAAACGAATTAATTTCGTGGTGTGGCCTGATAGTGCGGATGCCGAGGTTTTGCGGCAATGGCGTATTTATTTGCGCTGGATGTGGCCAAACGCGGTTCGTAGGGCAAAAATACCTCTGTAGGTATGCAAGGCCACGGATTGCTATGTGACCCTGCTAGTAATATACCCTTACTTTTTATTTTCCGGCGTGAGTAGCGTGGGTTTAGAGTTGGTGTCGATGCCGGGGTAATCGCGGCTGTAATGTAGGCCGCGACTTTCTTTGCGCTCCATTGCACAACGCACGATTAACTCGGCAGTAATCACCAGATTGCGTAACTCCAGCAAATCGTTTGATACGCGGAAATTGCGATAAAACTCGTGAATTTCGCTTTTCAGTAAGTCAATGCGGTGCAGCGCTCTTTCAAGGCGTTTATTGGTGCGCACGATGCCGACGTAGTCCCACATAAAGCGGCGCAGCTCATCCCAATTGTGTGAAATCACCACTTCTTCATCCGGGTCGGTGACACGGCTTTCGTCCCATTCGGCGACTTCGGGCAGTGGCTGAGCTTGCTGCGCCAAAATATCACTCGCGGCCGCTTTGCCCAGTACCATACATTCGAGCAGTGAGTTCGAGGCTAAGCGATTTGCGCCATGCAAGCCGGTGCAAGCAACTTCACCAACAGCGTACAGATTGGCCAGATCAGTTCGGCCATCTAGATCGGTTACTAGGCCGCCGCAGGTGTAATGCGCAGCTGGCACAACAGGAATCGGCTCTTTGGTGATGTCGATGCCAAGTTCTAGACAACGTTGGTAAATATTCGGGAAGTGCTCTTTGACAAAAGCGGCGGGTTTGTATGAAATATCCAGATACACGCAGTCGTAACCGCCGCGCTTCATTTCAAAGTCGATCGCGCGCGCGACGACGTCGCGCGGCGCTAATTCGGCGCGCTCATCATGGTTGGGCATAAAACGCGTACCGTCGGGGAGGCGCAAAATGCCACCTTCACCACGCACCGCTTCAGTAATCAAAAATGATTTGGCGTGTGGGTGATACAGGCAAGTGGGGTGGAACTGGATGAATTCCATATTCGATACGCGACAACCTGCGCGCCAGCCCATCGCAATCCCATCGCCGGTCGCAACGTCTGGATTGGTCGTGTACAAATAGACTTTGCCCGCGCCGCCCGTGGCCAGCACAGTAAATGGCGCCAGTATCGTTTCGACTCGATCGTTGATTTTGTCGTAGACGTAGGCCCCGACGCAACGGGAGGCCTCGTTAGCGGCTTTCTCGGTGATTAAATCAACGGCGATATGTTCTTCCAGCAAGGTGATATTTGGGTGGGCAGCAACTTTAATCGCTAGTGTGTCAATGACGGCCGCACCCGTGGCGTCCGCTGCGTGAATAATGCGGCGATGGCTATGGCCGCCTTCGCGCGTCAAATGGTAGCCCTGATAGCTGGTGTCGCCCGTTTCATCTTTGGTAAACGGCACGCCCATTTCAATCAGCCAATCGATCGCGTCTTTTGAATTTTCGATGATGTAGCGCGTGGCGTCTGCGTCGCATAGGCCCGCACCGGCGACGAAAGTGTCTTTGATGTGGAGTTCAATGCTGTCGGAATCGTCGAGTACCGCTGCAATGCCGCCTTGCGCCCAGCCGCTGCCACCGTCGCGTAATGCGCGCTTGGTGATCAGACCTACTTTTAATTTTTCTGCCAACTGTAAAGCGATGGTCATGCCACCGAGCCCACTTCCTAAAATCAGAACATCAAACTTGCGCATGCGGTTTAGTCCTATAGTCCCTGCGTGATTCTTTAGCTAAGCTGTAATACTATCAGAGCTAGCTCGCCAATGTTGCGACTCAATACGCTGCTGGGTGCTTGTAATTTTGCGACTCGCCCAAATAATGATGAACATCACTGGCAATATAAAACGATAGGAATACGAGTTTGACACAGGTCACCGACCGCGATTTAGATCAGGAGTTAGTGCGACGCGCCCAAGCAGGCGATCAACGTGCGTTCGAAATGCTGGTGATTAAATACCAGCGGCGAATTGCGCGCTTGTTGTCGCGAATGATTCGGGATCCCGCAGAGTTAGAAGACGTCAGCCAAGAGGCCTTTATCAAGGCTTATCGGGCTTTACCGTCTTTTCGCGGTGAAAGTGCGTTTTATACTTGGCTCTATCGTATTGCGATCAATACCGCTAAGAATCATTTGTCATCCCTTGGTCGTCGCCCGATGATGGCGGCTGAATATGAAGACGAAGATGGTGAAACACTTGATGCGGTAGCGCAAGTTCCCGATTTTCATACGCCCGAAACTGAACTATCCAATCGGCAAATTGTCTCTACAGTGAATGAGGCTGTCGATGCGCTACCCGCTGATCTTCGTGAAGCGATCACTTTGCGTGAAATGGATGGCCTTAGTTACGAAGACATCGCGCTGGCGATGGATTGCCCAATCGGTACTGTACGAAGCCGTATTTTTCGGGCGCGCGAAGCGATTGCGAATCGCCTAAGACCCCTGTTGTCCGAGGTAGGGAAGGATAAACGATGGTGAGGGCGATAGCGAAATCGAGTGAGGATACCAAGATGAACGAAAAACTATCAGCTCTGATGGATGGTGAGTTGCCTAATGAGCAATGGGATGAAGTGCTCGACGCGCTTAAGCAAGATGTGAAATTACAAGCGCAGTGGCAAGAATGGCACGCCACCAAGGATGCAATGCAGGGTTTAACCCCGCTCTCAAATGATTTTATGACGAAATTTTCTGCGCGACTCGCCGCCGAGCCGCGTGTTATTGCGCCAAATCGCCTGCAAAAACCTAAACGCTGGTGGGTGCCATTATCTGCCGCCGCATCAGTGGCCTTCGTTGGATTGGCTGTGTGGCAATTTAATTTGCCTTCTTCGACTCCGCACCAACAACTGGCCAGTGCTGATGTGTCAAATGTTCAGCACGTTCAGGTGGATGCGGCAGAAGTGCGTGCCTATCTGGCGGCCCACCGTTCTGGTTTGGCCAATCCAATGGGTGAAGATCATTTGGCACAGGTTTCATTTGAAGTTGGAGAACAGCGCTAGATGTTGATCGCTCGTTGGAAATCCCGATTCGTTTTGCTGGCTGTTTTGGCTAATTGCGTGATGAGTGTGGCCGTTGCCGCGGAAACGCTGAGCAAAGATGCAGCCTTAAAGTTGCTCGAGCGCGCAGCCAATGCGGCTAAAAGTGCCACGTATGCGGGAACCTACGTTTATCAATATGGCGATGAAGTTTCAACTTATCGCATGATTCACGTGCTGGACGGGGTAACCGACGCTGAGCGTCGAGAAACGCTGGACGGCCCCCCACGTGAATACTATCGTCATGGCACGCAAGTAAGTATTTATCCTGCAGAGCAAAATTCTGGTGCTCTCGATCGGCGTTATACAGCGAAATTATTTCCGCGCCAGTTGCCGGATCAACTCGATAAATTGCTCGTGGCCTATCAAGTGCAATTGCTTGGCCATGAGCGTGTAGCGGGTAGGGAATCGACGGTGTATCAGTTGGAGCCGAATGATCAGTATCGTTACCCGCATCGCTTTTGGGTTGACGATCATTCTGGCTTGCTACTCAAATGGGTCGTGTTGGGTATGCGCAAAGAGGCTACGCAGCTATTCTCGTTCACGAATATACAGCTGGGGAGTAGTGTTGATCGTAAATGGCTAAAGCCTACTCGCCAGTTGCAATCAGTAGTCATTGATAATAGTACTGGTATTGCGGCAGTGACGCAGGAAGCTGGTTGGGATATTAAGTCACCGCCCCTGGGTTTTCGCTTACTTAAACAAACGCGCAAAACCTTGCCGGGCAAAAGTCGCACTGTCATTCATCATCTGTACAGCGATGGCGCGGCGACCGTATCGATCTTTATTGAATCGTTTCATCAACGCATTCCATTGGGTTTGGCTCATCAAGGCGCAACTCACTTATACGCGCGACAAAGTGGCGGTTATCTAGTCACTGCTCTGGGCGAAGTCCCTGCTGCAACGGTTGAGGCATTTGCGAACGTGTACAATGCACGCTAAGTCTGTCCATTGAGCTGTAGCCATGATTGAAACTCAAGCGCAAGTTGTAAAAGCAGAGGGCGATTACGCCTGGGTAAAAATTCGCCCTCATACCCCTTGCGGAAGTTGCGACCCCGAAAAAGGATGTAAATCAGTTGCCATCACGCGTATGTTTGGCAATGCGCAGGAAAGTTATCGCGTTAGTAATCCTGTGCATGCGCAGGCCAATGATCTAGTAACCATCGGTGTTGCCGAGCGCGCCTTGCTCTCGACGGCCCTGTGGGCCTATGGCTTACCCATGCTGTTATTGCTCTTGGGCGCGATGATTGGTCATTTTGTGACTGCCAAGAGTGAATTAGCCACTTTAAGTGGCGCAGTCATTGGGTTTATCCTTGGTTTTTTTGTGCTGCGGTTGTTACCTAAAACGCCAATGCAACCTGCTGAGCCTGCAATTGTGGCAAAGCATCCAACTGGACAGGTGCTGAAAACCTGTGAACTAAAACGTACTCACTGACCCAGAGGAAGGGACTATGTTGAATCGATTTATGCTCACGACCTTACTGATTAGCGGTAGTTTGACGGCGGTTGCCGCGACAGCCGCGTTGCCCGATTTTACGGCCGTGGTCGAAAAGGAAGGCAAAGCAGTTGTAAATATTTCTACTACGGCATCAGTCCGTGAGGATGCAGCGGGGGCTCAAGGCATCGATCCGGAAACATTGGAATTGTTACGTCGCTTTGGTTTTCCAATGCCACCCGGAGCGCGTGGTGGTCAACCGCGTCAACATCAGGCGCAATCGCTGGGATCCGGTTTTATTATTGATAGCAATGGCTACATCTTAACCAATGCCCATGTCGTGGCGCAGGCTGATGAAATTACGGTCAAAATGGTAGATAAACGTAGCTTTAAAGCTAAGGTGGTCGGTGCTGATGCCCGTACTGATGTGGCTTTGCTTAAAATTGAAGGCACAAATCTTCCCAAGGTTGACTTGGGGGATGCTAATAAATTGAAGCAGGGTGAGTGGGTGTTGGCGATTGGCCAGCCTTTTGGCCTAGATAACACCGTGACTGCTGGGATTGTATCCGCTAAAGGCCGTAGCTTGCCCGATGAAAATTTTGTGCCCTTTATCCAAACAGATGTGGCGATTAATCCAGGCAATTCAGGTGGCCCACTGTTTAATATGAATGGCGAAGTCGTGGGAATTAACTCGCAAATCTATAGCCGTTCCGGTGGCTATATGGGTCTGTCATTCTCGATTCCGATCGATGTTGCGATGAAGGTGGCGGATGAGCTCAAAGCCAATGGTAAAGTGACGCGTGGCCGTATCGGGGTGTCGATTCAAGACGTGAACGAAGACTTGGCGAAGAGTTTTGGCTTGTCTAAAGCGAGTGGCGCATTGCTCAGCTCAGTAGAAAAAGACGGCCCCGCCGAAAAAGCGGGTTTGAAAGCCGGCGATATCTTGCTGAAGTTTAACGGCCAAACGATTGCGAATGCAGGTGAATTGCCGCGCGTAGTGAGTGCAGCTAAGCCCGGATCAAAAGCAACAGTGCAAGTTTGGCGCGATAAAGCGGCGCGCGACTTTCAGTTGACAGTGGGTCAATTGGAGGAAAGCGATAAAAACTCTCAAGCCCGTGAATATAAAGGCAATAGTGACGATGCCGGTAAATTTGGTCTGGCAATTCAGGAGCTAAATCCAAGGCAGCTAAAGCAGTTGGGAATTAGTTTTGGTTTGTTAGTGCGTAATACCAGTGGTGAAGCAGCTAAAGCAGGTTTACAGGCTGGGGATGTCATTGTCGGCTTGGGTGGACAAGATTTGACGAGTGCTGCGCAGCTGAAAAAAGCCTTGAGCGAGCTTAAACCCAACGGATCTTTGCCTTTGCGAGTTTTGCGAAATGGTAACCCTGCTTTTGTGGTGATCAAGGCGCCGGCTAAATGATCAAACTAAAGTTGTTTGGCCGCGAATATTGCAGCTTGTGCCATGTGATGAAGGATCAATTGCTGGTGCAAGCGGCGGGACGCTTTGAATTTGAGTGGATTGATATTGAAGATATTGATGCGCTTGAAGCTTTGTACGGTGAATTGGTGCCGGTGTTAACCGATGAGAAGGGGCAGGAAATCTGCCACTATCATTTGGATCAAGCGGCACTGGATGCTAGGCTGGCCGTTTTAGGCTAAAATCGCGGATTAACGCACAACCGGGCACGCGTGGCGTGCCCGTTTTATTTTCTTGCCCTTACAAGATTTGGCTGGACACATGGATCATATTCGTAATTTCTCTATTATTGCCCACATCGACCACGGTAAAAGTACCTTGGCGGATCGGTTCATTCAGTTTTGTGGCGGCTTAGAAATGCGTGAAATGAGCGAGCAAGTGCTCGACTCAATGGATATTGAAAAAGAACGTGGCATTACGATTAAAGCGCAAACTGCCGCGCTGCATTACAAAGCGCGCGACGGCAAAGTTTATAACCTCAATCTGATTGATACCCCAGGACACGTTGACTTTAGCTATGAAGTCAGCCGCTCACTCGCAGCGTGTGAAGGTGCGTTGTTGGTCGTTGATGCTTCACAAGGGGTCGAAGCGCAAACCGTTGCTAACTGCTACACAGCGATTGAGCAGGGCGTGGAAGTTCGCCCAGTCTTGAACAAAATCGATTTGCCAGCGGCTGACCCAGATCGCGTGGCGCAAGAAATCGAAGACATTATCGGCATCGAGTCGATGGGCGCAGTGCATGCATCTGCCAAGTCGGGTATTGGCATCGAGGATATTCTGGAAGAGGTTGTTACGAAGATACCCCCTCCTAAAGGTAATCCAGCTGGACCTTTAAAAGCTTTAATCATTGATTCATGGTTTGATAACTATGTTGGCGTTATCATGCTGGTGCGCGTAGTGGATGGTGAGTTGCGCCCGAAAGACAAAGTGCTGTTTATGTCATCGAAAGCGCAGCATTTGTGCGAACAAGTCGGTGTCTTTACGCCCAAATCTGTGCAGCGTGATGTTCTGAAGGCGGGCGAAGTAGGTTTTGTGATTGCCGGTATTAAAGAATTGGCCAGTGCCAAAGTGGGAGACACGATTACCAACGCCAAAGAGCCTGCTGCTGAGCCTTTGCCTGGTTTTAAAGATGTGAAATCTCAAGTCTTTGCTGGCTTGTATCCAGTAGAAAGTCACGATTACGAAAAATTGCGCGATAGCTTGGAAAAGTTGCAACTAAATGATGCCTCGCTGCATTTCGAGCCTGAAGTGTCTTCGGCCTTGGGCTTTGGTTTCCGTTGTGGTTTCTTGGGGCTGTTGCACTTGGAGATCGTGCAAGAGCGCCTTGAGCGTGAGTTTGATATGGATTTGATCACTACGGCGCCGACCGTGGTGTACGAGTTGGTGATGCGCGGTGGTGAGGTGGTGCAGATCGAAAACCCATCCAAACTGCCTGATCCATCGAAATACGACGAAGTACGCGAGCCAATTATCACGGCGACAATTTTGGTGCCACAAGATTACGTCGGCCCAGTTATGACGCTATGCAATCAAAAACGTGGTGCGCAGGTCAATATGCAGTATATGGGTCGCCAAGTGATGTTGACCTACGATTTGCCGATGGCCGAAGTTGTGATGGACTTCTTTGATAAGCTCAAATCCGTATCGCGTGGTTATGCGTCGCTCGATTACGACTTTAAAGAATTCCGCGCGGGCGATTTGGTGAAGCTGGACGTATTGGTGAATGGCGAGCGCGTTGATGCTTTAAGTTTGATCGTTCACCGCAGCAATAGCGTGTATCGCGGTCGGGAATTGATTTCAAAAATGCGTGAATTAATTCCACGCCAAATGTTTGATATCGCAGTTCAGGCCGCGATCGGTAGCCAAATTATCGCGCGTGAAACAGTGAAAGCAATGCGTAAAGACGTGCTGGCGAAGTGTTACGGTGGTGACGTTTCACGTAAACGCAAACTGCTGGATAAGCAAAAAGCGGGTAAAAAACGCATGAAGCAAGTGGGGAATGTTGAAATCCCACAAGAAGCGTTCTTGGCTATCTTGCAAGTATCAGATAAATAAACTTTACCGAGATTAGGATAAACACATGAACTGGTTGTTGATCGGGGTAGTTTTATTGATTTTGGGTCCAGTGCTCATTGGCGCGGGCGCAAAGCACGAACGTAAAGGCAACGAGCCGCCTCAACTGGTTCAATACGGCTATTTGTCAGTCGTCGTTGGCGTTTTTATCTTGATGGTGCAATTCTTATCAATTAGCACGGCAATGTTGCTGTTTGTGCTGATCACTGGCGTGATTTGGTCGCTGGATAAGTTTGTATGGCAAAAAAAGCGCGGTCAAAATCCAGTGGCAGATTGGGTTGAATATGGTCGCGGTTTTTTTCCTGTGATCTTGATCGTATTTGTCCTACGTTCATTCTTGGTAGAACCGTTCCAGATTCCGTCATCATCAATGCGCCCCGGGCTGATTGTTGGTGATTTTATTCTCGTCAATAAATACGCCTTCGGTTTACGTATGCCGGTGACTAACCAAGTGGTAATTCCGGTCTCAAAGCCAGAACGTGGCAATGTGATGGTGTTTAACTACCCAGTTAATCCGCAAATTAACTATATTAAGCGCGTAGTGGCAGTGCCAGGTGATACAGTTGAATATCGTAACAAAAAGCTCACCGTAAACGGACAAGCGGTGACAACTGTGGCTGCGGGTGAACACGCTTATACTGAGCAAGGTGTTTATGAGGTACGGAATTTGCAGTTCACCGAGACGATGGGCTCACATAAGTTTAATACGCTCAATATGGCAGATACACCAACCCTAAGTCTTTCTGAAGTCGCTGACTTTCCTGGGCGAGAAAAATGCCGCTATGATGAAAGTGGATTTGTGTGTAAAGTGCCCGCCAATCAGTATTTCACGATGGGTGATAATCGTGACCACAGTGCCGATAGTCGCTATTGGGGGTTTGTGGATGATAAGTATGTGGTGGGTAAAGCATTTTTGATCTGGATGAACTTTAAACATCTAGACCGTATTGGTACGATGATTCAATAAGGAATCACATATTCATATTTAGTGGGGATGAGAAAATGAGAAAACAGCAAGGCTTATCTTTTTTTGGCTTTATCATCGTTGCAATGGCAGTTGCGATGGCTTTAATTACTGCCTTCAAAGTTGTACCGACATATATCGAGTATTTTAATATTAAGCAGGCTATCGCAACTGTTGTGAGTCAAAATTCAGGAGCTTCACCGGCTGTTATTCGCGATTCGTATTCAAAACATGCTCAAATTAGTGATATCGAAGCCGTGAATCCAGAAGACCTTTTGATTAATCAGGTCGGAGGAAGCACAATAGTGACAGCAAATTATGAAAAGGTAGTACCTTTGGTTGCAAACGTCAGCTTGTTGTTCCAGTTTGATGTCGAAAGTAGTTCTGCCGCTGCTAAAGATTGATTTTTTAGATTAAGGGTATATTTTGTCTGTTGTGCTTCCTGCCGAGCGCTTACAAAAAGCGCTCGGTTATGTTTTTTCTGAGCCTAAGCTTTTAAAGCAAGCTTTAACGCATCGATCTTCTTCATCGATCCATAACGAACGCCTTGAGTTTGTTGGGGACGGTATTCTTAATGCCTTGGTGGCGCGCAAGCTTTATCACTCATTTCCGCAATTTAGCGAGGGTGATTTGTCACGTTTGCGTGCGCACTTTGTTCGCCAGGACTCTTTGGCCGTGATTGCGACCGAATTGCAATTGGGGGATTACCTCTCTCTTGGCGAGGGGGAGTTAAAAAGTGGTGGGCATCGCCGCCCAAGCATCTTAGCGGATGCCTTGGAAGCTATCTTGGGTGCGATTTGGCTAGACGGTGGTTTTGACGCGGCGGCTAAGGTCGTTGAAAAACTATTTGATGCCCGCATCGCCGAAGTTAACCCAAGCGATGCAATGAAAGACGCAAAAACTTCATTGCAAGAATGGCTACAAGCGCGAAAACTAGCGTTGCCTCAATATGAGGTGTTACGCCAAATTGGTGAGTCGCCAGATCAAATTTTCGAAGTGTCGTGTACTTGCGTTGAATTGAAAGTCGCGACCAAAGCCGAAGGCACAAGTCGTCGCGCCGCCGAGCAAGAGGCCGCTGGACGCTTATTGCATCAACTTCGTTTGCAACACCCCGGCAAAAAGGTAGCCAAAAAATGACTGAAGAAATCCTAACTGCTGAAAATGAAAATGGCTATCGCTGCGGTTTTATTGCGATCGTAGGCCAGCCCAATGTGGGCAAGTCAACGATGATGAATCATTTAATCGGCCAAAAGCTCAGTATTACCTCGCGTAAAGCGCAAACGACGCGTCATCGTATTAATGGCGTATTAACTTCAGAAACCGCGCAATTTGTGTTTGTCGATACTCCGGGTTTTCAAACCAAATATCGCAATGCGCTCAATCAAGCGATGAATCGCAGTGTGACCACTACGCTGGCTGATGTTGATGCGATTCTATTTGTCGTCGAAGCGGGCCGCTTTGGCCCTGCGGATGAAGCTGTGCTGAAGTTGTTGCCACGTGATCGCCCTGTTATTTTGGTGATTAATAAAGTCGACCTGCTCGATAACGTTGCGATGATGCTGCCGTTTATTGAGAAAGTCTCTGGCCAATTTAACTTTGCCGCTATCGTACCGATTTCTGCTCAGCGCTCACAAAAACTCGATGTGCTGCTCGAGGCGGTTGAACTGCTATTGCCTGAATCAGTTCCGCTGTTTGACGCGGATCACCTCACCGATCGTAATGAACGCTTTTTGGCATCCGAAATTATTCGCGAAAAAATATTCCGAATGATGGGTGAAGAGTTACCGTATGTGATGGCGGTGGAAATTGAAAAATTCCAAGAAGAAACCCTGGCCAATGGCAAGGAATTACGCCGCATTTATGCCGCGATTATGGTTGAGCGCGAAAATCAAAAGGCTATTTTGATCGGTAAAAAAGGCGAAAAGCTTAAAAAAATCGCGACGGACGCCCGGGTCGACATGGAGACCTTGTTCGACGCTAAAGTCTTTCTGGAAGTCTTTGTCAAAGTGAAAAGCGGCTGGGCCGACGATACGCGTTTAATTCGTCAATTCGGTTACGAGTAAGATGGCTAAGGGTGCAGCAAAAAATCGGATTAATGATCATCCGGCCTTTGTGCTGCACCAATATGCCTATCGCGAAACGAGTCGACTTCTCGATGTGTTTACTCGGGATCATGGTAGGCAAACCATTTATGCTCGAGGTGTTCAGCGACCAGGTTCGCAAATTCGTAGTGTTTTACTCAGTTTTCAACCGCTCTTACTCTCATGGTTTGGCAGTGGTGAGGTTAAAACCTTGCACGCTGCGCACTGGCAACCTGGGCTGCCTCAACTTTCCGGGCTACCTTTGCTCTGCGCTTTTTATTTGAATGAGCTACTGCAAAACTTATTGCTAAAAGAAGAGCCACATCCCCGTTTGTTTGTGGCTTATTTCGATGCAATTCAAGCATTGGCCAAATCATCATCTGATGCAGTAGAGCCAATTCTTCGACTCTTTGAGAAAAAACTGTTAATAGAACTCGGTTTTGGGATCAGTTGGAATCAATTGTGCAATAGTTCGGAATTCATCCAACCCCATCTTTACTATCAATTTCAACCGCAACACGGATTTGTTCGCTCTGCGTCGCTGGATGCTTGTGCGGGTGAGTTGATTTTGCAATTCGCGCGTGATGATATGAGCAATGAAGCGCTTTGGCCTTGGGCGAAAATCTGGATGCGACAATCGTTGTCATTGATTTTGGGGGATAAAATTTTACATACACGTCAGCTGCTGTTGGATTTACAGCGTATCTAGGGTATATCGCAGTAATCCTTTCTATATTTTCAATATTACTCAATACATGGGGTGGGTATTTGGTGCCCACATCTTTATGATGATGTACTATCGATATGGATTGCTGGACTAAGCTAACGACTGCCATTCTCGATACATACTAACGAACAGCAATTGTATTGCTGCCGTTATTTTAATGTAAAAATGCTTAGGCTTTAGTTGGTTTTCGCTCTATCTTTAGAGTAGTCGCACATCGTGCCGCGACAAGGGGGCTCTATGATTAGCATTTCACACGAAGCGAACTACATTCATGTTGTGATCTTTGGGCAATTTACACTTCAAGATTACAAAGAATTCGAAGACAACGTACTATACGATATTGGCTTTCACGGCCCTGCTCGCTTGTTGTTTGACCTAAGCGAGATGACCTCTTATACACTTGATATGGCATGGGAGGAAATTCATTTTTCACAACAACATCAGCAAGACTTTGAAAAAATTGCGGTTGTGACTGATGATCAGTGGGTCGTATGGTCTGTTTGGATTAATCGTGCAATTTCAGATTCAAATGTCATGATTTTTGAATCGGTTAATGACGCATTAGCTTGGTTTGCCGAGGCACAAGATTTGTCCAACACTACATCTGCACAAAATTAGGCTGGATTAAGCATGCTGGATCGTATTTCTTCGTTATTCGTTAAAGACAAATCACCGTTGTCCAACGTCAAAGCAGCTACTCAATGGTGTAAAGGCTTGGACTTGGTCGACCCTGCAACACGCAGTGCCAAGGTGCACGGTATTGTGAATGACTTTGTTGCTGGCAATCAAACAATCACATTTGAAAGCCTACAAGCGTTAATGCTAATTGACGAGCATGTGCAAGAAGCATTTGATGCCGTGTGCTATCAGTATGTTTCAAATCCCCGCATGTCGAAGGAAATCGAACAAAAGCTGTGGAAAGATATCGTTACTTATGCATACGACATGGTCGATGCATATCAACGCTTTGTGCAAGCTGAATCCAATGAAGTTTTGCAAAAACAGTTTGAGCCATTAATGCCCGTGGTTTTGGCTCGCTGTTTGCGTTATTTATCAATTCAGGCCAAATGGCACTACTTTAGATTCGAACGTGTTCCGCCAAAAATTTGGACGAGTGCGCATCAGTTTTATCGCCTATCTGAAATAGGTGGCTTTGATAGTAATCCTTTTTCCTTGTACCCAAGTCACTCAACTGAAATCTCATCCTGTGCGGATGAGTATATTCAGATGTTGATGCTCAATACATTGTCCAATAATAATCTATCGGTTCGGCAAATTGATCTAGTCGATTTATGGTTAGAGAAATGGTCTAAGTTAGTGCAGATTTCGCGTAAATATGCCGAAGATCGCCATCATTTTTGCGTTAATTTGCAAGAGTCACAGGGTGCGCAAAAAATTAACCCTGAACTAATGGGTGAGCCTTATCGCTATTGGGGCTTAACAGAACTAGTAAATCAAGTGCAGGAAATCTTGGGGCGCTTGATGACCGGAGCAAATTTTGCCTCGCTAGACTTAGGCCCCGATGCACGTGGGCCTGCAGTGACCGAGTTGTTAAAGCATCTCGATGTCTTCTGGACTATGAGTATGCGCAACAGCCAAGTCAAGCGCAGTGAACGTACTAAGGTCACCAAAGCAGCGGACATTATCTACGGCCTGGATCGAATTTGTGGCTATATCAAAGAAGATAATGACAAATTTATGAAGTCGGGCCGAGAGGCAAGCGAGAAAATCGATTACGATGAAATCATGGACATGCGCCTGTATGGTTTTGTTTCTTCACGCACTAAGCAAAAAAGCGCGATTGCCAATAATCCCTATGTCGTGAATAAAAAGCAAAACGATTGGCAAACTTGGGCGATTGAAAATGAAAGCAACGGTGGCCTAGGGGCTGTACTGCGCTTTTCTGAAAATGAGTGGATTCGTCCTAATGTGTTGTTGGGCCTACGTTTGGGAAGTGCAGAAAACTGGCAAATTGGTGTTTTGCGACGAATTGCTCGTTTAAACGATGATGAAATCTCTGCAGGCATTCAGGTTCTCACCACGACTCCTGTGATGGTAGGAATGCATTCTGAACAGAATGATCGCATTGAGAACATGACGGTCACGGAGCTTGGCTTTACCGGTGGACTTGATCTCCCGAATGTAAAAACAGCGCTCTATGTGCCACATCAAATTGACGGTAAAAGCGTCAATACCTTGATTATGCATTCCGCTGATTATGGACTGGATAAGATTTATCAAATTCGCGCACGTGATAAACGCTTCTCGGTTAGTCTGGGCTTAGTGTTAGAAAAAGGGGTTGATTGGATTTGGGTTGCCGTGAATGTATTACGGCAAGAAAATTGATCTATGCGTTACAAGGGGCTAGGTAGCCCCTTATTTATTTGACAGCATCATGTATCGATTTTTATCTTCCCATCGACGATTTGAATAATTTTATCTGCAACGCTGGCAAATTGTGCGTCATGAGTAACGGAAATAATTGTTTTTCCGAGCGAATGGCTTAAGTCTTTCAAAATATCCCTCACATTAGCAGCAGAGGCCGAGTCCAAATTACCCGTGGGTTCATCCGCAAGAATAATTTTGGGATCATTGGCCAAAGCCCTGGCTATCGCAACGCGTTGGCGTTGGCCACCAGAGAGTTGATGGGGAAATTTCTTTTGCTGATCTGCTAAACCTAACTGTGTTAGCAAACTGCACGCCCGTTCTAGAATCGCCTCGTGTTCCAGTTCGCCTAGTTTTCTCATCGGCAAAGCAACATTATCAATTGCGCTAAATTCACTGAGCAAAAAGTGAAATTGAAACACATAGCCAAGATTTTTTAAGCGAAACTGCGCCAGCTCGACATCGCTAAGTTGCGCAGTGTGCTGCCCAGCCAGCCAAATTTGGCCTGCGGTAGGTAAATCGAGCAAGCCAAGAAGATAAAGTAATGATGACTTTCCCGATCCCGATGGCCCCATAATACAAACAAATTGGCCAAGTTCAATTGCAAGTGACACATCATCCACGAGCTGAATAGTGATTTCACCCTCGATACTGCGGGATAAATGCTCTGTGCGTAAGATATATTGCTGCTGTTGAATCTCCCCCGCGGCCATTATGTTGCCCCACGTAAAGTCTGAACTGGCATGAGCCGACTGGCGCGACGTGCAGGTAAATAGGATGCCAATAAACTAGTGAATAAGGCAAAGAGGGTGGCGAGAAAGAATTGCTCGTGCCCCCACCAAATGGGTAAATGGCTAGTTTGTGTAGCGCCTGGTGGTTTTATTTCAACCAAACTTAGTCCCTGCATTAAACCAGCGCCAATGAGTAGTCCAGCTAAACTACCAATCAGGCCAATAATCAAACCTTGTAATAGGAAAATTGTTAAAACATCTTGAGCCTGAAACCCCATCGACTTCAATATGGCAATATCCCGCGTTTTCTCGATGACAAAGGTTGATATCGTGTTGTAGATGCCAAATGATGCGACGATTAAAATAGCCCCAACCACACTAAACATGATTAAGTTGCGAATCAGTAGTAGGCTCAATATATCTTCTGATGCTTCAAGCCAAGAGATGGCTTTGTAACCCAATTGTTTTTCTAGTTGATGTGCTAATTCTCTGGCTTGATAGGGGTCGTCCAACTGCAATATCAGGCGATTTATTCGCTGTGGCCGTTCAAGTAAAGCTTGAGCTTGCTTTAATAAGACAAAAGTTTGGCTTTCATCATAATTCGCGTTGCCTGAACGAAATATACCCACGATGTGCAGCGTTTTATTGCCTGCTGCTCCCGCAGTAATGCTTACGGTGCTCCCTAGTTGTAATTGAAATTTCTGAGCTAAGCTTGCCCCAATAATGATGCCGGCTGTCTCTCCATCTAGCGCATCGAGTTGTCCTGCAATAAATTGATCATCCAGAAAAGAAACTTCTTGCATCATGCTGGGCGCAATGCCTGAGATGGCAATGCTTTGCTGACGACCAGCAAATTGCAAGACAGCTGAGCCCACTAATACGGGAGCGACTTTGACCCCTGGGAAGTGTTTTAAATATGCCAATTTAGCCTGATAGTTTCGTATCCCTCGTGTTTCAATGCTCGGTTTAATATGCCGAATAGCGATCGCAGCATCAGGCCAGCGTAGTTGTGCCGCTTGAGGTGCCGCAGTGCGATGCTCATCTGAGATGGTGATATGCGGGCTGTTATCAATTAAGCGTTTAATAAAGTCTTTTTCTGATCCTTGCATTAGCGCTGAAACTGCCAAAAAAAACGCCACGCCTAATACAACCCCGCCTAAAGAAACTAGAGTTGCTCGCAATCGGCTGTGCAAATAGGTGATGGCAATCGATAGCAATAATTGCATTAGGGTTGACTCTTTCTAATGGGGAGTAAGTGATTTTTTACCGCCAATCGTCGTCCTTCACGGATGCCCTTGGGAATTGGCCAAATGATTTGTTCCTGTGCAGTTAGCCCTGTCAAAATCTCACTTTTTGTGCTGCCCTTTATGCCAAAATGAATTCGCCGAAATACGGCACGTCCATTCACATGCAGCCAAACACCTTCATCCTGTATCATTTCGTTGGCAAGCAATAAAGCGCGCTCTTTTTGCTGCACAATTAGATTGGCTTCTATGGTCATGCCGACCCGCAATGCTTGATGATTCTTGACCGCAATCCGAACCCGATAGCTACGCGCAATTGGATCTCCTTTCGGTGTAATCGATTCCACATGCCCAGCTAGTACTTTCTGGCCAAGGGCAGGGGCCTGTAAAACGACGGTTTGTCCCACCCTGACTTGCTCAATATCTTCTTCATCAACTTCGGCACTCACCCGCAATGGCGCACAGCAGGACATGGACATTAACACTTGGCCCGCATTCACAAATTGGCCTACCTCTACATCGCGGCGCAGAATCAAACCGTCAGCCGGTGCTAGGATCGTGGTATAAGACTGTAAAGCCCTTGCTCGCCGCAGTGCGGCCTGCGTTGCATTCGCTTCAGCGGTGACACGATCAAGCTCTGCGCCAGAATAAAATCCTTGGGCAACCAAAGATGCCGTCCGTGCGCGCTGTTGTTGCGCATATTGGGCGCGGGCATTTTGTTCATCGACAGTTCTGGCCAGATCATTCGCCGACAGTTGCGCCAAAATTTGCCCCTTTCGAATCTGTTGGCCTTCTTGTACAGGGAGCGCAGTGAGGTAGCCAGCAATTCTTGGTGCAATAGGTAGCAGTACACTTGGTTCAACTTGACCTGTGGCATAAATGGCCTCGATCGCCAAGCCCGGTTGGGCGTGCAGGATGTTGACTTCAAGGGGTCCGTAGCGATACCAGGCACCATAGCCGAGAAGAAGGGCGGTGACTAAAACCAAAAAAGCGGATTTAAAACGCATGTGGCACTCGTCAATGAAGCAGCAACGCGTTTGCTGTACTTTCATTGTGGCCGATATTTCCTCGTAGACTAGCTTTTTCTTGCCTCTGAACTAATCAAGCTGGATAGGCATAATTAAAATCGAGTAAAAAATCTGATAGTTGTTGCCATGCGGTTACATTTACATACGGGGTATTTGCTAGGATCTTAAATTGGAAGCAGTTTTTTGGAGTATGCCCCATCTGGGTATTGAGCAATGCGCAGATTTGCATGCGGCCAGCGTCACGTGCTTGAGGCACTGAGCACGCTAGGGTATCAACGCTGTACCACGCGCAGGGTTCTGTAAGTGAGTATTCGCTGTGGCAAAAAATGACTAAGTGCCGGCCATCCAATTGTGTTGTCCGCATCATTTGAAGCGATGCCACCCTTTGCACTTCTAGATACGCCTGCCAGCCATGCTGGCAAGTCCATCTGCCTAGAGTCAAAGCCAATGCATCACTGCTTGCGAATGGCGAGCAGGGCTTGGTATGAAAACTAATAAACAATATAGGCGCGGTCATGTAGGCAAACCCGCTGGGTAGGGGTTAAGGTAAGTTTCACTATGCAATCTATGCGGGGCATAGCGAGTGGCAAGAGCTTGAACGTATTATTTCGCCGATATGCGGTCCGAGACATGTGATAAAAGCTGGCGTTGATTAAGCGGGGCCGCTGTGAGGCGATCGGCGAGAAGTTGTTGTAGTGATGAAAATTTATCCATATACAGCTTGGAGGTATCCGCGCTAACTTTTAAAGTTGGTGACAGGCTTTCTTGGTGATGGAGAAAAGATGCTGAGCTTGCTAAAAAAAATGTTGTTACAGCCAGCCCTCGCATTGTTCTTACTGATTGTTTTGGGGGCGACGATGGGGTCGGTGCGCGCAGCCAAAATTGCACTTGATGTGGGCCATAATTTAATCGCATCAGGTACAACCAGTGCGTATGGCGAAACGGAATTTAGTTATAACCTGGCCATTGTTCAGCGCGTCGCCGAGCGTTTGCGAGGAGCAGGGCATAGTGTCACTGTGATCGGCGCAGATGGGCAAATGCTGGAGCTTAAGCCGCGAGCTGAATTAGCTCAAGGTCATGATTTGTTTATTTCATTTCATCATGACTCAATGCATGAAGCCTATCTCGACGATTGGCTTTGGCAAGGGCAACGTTATAAAATGAGCCGCCGTTTTGCGGGGTATTCCTTGTTTGTCTTCAATGCGGACCCACAATATGCCAACACCACCACTGCTATGTCACCGAGCAACGTATTAGCTGGACATGGCCACCATCTGCAAACCAGCATGGCGTGCGCGGAGCGTTTGGCCGATGAACTACAAAGCTTAGGCATGAGGCCGACTTTACATCATGCCAATGGGGTGGCTGGTAGTTATCGTCCTTTATTGGATGAAGCACGGGGAATCTATCAGGCTAATTTCGCCGTCTTGCGCCATAACAGTGTTCCTGCCATTTTGTTTGAAGGCGGCGTGCTGCCTAATCCCGAGGAAGCATTGCTGCTCAAATCACCAGCTCATCAAGCTAAAGTAGCGACTGCAGTGTTAAATAGCCTAGATTGTTTGGCCTTGCCCGCGTCAATAAATCCAGCGGCCCAACAATCAGCCACAAGCCGCAGAAAAAAATCAGCTGATGCGCAATAAGATGAAATATTTGCTCTATTTTTTGATGTTGCTGCCCATCTATTCACAGGCGGGCTCAAATCTGCTTTTGGTCAGCGACCCGTGGTGCCCAGTGGTTTGTAATGATGATCCCAAAAAACCAGGTTACTTTGTTGAGCTGGCCAAGGCGATTTTTGAGCCGGCAGGCTATTCCGTCAAGTATGACGTGGTGCCATTTGCGCGTGCGGAAGCGATGATGAATTCAGGTGAAGCCGCTGGCTTTTTGGGGGTGTTAAAACTCCCCAAACGTCAATCATGGGTATTTCCCGTCCATCCACAAGCCATTTCACGGGTCTGCTTTTATACCCAGCCAAGCTCAAATTGGCGATTTCACAATGAGGAATCATTACGAGGTATACGCCTCGGCACGATCCGCGGTTATAGCTATGGCAGTGAAATTGATGCGCTATTGCCTTTGAGTCAGGTGGATCCTGTGAATGGGGTTGGGGGCTTTCAGCGCAGTGTAGCCAAGCTGAATGCAGGGCGTGTTTCCACCTTGGTTGAATACGAGCTGGTTGCCCAGTATCAAATGTATCAAATGGGCTATGCCTTGCGCGAAGCGGGTTGTGCCCAGCGTAGTGACGCCCTGTATTTAGCATTTTCCCCGCGTCGGGTCGATGCCGCACAATTGGCCAAATTGCTGGATGAAGGGATTAAGAAAATGCGAAAAACTGGTGAGCTACAAAAAATCCTCAAACCTTATGGTTTGGTTGATTGGGTAGATAAAGGCAGGGTATTGCCTTAGAAGATAGATATGATGTAGCTTTTTGGCAAATACATGACGATGTATTTGCTGTTTTATAAATACCCTCATGAAAAAAGCCCGCTTAACAGCGGGCTTTTTGCTTAGGCGCGAACGCAATCGACAAAGTACTTGGTTTGACCATCCACTTTCTCGGCCACCAGGCCGTGGGTGTAAGTCTCAAAGCCCGGGAATTTGCCATTGAACGCACGGACAAATTTCAGGTAGTCAACGATGGTTTTGTTAAACACTTCACCCGGTACCAACAGTGGAATGCCTGGCGGATAGGGCGTTAACATCACCGCGGTGATGCGGCCTTCCAGCGCATCGAGCGGCACGCGCTCGATCTCTTTGTGCGCCATTTTGGCGAATGCTTTCGATGGTTTCATCGCTGGCACCAGATCCGACAAGTACATTTCGGTCGTTAATTTAGCGACGTTGTTCTCGCGGTAAATGCCGTGAATTTGCTGACACAAATCGCGCAGGCCGATGCGTTCGTACTGCGGGAATTGCGCTACAAATTCGGGCAATACGCGCCACAGTGGGGCATTTTTGTCGTAGTCGTCTTTAAATTGCTGCAACGCCGTCACCATCGTGTTCCAGCGGCCTTTGGTAATGCCGATCGTGAACATAATGAAGAAGGAGTATAGGCCGGTTTTCTCAATCACGACGCCGTGTTCAGCCAGATACTTCGCGACAATCGCGGCTGGGATACCTTGGTCGGTAAAGTCGCCATCCACGTTTAGACCTGGCGTTAAAATCGTCGCCTTGATCGGGTCGAGCAAGTTAAAGCCTTCGGCGATGTCACCAAAGCCGTGCCAGTTTTCACCGGCTTTGAGCATCCACGCATCACGGTGATCCAGACCTTCGTCGGTCAGATCATCTGGGCCCCAGACCTTGAACCACCAGTCGCTGCCGTATTCTTCGTCCACTTTGCGCATTGCGCGGCGGAATTCCAGCGCTTCGGCAAGCGATTCTTCCACCAGTGCAGTGCCGCCTGGTGCTTCCATCATCGCCGCCGCCACGTCGCATGACGCGATAATCGCGTACTGTGGGCTGGTTGAGGTGTGCATCAGGTAAGCTTCGTTGAAAATATCGCGGTCAAGCTTATTGTCGGTCGCGTCTTGCACCAAGATTTGTGATGCCTGCGAAATCCCCGCCAATAATTTATGCGTCGATTGCGTTGAAAAAATCATTGAATCTTTACAACGCGGGCGATCCTCGCCAATTGCGTGGTAGTCGCCATAGAAATCGTGGAACGCCGCGTGCGGCAACCACGCTTCGTCAAAGTGCAGCGTTTCGATTACGCCATCCAACAGGCCTTTGATCTCTTCGACGTTGTACAACACGCCATCGTAAGTCGATTGGGTAATCGTCAATACGCGCGGTTTGATGTCTGGATTTTCGGCCAGTTTTTCACGGCAGAATGGGTTGGCCAGCATTTTCTGGCGGATCGACTCTGGCTCGAACTCGCTGCGAGGGATTGGGCCGATAATGCCGTAATGATTGCGCGTTGGCATCAAGAAAATCGGCACCGCGCCGGTCATCATGATCGCGTGTAGAATCGATTTGTGGCAGTTACGGTCAACGACGACAATATCGCCCGGCGCCACGGTTGAGTTCCAGACGATTTTGTTCGACGTTGATGTGCCGTTGGTTACGAAATACAAATGGTCGGCGTTAAAAATACGCGCCGCATTGCGCTCAGACGCCGCAACTGGGCCAGTGTGATCGAGCAGCTGGCCGAGTTCTTCTACTGCATTACATACGTCGGCGCGCAGCATGTTTTCGCCAAAAAATTGGTGAAACATCTGGCCGACGGGTGATTTCAAGAACGCCACGCCGCCCGAGTGACCCGGGCAGTGCCATGAATACGAGCCGTCTTGCGCGTAATTAGTCAGCGCGCGGAAGAACGGTGGCGCCAGGCTATCGAGGTAAGACTTGGCTTCGCGGATAATGTGGCGCGCCACGAATTCGGGGGTATCTTCGTGCATGTGAATAAAGCCGTGCAGCTCACGCAATACATCATTGGGTATATGGCGAGCGGTGCGCGTTTCACCGTACAAGTAGATCGGAATATCGGGGTTGCGACGGCGAATTTCGGCGACAAAGGTGCGTAAATGTTCAAGCGCGTTTTGCGTTTCTTCTGCAGAGCCGCCACCAAATTCTTCGTCGTCAATCGACAAGATAAAACCACAAGCGCGGCTTTGTTGTTGGGCAAACGAGGTTAAATCACCATAGCTGGTATAACCCACCACATCCGTACCCTCGGCCTCAATGGCCGCCGCCAATTCACGGATACCGGAACCGCTGGTATTTTCCGAGCGGAAGTCTTCGTCAATAATGACGAGGGGGAAGTAAAAGCGCATGGTGTTTCCCAATTTAGACGTCTGAAAAAGAAAGAAGAGGGCGAAAAGCGCCCCCTTATTTTATTGCTGCATTCTAACCTATGATCGTTGATTCGTTGTGAAGTTTATTCACATGCGCCTTCGAGTCGCCAAGCGTCTTTCCAGTTGGCACCAGTGCCCGGAGCGTACGGCCCCCCAATCCAGCACCAACCCCCAACAATGCAAACATACTTATAGCCAAGATTTTTAACTATATCCCCATCTTTGTATTGCGAACGATCAACATAAGCTGGCGCGCTGCATGGTGCTGCTGTAACACTCGGAGCTGCAGTGGCGGCGGGCGCCGTAGTTGCCGAAGCGGCTGCGACATTAATTTGCGTACTCACTGCGATTTCTTGTTTTGTCCCTGTCGAATCGGTCCAACAAGCATGAATAGTCATATTTCGCAGATTGCTAATGCCAGAAACAGTGCTAACAACCCAAGATCTATGAATTGATCCATCGGCATTATTGCAATTACCCGTGTCTTGCCCGCTCGAGGTCACGCCGATCGCGCGGAAATAATCAATTTGCTGCTGTACTGCGGCCATTGCTTTGGCGCGCTCATTGCTATAGCTAACACTGCGATACAGATTGCCATTAAATCCGGCTAGGGCTAACAGTCCAATGGCTAAAATGGCGACCGAGATCAATACCTCGATCAAACTAAAGCCAGTTTGTGCTTTAGTCATTAGAAATCCCTCCATGAGCCATTAAAGAGTGTCGCTGCAACCCCCGCGCTGCCAGCTGGGACGCGAGAATAGGTGGGGTTGGCATTGACATTTAATGATAAATCACCAGTTACATTGCCAGCAAATGCGGCAGTGCCTTGCAGAAACAAGCTGCCGCCAAGCGATGATTGGCCGGTATTGCCCACTACATACAGCATGCCAAACATCGATAAAGTATTGTTATTCAGGTTAAAGTTCCCCCCCACGATCAGCTCGACCCCAGCGGGAAATCCCCAGCCAAAATTGGCAGTGCTACTGTTGATGTTGACATCACCGGTGACATAAATTTGGCTAATCCCTGCGGCGGTACAGGCGGTTAAATCTGCCTGTGTGGCATTGCCGGTAATGACGCAAGCTGTTCGCGGCGATGCGCCGTTTTGACTGGTGCGTTGGGCGAAAATTTGGGCCTGCGTTTGACCGCTAAAGTATTTTTGAAAATGCGCGTCATTTGGAATCGAGCCAGTCACTTGATAGCGTGGCGTATACCGATCACCTGGATTATTCTGGCAATCGACCTTACAGCCCGTCACGCTGGCATCATTGCCAGCGATGGCGCCAACTGAAATGCCGCAGTTATATTCTGTCATCGAACCGGTAAAGCCATGGATGGATGGCGGCGGCGAATACGTGTTGCCAATGGTCAGTGTGCCATTGATATCAAGCGGACAAATTGCCCCAGGTCCAATATTAAAATCGGTAACCACAAAGGCCTCCGCATAGGGATTGGTGCAATTAGTGGTATCAGCACAACCCTGTGAGATGAGGGTAAATCGATTGGGGGTCGTCGTTGCGGCCAGATACACGCGATAAGACTGGCTGATCCCGCTCAGGGTATTACCGTCATTATCCGTAGGTTGAGTTAGCTCTCCTGAAATGGCCACATTCCAGCCTGAAGCAGCAAAATTATGGGCATAGGTATTGCCTAGACTATTCAAATAACCCACATTATTTAAGCTATTGGCAAAAGCTGGCCGCAAAGTGAGGGTTGTGCCACTTTGGGTGAAATAAGTATTCCAGTTGGTGGCTATTTGGGTAATAAAGCGAGCCTGCCCAGATTGAGCTGCTTCCAGGGCTTGAGCTTGTTTGTATTCATTGGTGGCGCTGCGTTGCTCCAAGATGACTGAGCGATTGCTGTACAAAGTCATGATTGCCAATACCAGCAGCAAAATAACTGAAACCAATAGTGTGGCAACGCCAGCTTGTTTTTTAGGGTAGTAAAGTTTGGGCATACTTAAGAACCTGCGGTTGCATTGCCCGGAGCAGGGGCATTAGGCAGCACAATTTGCAAATTAATTGGCAGTTTAACCGTAGTATCGGTGCGTAATCGGGATGCCAAATTAATTAGAATTCGTGGTTGATTGCCGAAATTAAAGTAGTCAACAGTGAAAGCGGTCACTTCCACATTATTGGCCGAGGTTACTTCGCTCCAATCACTGCTCACCGCACAGGTGTTGTCAGCGCCCGCCGTTTTCATGTAAAGCTTGCCATCGGTGTTCAGCAAAAATCCACTATTGCGTAAATTGCCACGCTCATCGACGTAGCGATAAATAATGCAGTTATTCGTGGTTAGCGAGGCATTCGTGCGCCCCAGCCAAATGATGCTCACCACAGCAGCATTCGTACTGCCCCTTGGGGCATATCCAGCGCGGCGAATATCACGCTGCATCAATGTGGCGGTACTGCGAATATCTTGCTGCAGTTTGCTTTGCAGCAGCAAAGATTTGCTGGTTTGCAATGTACTTAAAAAATATGAAAAAGCTGCGCCCATCACCAATAAGCCGAGCGCGAGTGCCACCATGATCTCGATCAGGGTGAAACCAGCTTGTTTGGCAGAAATTTGTTTAGCAAGCATTGGGGTATCCTGCTACTTTGTTTGCGCCTGCTGACGAGCTGATGCATACCCCACCAATAATGGTCATTTTAACCTGGGCTGTATAGCTACTATTAGTGATGCTGATATTTTGCGTGCTGTTGAGCATGCCAAAGCTATTGGACATTGGTAAGCCGCGCACTGAATCAAAAATTAATTGATCAAATTGACCACTTGCTGGCGCTAAATTAACCGGCGTGGCGGTGACTTGTTTGACTTCACAGTAATTGCTGTTGCTGATATCGGTCACCGTGCAATTGCAATGCGAGCCTTTGGCGCTTAGGCCATAGCAAGTGTTTTGCACGTTCAAATACACGGGCTTATTGCGGCGGATGGCCTCTGAGCGGGCCAGAATTAAATCTTGCGCTAAGTTTTCGGTAATGGATTTCACACGTGTGCTGCTCACAAAAGACATCATATTTGGCGCAGCGATTGCAAGAACTATCCCTAGGATAACGACCGTGATCATCATTTCGATCAGCGTAAAACCACGTTGAGGTGCGAGCATTGACTTAAAGCGTTGTTAGATTTGTTGAATTGTTACAGATATCGAGCAGGTATTGAGAAAAAATTGATTGGCGGTCAGTTGGGTAAGAAGAGCGGATTAAATAGAGCCGATTGCAAAGTCTAGACGTATGTAAGCAAGCATTCTTGCTATGCATCAGCTTGTCAATTTTGCCTTTGTTGCGAACGCTGTTGCTCTTGGTCGATGGATCATGTACCGCCAATGCGGCATTAGCCGGCCGTCCTGATGTGCCTATCGTTTAGCAATTGGCAGGTCGCGGCGGCAAACTCGCGATACGCTAGCGTCGCGCAGCTTGCTGCGTCAAATGGTTCAAGGCCACAGTCTGCGCTAAGGCGGCAAGCCGCCAAGCCTCGCTGAGTCATTTTCAAACGGCGCGGCTCCACGGGCAATCCGCTCTAGAAAATGCAGGGGTATATCAACCAATCCTTTTTTAAAATTGTTCTTCGGAGCGACACTATGGTAGGTATGTGCTTAGACGGTTGGGCTGCGCCCAATCCCCTACGTCAAGCCGAGCGAGGATCTGGTGATTATTTGGTGTTTGTATGGCCTGCAGGCGCAGGCGGTGAACCGGCCGTTTCGCCGGCCAGACGAGCAAGGGACGGGTCTTGCGCCGTCCCTTGCAACCCTCGCGCGCCCGATCGCCGCGAAACCCCGCTTGAAAAAGCCACGGCGAGGCGCCGCTACAACTCGCGTTGCGCTAACGTCGCAACGCTCAAACACTACGCGGCTTAAAACCTCGCCATGACTTTTTAAAGCGGCGCGGCTCCACGGGCAATCTGTACTAATCAGCAGCAACTGTAGGGTCGGCTTTAGCCGACCAAGCACGATCAAAAAGGTCGGCTAAAGCCGACCCTACAAAGATGGTGTGGGTATATCGATGGAGGTTAAGTTCAAATTGACTTCCAGATCAACACGTAGCCATGTATATGCCGCAATCATTGGTCTGCGCTAATTCCCCTACATCAGCGCCGAGCGAGGAACAGGCGGGGCGGGGTTTCGGCGAGCACTGTTCGAAGGCCGCAGGCCAAGTCGCGCAGCCGCCGCCTCGACTGTCCGCAGCGAGGGAACGGGCGTAGCCCGCGCAGATGTGGGGTCGCCTTCCTTTGCTTACTTTCCTTGGCGAAGCAAGGAAAGTAAGTGCCGCGGCGCATAGCCGCCAATCCCAGCTTGATCAATTGCGGCAGGTAAATAAAAAACCGCCATAGATGGCGGTTTAGGAAATTAGCAGCAAAAATTGGCGTGAGTAACCTTAGCCAGCCAGCCGCATTAATTAAAATGGAAACTTCCAATATTCGCTCGATTCTATGGTCCAGTTTGTAAATCGAGATAGTCCATCAAGATCTGGGAAAATAGTTGCTGAATTAATGCCGTAATATGACAACTCTGTTTTGAGTTCTTTTTTATACTCTTGGGCTATGACGATCTGTTCGAATTGATGGACCCCTGTCGATTCTTTGCTTAGCTCCAATCGTGGGTCTGGATGTATTGTGAACAATCCGCCTTGATTTGTAATTCGATTCGCTGTCCTAGGGGGACGGAAGACCGCTAAGTGCTCATGTTCCATTGGGCTTTTACTTAGCGCCTCTAATGAGACCTGCTTATTAAATTGTGCGGCAAGGATAATCGAGTCATTATTGCTGTCATCATCAATGGCGAAAAAAGTCGCAACTAGCGGATTAGTGGTCCAGTCGAGTAACCTAGTCGCTAATCCGTGATGCTGAGCTATAGCCAACCATTCCCAATCTGATTGCGGTCTATTTGGTAAGTATGCAATTGCTTGGCGCTTCCAAGCTTCAAATACTGTTTTGTCCGAAACTTTATCGTAAGGGGCTCTCCCTGCTTTTGGAATGATTTTCCAATCGGGGTTGGATTGACCACGAAAATACCATCTTTTATCAGATCTGAACTCGCTAAATTTTTGGTGCAATTGAATGAAATTTTCAATTCTCATCAAAAAATCCTCATTTTCTGAAAATGGTGGGTTACGCCTTCGGCTAACCCACCCTACACATCACACGCCATTACCGCTTGGTAATCTCCGCCCAAACCTTATCCAGCCGCTTCACCGATACCGGATACGGCGTGCGTAATTCTTGTGCAAACAGCCCCACACGTAATTCCTCGATCATCCAGCGGAACGGCAGTAGGGTGGCGGTATCTCTCCCTTCGCGTTGCCATTTGTCGACTTCAGCGATATACCGCTGCATCAACTCGCTCACTTCCGCGCCGCGCTGGCCGTCGCGGTTTGGATTTTGGACGCGTTTTTCGAGGCGGATTTTCATTGCTTTGATGTAAATGGGCAGCCGTGGTAATTGCTCCCATGGCGTGGCGGTGAGAAAGCCTTTGTAGATCAGCTCGCCCAGCTGCGTTTTTAGCTCGTTCTGGATATTGCCGCCTTTGGCAAGCAGCGTGCCGAGCGCAATAAAATCGGGCGCGATGTCGTTCAGCGTACGCAGTACCGCATCACGTACCGACGGTAGCCGCACTTTGGCGCGGCTTTTCTGATCGTCGAAATCTTTTTTCTTGCGCGGCGCTTCGTCTTCGCCCAAGAAGGCGCGGTTGCAGATGCAGGTGATCACATCGGCCATCAACTCGTCGCTATTGCCCAAGCTGCGGTAATGAATCGCCAGCTGGTTAAAGTTGGGCAGGGCTTTCGGCAATTGCTTGACGTGCTCTTTGAGCTCGAACTGCAGCAGCCGCACGACGCCGGCGCGGTGCGCTTCGTTCGCGGCGTGTTCGGTGTCAAACAGCCGAATCGCGACGCATTCTTTGCCTGCTTCGTCTTCATCGGGCACGAGGCCGGGGTAGCCGGTCATCGCTTTGCCGTGGCGTTTGAAATTGATTTTGGCCGGTAGATCGCCAAAGTCCCATTTCGTAATGCCCGATTTTTCGATGCCGGTGCTCTCGTCCGCCGTATCGCGGAAGGTGAGTTGCGCGGCTTCACCGAGTTGCGCGCGAATCGCGATCAAATCGCGGCCTTGCGCCAGCTCTTGGCCTGCGTCGTCGACGATGCGGAAGTTCATCCGCAAATGGATCGGTAAATCGGATCCATTGAAATCATCGGCGCTGACCGGCTGACCGCAGCCGCGCGTAGCGGCTTGTGCCAATTGCGGTAGCAGCGGTGCTTCGCGGTCGGCGTTTTCGAGCGCCACCATCATCTTGGTGGCAAAGTCGGGCACCGGCACGCACAGGCGTCGGATTGGTTTCGGTAACGATTTAATCAGTAGCGTAATTTTTTCGCGGATTAAGCCCGGCACCAGCCAATCGAAGGTCGCGTGATTAACGCGATTGAGTAAATGCAGGGGGAGGGTAATCGTCACCCCATCAAGCACATGGCCGGGCTCGAAGCGATACCCCAGTGGCAGCTTGGCGTCCTGCAGGCGGAAGAATTCCGGATATTGCTCTTCAGTCACCGCTGCGGCGCTGTGCTGCATCAGATCTTCTTTACTTAAATACAGCAGCGTTGGGTTGAGTTTTTCAGCCTGTTTGCGCCACGCTTCAAAGCCCGCGCCGTTAACGATGTCGGCAGGGATTTTGGCGTCGAAAAAGGCGAACAGTGCGTTTTCGTCGACCAAGACGTCTTGGCGGCGCGCTTTGTGTTCCAGCTCTTCTACGTCGAGCAGCAGGGCGAAGTTGTGCTCAAAGAATTTGGCCTTGCTGTGATAGTTAAAGCGCACCAAGGCTTCGCGGATGAAAATCTCGCGTGATTCGGCGGCGTTGATACTACCGTAGTGTACCCGTCTGCGCGCCACAATCGGTAAGCCATACAGCGTGATACGTTCGGATGCGCTGACTTGCGCTTGCTCTTTGCTCCAGTGCGGGTCGAAATATTGTTTCTTGATCAAATGCGGCGCGAGTTTTTCGACCCATTCCGGCTCAATCGCCGCGACGCAGCGCGCGTAGAGTTTGCTGGTTTCAACCAGCTCGGCGGCGACGATCCATTTGGGCCGCGCTTTTTTCAGGCCAGAGCCGGGGAAAACATTAAATTTAATCCCGCGCGCGCCCAGATATTCGTCGTTTTCTGGCTGCTTAAAGCCCAGATTGCCAAGTAGGCCGGTGATCAGTGCCTTGTGGATTTGCTCGAAGGTGCCGGGCTTTTCGTTGACGCGTAATTCGCTCGCCATTTCCGACAATTGCTTGTGTAGCTCGCGCCATTCGCGTAGGCGCAAGTACGAGAGGAAATTGCGGTGGCATTCCTGCACCAACTGGCGGTTTGAGGTTTTATCGGCGAGTAGTTTTTCAAAGAAATCCCACAGGCGCAGGTAGGAAAGGAAGTCCGATTTTTCCTCGGTAAACTTGGCGTGCGCTTGATCGGCGGCTTGGCGCGCATCGAACGGGCGCTCGCGCGGGTCTTGCAGCGACAGGCCCGAGGCGATAATCAGCATTTCTTTCAAACAGCCTTCGTCTTGCCCAGCGAGCAACATGCGGCCCACGCGCGGATCGATCGGCAGGCGCGCCAGTTGCTGGCCGATTTGCGTGAGGCGGTCTTGCTCGTCCACCGCGCCGAGTTCGCGCAATTGCTGGTAGCCGTCGGCGATCAGCTTGCCCGATGGCGCTTCCAGAAATGGGAATTCATCAACGCGACCAAGGCGTAGCGCCGCCATGCGCAAGATAACGCCAGCGAGGCTGGAGCGGACGATTTCGGGGTCGGTAAACGGCGGGCGCAGGTTGAAGTCTTCTTCCGAATACAGGCGCACGCAAATACCGCTGGCAACGCGGCCGCAACGACCTGCGCGCTGGCGCGCGGAGGCTTGCGAGATTTTTTCGATTAAGAGCTGTTCAACCTTAGCGCGCGGGCTGTAGCGGTTAATCCGCGCTTGGCCGCTGTCGATGACATAACGGATGCCGGGTACCGTCAGCGAAGTCTCAGCGACATTGGTCGCCAGCACGATACGTCGGCCAGTACTGCTAGGGCGAAAGATACGTTGCTGGTCTTCATTGGATAATCGGGCAAATAGCGGCAGCACTTCAGCGTCGCGTAATTTGGCTTTGCGTAGCTCGTCCATCGTTTCGCGAATTTCGCGCTCGCCCGGCAAAAACACCAGTACATCGCCGCTGCCATCGCGGCGCCACAGCTCGTCGACCGCATTGGCGATGGCTTCTTCCATCTCGATTTCTTGATCGTCTTCGTCGGTGCTGGCCAGCGGCTTGTAGCGTACTTCAACTGGATAAGTACGACCCGATACTTCCAGCACCGGTGCGCCGTCGAAATGTTTGCTAAAGCGATCTGCATCAATCGTCGCGGAGGTGACGATGACTTTCAGATCGGGGCGTTTCGGCAGAATTTGCTTTAAATAGCCGAGCAAGAAATCAATATTCAGGCTGCGCTCGTGCGCTTCGTCGATGATGATGGTGTCGTAGTTATTCAGATAGCGATCACTGAGTGACTCGGCGAGCAAAATACCGTCGGTCATCAGCTTGATATAGCTGGCGGGCGAGCTTTTATCGGTAAAGCGCACTTTATAGCCAACGTAATGGCCGATTTCGGATTTCAATTCTTGCGCAATGCGGCTGGCGACCGAGCGTGCGGCCAAGCGGCGAGGCTGCGTGTGGCCGATTAAGCCATGGATGCCGCGACCGAGTTCGAGGCAGATTTTCGGTAGCTGCGTGGTTTTACCCGAACCGGTTTCACCGCAAACGATAACGACTTGATGCTTGGCAATCGCGGCTTTGAGTTCATCGCGGCGCTGATTGACCGGCAGAAAATCATCATATTCCGGCGTTGGTAGCTTTTCGCGGCGAAGGACAGTTTTGGCGAGTGATTTTTCAACGCCTGCAGCAAATTGGACCTGCAATTGATCGGTTGGCTGATTGCGCTTGATGCGATCGCCCATTTGGCTAATTAGCCGTGAAAGCGGGTGACGATCGCTGCTTTGGCAGTCGTTAAGCTGGGCGCGAAGCGCTGGAAGATCCCGAAGTGTAAGTGTCATTGCCGCTGCGTTGAATTGATAAAATCAAGGCGGCGATTTTAACACGGGCAGTGGCTGACCTTAGTGCAATGTAATCAATTGGCTTGCGGCCAAGCTTGGCTCGAGTTGCCGAACGCTACAACGGATTTCTTCACCCTGGCTGCTGCTGAGTTTAATTTCGTCGCCATTGGCACTGGCAATGGGCTCGCTGCTGATTGTTTTAAGCGATTCGCCGATCAGCAGTTCAGGGCTAAGGCCAAGGCGCGTGCAAGCGGCGTGATTGGCAAATAAAATTTGATCGTATTGCACCAGCATAAAGGCGTGCGGTAGCGCGTGTGCCATGGCGTGGACCAAAGCTTTGCAATCGTCGCGTGCCGCTTCTTGCTCTTTTTGCGTGGTGATGTCGATGGCGATGCTCAACAGATAGGTTTTGCCTTCGCGCTCGACCGCCACCTTGGTGATGTCAAACCAGTGAGTGCGGCCGCTGGGTAAAACGCAGCTGTCCTCAATACGCAGCGTTTTGCCCGTAGCGAAGACTTCGGCGTCCCCTTTGCCTAATATGGGGGTATCGTCATCCAAGCCCATATGTGAATGGACTAGCAGGTCATGCCCCAGTAGGGTTTGTGTGGTTTGATTGACGAGCAGGAAGCGGCCGTATTGATCGCGAATAAAAACCAGATTCGGGCTGGAGTCGATGATTTGTTGGGTAAAAATTTGCTGTTTAAATAGCGCTTCTTCAGTGGCTTTAATATGCGAAATATCGCGAATTACAACGACGCAGTCGCGCTCACTGAGGGGTGATAGACGTGCTTCAAAAGTATATTGTTCGCCGTGATTACCTAGTGTGTATTCGAAGCGAATCGGTAGTTGTGTATTTTGTAACTCGATTAGTGTTTCAAGGTATTGCCGCGAAACGCGAGCAGGGAAAATGTTCGCGAGTTTGGCAAATTGGCAACCATCAGGATGGTGCTCGATATGCGCGTCATTATGCGAGCTGACGCGTCGGCTCGCATAATCGATGGTCCAAAGTAGATCAGGTATGCCCGCGAGTACGTCGACTGGGTTGGCGGGAGGTACGATCGTGGTTTGAGAATCAGTGTACGTTTTTTCTTCTTTAGGTTTTAGTACCACTTTGCCAAGAGCGATTGCTGCCATATTTAGCAGTGCTAAGCCCAATAAACTAATCTGAGTGGTTTGTGTTAATCCAAGGTCGATTGCTAATAAACCCAGACAAATCAATATGCTAGTGGCAAGTGAGATCCATTGGCTGCGACGCTGAATGCGGGTAACCCAGGGTGTTGCTAGGCTTGCTGTGCTTGTTTCAGGGGTCATAAGCAGTATGCCATCGGCAAGTGGTGTTATTTCTGCTGGAGTTTAACTGGAAAGCAAGCGATTGGCGAACACTGGTTGATATAAGGCGTAGCCTAACAACAGCAATTCTGAGGTGGATGGCGGAGTGGACGGGGCTCGAACCCGCGACCCCCGGCGTGACAGGCCGGTATTCTAACCAACTGAACTACCACTCCGCAGTGGTGAATTTTTTCTGGGCGAAAAAAAATGCCTGACGGCATTAATTTTTGATTTTAAGAGGCTTGGTGGGTCGTGACGGGGTCGAACCGCCGACATTCTGCTTGTAAGGCAGACGCTCTACCAACTGAGCTAACGACCCAATGTAAAACTGGTGGCGGAGTGGACGGGGCTCGAACCCGCGACCCCCGGCGTGACAGGCCGGTATTCTAACCAACTGAACTACCACTCCGCAGTGGTACTAAATTACTGCATCGAGTTTGTTCAATTGCTAATCTACGCCGCCTGAACTACTACTCTGCAGTGGTATAACTTGTATTGCTACTTTCCATGTCAAGGGAAAGTGGTGGGTCGTGACGGGGTCGAACCGCCGACATTCTGCTTGTAAGGCAGACGCTCTACCAACTGAGCTAACGACCCAATAAAACTTTTGGCGGAGTGGACGGGGCTCGAACCCGCGACCCCCGGCGTGACAGGCCGGTATTCTAACCAACTGAACTACCACTCCGCAGTGGTATAACTTGCATTGCTACTTTCCATGTCAAGGGAAAGTGGTGGGTCGTGACGGGGTCGAACCGCCGACATTCTGCTTGTAAGGCAGACGCTCTACCAACTGAGCTAACGACCCAATAAAACTTTTGGCGGAGTGGACGGGGCTCGAACCCGCGACCCCCGGCGTGACAGGCCGGTATTCTAACCAACTGAACTACCACTCCGCAGTGGTATAACTTGCATTGCTACTTTCCATGTCAAGGGAAAGTGGTGGGTCGTGACGGGGTCGAACCGCCGACATTCTGCTTGTAAGGCAGACGCTCTACCAACTGAGCTAACGACCCAATAAAACTTTTGGCGGAGTGGACGGGGCTCGAACCCGCGACCCCCGGCGTGACAGGCCGGTATTCTAACCAACTGAACTACCACTCCGCAGTGGTATAACTTGCATTGCTACTTTCCATGTCAAGGGAAAGTGGTGGGTCGTGACGGGGTCGAACCGCCGACATTCTGCTTGTAAGGCAGACGCTCTACCAACTGAGCTAACGACCCTTAGCTAAGACTTTCGTCCGTCGCTTCAGAGAGGCAGGATTAAAACATGCACACGTTTAAGCGTCAACTGTTTTGCTGCAAAAAAAGAATAAAAAAAGCGCCATGAATGGCGCTTTTTTGCTAAGCATTTGATAATAAATGCGATAAATTTTATGCGAAAGTATCGATTTTGGTGCGGGCTTCATCCATTTTTTGCGCAGTCGCCTGTCGCTCTTGTAGATTTTGTAATGCTTGTTGCGAAATGTTTTCTTTTTTACGGTCAAGTCGTTCAGCCCCTTGGGTGATTGCTTGGGCAGCTTGTTTTGATCCTTGAAACATCGTTTGAGATAAAGAAGAGCTAAAGTTCATTACCGAGCTGATGCTAGACATGGCCGTCCCCTCGTGGAGTTAGCGTTGCTTATGCAAGAAATATACAACTCGTATAGCTGGAAAACTAACTGAGCTGATAGTCGGCTCTTTGCGCCTAGTGATGGGCGCGTTAAGATTTTGTTTCGAAATAATGGTTTATGGGTTTTGCATGAGTTTAGGCCTGAAAGAGCGGGATCAGCGCGGGGCATTACGTGTTGCGGTGAATTGTAAAGTTAAAATTCGGCCATTGGATTTGGGGCTACCGTTTTATGGTGAATGCACTGATTTAAGTGTTACGGGTATGACGGTACAAACAAGTTATGTGCCACGACCGCATGAAGAATTTGATATTTATGTGATGCCAGCACGAACGGAAGGGATGAAGCGGCAGCCTTTTTCTGCTCGAGTCAGAGTTCGACGTAGTCATCAGTTGAAAGTGACGTCTTTGTATGAATTGGGGCTAGAGATTGTTCAGGTGTATGCTTAATTCCATTACACTAGCAACTTTGCAAGCTAGCCCAGATTTAAAGCGGATTCATGAAGCGTATTGCACTGAAAATTGACGTAGATACCTCGCAGGCAATAACAGTAGGCCTTCCTCAGATTATTCCCGTTCTGCAGTCTCATCAAGCTGGCGCCACTTTGTTTTGGGCGCTGGGCGATGAAAAAAATGGTTCTTTCTTGCGTCCCGCACGCTACATACGACGTACACCTGGACGTAGCGAAATTAAGCTTAAAGTGCGTTATGACGTTTCTGCCTTACTACGCGGTAGCTTTAAACCCTCAAAAAATTTAGCAAAAGTCGTCAGCGTTAGTTTGAGTTCATTGGCCTTATCTGCATTTGAGCATGGCGTTCGCCCTGCCCAGCAATATGATTGGCAAAATAATATTATGCAGCGGGATATGAATCAGACGCGCGAGGCTTATGATGATGCGTTAGCAAAATTTGAAAAAACATTTTCTGCTAAGGTAATTTGCCATGCGGCGAGTGGTTGGCAGATCAATCGTGCTGCTTTTCGATTGCATCAAATTCATCAACTTGAGTTTGCCAGCGATTGCCGTGGCATTTTTCCTTTTTGGCCTATCGTATCTGGTGAATATACGCGCTGCCCGCAAATTCCTGTAACGCTACCAATGCTGGAAGAACTACTGCCAAAAATGGATATTGCTGAGGCCATTGATCATCTAAAGCAGTTGACTGAACTTAGGCCCAGTGAGTTTCATGTGTTTAA
The DNA here is from genome assembly GCA_041874755.1 of Chitinibacter sp. SCUT-21. NCBI lineage: Bacteria > Pseudomonadati > Pseudomonadota > Betaproteobacteria > Neisseriales > Chitinibacteraceae > Chitinibacter > Chitinibacter sp. SCUT-21. Next base: position 3,383,167 of record CP102611.1, read on the forward strand.
TATTGCGGCTGATTTTGATGTGCGCTATGTTCAACAGCTTGATGAACTTTTCGCCGCTTGGAAAAATCAAGGCTATGATTTGGTGAGTTTGGGGGTGTTGAAACAGAGTTTAGATTTGAAGAAATTGCCCTATCATCATGTCTCGATGCAACCTTGTCCGGGGCGTTACGGCTTGCTGGCCACGCAGGCTGATGTTTACCCTTAACAGTAAAAAAGCCGACAGTTTGTCGGCTTTTTTTGATGCTGTGTTTAGCCATCAGAGGTAATCTTCAACATTAGCTCACGCAATGTGCTGTCAACAGCTTCGTTAGCAACTTGGCAAGTGCCCGCGTTCTCATGGCCTCCGCCGCCATATTCGAGCATAAGTGCGCCGATATTGGTTTGCGATGAGCGATTGATGATCGATTTACCAGTTGCGAAGACGGTATTGCGCTGCTGTACACCCCACATCACATGGATTGAAATATTGCACTGCGGATACATCGCGTAAATCATAAAGCGATTCGTAGCATAAATCGTGTCTTCTTCGCGCAGATCGAGTACGACTAAATTGTCGTATATACGGCTACAGCGTTTAATTTGCTCTTTAGCTAATGGTGCATGTTCGCGGTATAACTCGATCCGCTCGACGACATCGGGTAATTGCAAAATATCTTCGATGCCATGACTGTGGCAGTACTGAATCAAATCCATCATCAATTGATAGTTTGAAATTGTAAAGCTACGGAATCGACCAAGACCAGTCCGTGCATCCATCAGATAGTTTAGTAGTACCCATCCTGAAGGATTTAAGATTTCCTCACGGGTGAATTCTGCAGAATCTGCCTTATCTACTGCGAGCATCATCTCCTCGGAGATATTGGCAAATCGATCTTTCCCCCCGTAGTAGTTGTAGACCACACGTGCAGCAGAGGGGGCATTCGGATCAATGATATGATTTTCGGCAGCTGTGGTGTTGCGCAGTGTTTCAGATAGATGATGGTCAAACGATAAATACGCACCAGGCACGTAGGGCAAATTGGTTGTGATATCGTTGGCGTCGATCGCGATTTTGCCATCCTGCATGTCCTTGGGGTGGACAAACAGGATGTCATCGATCATTTCCAATTCATTGAGCAGTACAGCGCACACGAGCCCGTCAAAATCACTGCGGGTGACTAGGCGGTATTTTTTGTCAGACATAAGTATCCTCCTGTAGCAACTGTACTTAGCTTAGAAGCTTTTTCACTTTTTTGCTGACTGAACCACATTCATTGCGGTGGCGACCATGCTGGCCACATCGGCGGCATTGCCCGGTAGCAGCATCGTATTGCCTTGCTTAGCGATATTGCCAAACGCACCCACGTATTGCTCGGCCACTTTCAAATTTACGGCTTGCAAACCGCCAGGTTGTTCAATCGCTTTAGCAACGGCATTGATTGCTTCGGCGGTGGCGTGGGCAACTAGTCGCAGGGCTTCAGCCTCGCCGGTTGCACGGTTGATTTGTGCTTGGCGTTCACCCTCCGATTGATTGATCGCCGCTTGCATATCACCTTGTGATTTTTGAATCGCCGCTTCGCGCTGGCCCGTTGCGAGGTTAATTTGTTCTTGTTTCACACCTTCAGATTGCGCAATGCGGGCGCGTTTTTCTCGTTCGGCGGTGATTTGCTGTTGCATCGAATGCAAAATCGCTTGCGGTGGCGTTAAATCTTTAATTTCGTAGCGCAAAACCTTCACACCCCAACTCGTCGCCGCTTCGTCGAGCGCAGCCACTACCGTGCGATTGATTTCATCGCGCTCTTCAAACGTCTTATCTAGTTCCAATTTACCGATGACAGAGCGCAGCGTGGTTTGCGCGAGCTGACTGATCGCCAAGACGTAATCAGAAGTGCCGTATGAGGCGAGGCGGGGGTCAAGGACTTGAAAGTACAAAATACCGTCGACTTGCAATTGCGTGTTGTCGCGCGTGATACACACTTGGCTCGGTACATCGAGTGGGATTTCTTTCAAGCTGTGCTTGTAGGCGACGCGATCAACAAAGGGAATAACAAAATTAAGCCCCGGCGCTAATACGGCGTGGAATCGACCGAGTCGTTCAATGATCAGCGCACTTTGTTGCGGAACGATTTTGAAGGTTTTGGCGATAAAAATAATCACCACAGCAAGAAAAATAACAGAAAACTCTAAGCCCATGATGCCATCCTTTAATTTGTGGGTGGGGTATTGCTAATTTCGAATTGTGTGCCATGGTTTGCAGCGATATACCATGTCGCCGTATCGCTCGCTTGGCAATGGGGTGCAAGAACCGCATCCCAATGACTGCCACGGTAAAGAATGCGGGCGCGACGATCATCGAGCCAAGCTTCGATTTGCACTACTTTGCCGATATCATCGCTCGGCATTTCTTTGCTGCAAGCTCGATCTTTCTTCCATTTTTTGATGGCAAGACCGGCAATTAGGCTAACGACGCTGGCGATGAAAAGTTGTGCGGCACTACCCAAGGACAGTGCGCTGGCTGCTGCTGCGGCAAAAAAACCAGCGGCAATTGCGAGTAAATAAAATGTGGTGGTGAATAATTCGAGGGCGATGAGAATTGCGCCAGCGATTAGCCAAAGCGTGGTATTGGTCATTGGCGATTTTTCCGAGTGGGGTTACCACAGCCTAAACCAGTCTTACTCTGGGCGCAAAAAAAGCGCACCCTTGGGTGCGCTTTGCTGATTTAGAGCAACACAGCTTAGGCGCTGAGTTTCTCCAGACCACCCAAGTAAGGGCGCAAGACCGTTGGTACTGTGATGCTGCCGTCGGCATTTTGATAGTTTTCTAACACCGCGACCAAGGTGCGACCCACTGCTAGGCCAGAGCCATTCAGTGTATGCACCAATTCGTTTTTACCCGCTTCGTTTTTAAAGCGCGCTTGCATGCGACGCGCTTGGAAGCTGCCCATGTTCGAGCAGCTTGAAATTTCGCGGTAAGTGTTTTGTGCAGGCAACCATACTTCCAAATCGTAGGTTTTTTGGCTGCTAAAGCCCATATCGCCTGTGCATAGCAACATTTTGCGGTACGGTAATTCGAGCAATTGCAGGATTTTTTCAGCGTGGCCAACCAATTCTTCCAGCGCTTCGCTCGATTGCTCTGGATGAACGATTTGCACCAATTCAACTTTATCAAACTGATGCTGGCGAATCATGCCGCGCACATCGCGGCCGTAAGAACCCGCTTCGGAGCGGAAGCACGGGGTGTGGGCAGTGAATTTAAGCGGCAACTCATTGGTTTTCAAAATCGTGTCGCGTACGAAATTGGTTACCGATACTTCCGCGGTGGGAATCAGGTACAGCGAATCATCGTTGTGCGGAACTTTGAAAAGGTCTTCTTCAAATTTGGGTAGCTGACCGGTGCCGTGCATGCTCGCCGCATTGACTAGATACGGTGTGTAAACCTCTTCGTAGCCGTGCTCGTTGCTGTGGGTGTTGAGCATGAACTGCGCCAAGGCGCGGTGCAGTTTGGCAATATGGCTTTTCAGCACAGTAAAGCGCGAGCCAGACAATTTGGCACCCGTTTCGAAATCCAGACCCAATGGCGCACCTAAATCAACGTGATCTTTCACTTCAAAATCAAACGTTTTCGGCGTGCCCCAACGAGCGACTTCAACGTTAGCGCTTTCATCAACGCCGTTTGGCACATCTTCCATTGGCAAGTTAGGAATGCTTTGCAGCAGGGCATTCAAACGGTCGGCCAATTGAGCAAAAGCGGTTTCTGCGGCTTTTAACTCATCGCCCAAGCTCGCAACTTCAGCCATGATCGCGCTAACGTCTTCGCCTTTGGCTTTGGCTGCGCCGATTTGCTTGGACGAACTATTGCGCTTGGCTTGCAAGTCTTGCATGCGTGTTTGCAGTACTTTGCGCTCGTCTTCCATAGCTTGGAAAGCGGCAGTATCAAGGACAAATTTGCGGTCGGCCAAACGGGCAGCGACGGCGGCTAGATCGGTACGAAGCAGTTGAATATCGAGCATTGATTAAGCGTCTGTAAACATTTTGGATGGTTCGATTTTACACCAAGGCGCTGACTCAACGTAGTGCCTTAATGTATTTGCGGTAATTTGTAATTGTTCTATGGGTATATCGTTGGACATTTTTTAGATATTGAGCTGTAGCTAAATACGTTGCTGGGTATTATTTGTTTTGTTGCAGCCATAAAGCGTCGAGTTCTTTGAGGTGGCGAAGTTTGTCAGCAATCTTGCTTTCCAAACCGCGTGGCACGGGCCGATAGAACTGGGTGTGTTCTAAGCCTGTTGGAAAGTAATTTTCGCCGGCTGCATAGGCTTCGGGCTCATCGTGCGCGTAGCGGTACTCTTTGCCATGGCCAAGTTCACTCATCAGTTTGGTCGGTGCGTTGCGCAAATGATTGGGTACTTCGCGCGATTGATCGCTACTCACCAAGGCTTTGGCGGCCTTATAGGCCATGTAACCGGCGTTGGATTTCGGTGCAATCGCTAGATAGATTGCGGCTTGCGCTAATGCAAGTTCGCCTTCGGGTGAGCCAAGGCGCTCAAAGGTGGTGGCTGCATCGTTGGCGATTTGCATCGCACGCGGGTCGGCAAGGCCAATGTCTTCCCAGGCCATACGCACCAAGCGGCGCGATAAATAGCGTGCGTCAACGCCACCGTCGAGCATGCGCGTCAACCAATACAGCGCCGCATCGGGGTTGGATCCGCGCACGGATTTATGCAGAGCCGAAATTTGATCGTAAAAATGATCGCCGCCTTTATCAAAACGTCGGCCATTGGTGCTGAGCGCCTGCGCTAAAAATTCTGCGTCAATTTGAGAGAGTTTTGCGGCACGTGCAGCTTGCTGCAGTTGCTCGACTAAGTTGAGTAAGCGACGACCATCGCCATCGGCCATCGCGCACAAGGATTGGCGCGCGTCTGAATCAATATCGATTGCGTGCTCGATATGTTTTAAAGCTCGATCAATGAGCTCGTTGAGTTCGCTCTCGCTCAAGGACTTCAGTACGTAGACTTGCGCGCGCGAAAGAAGTGCGGCGTTAACCTCAAACGACGGGTTTTCGGTAGTGGCGCCGATAAAAGTGACTAAGCCCGATTCAACATACGGCAAAAAAGCGTCCTGCTGTGCTTTGTTGAAACGATGGACTTCGTCGACAAACAAAATAGTGCGTTTGCCGAGTATTTGATATTGCTGGGCTTGCTCCATCGCCATGCGAATGTCTTTTACCCCTGAAAACACCGCAGAAATGGCGAGGAGTTCTGCTCCAAATTCACTCGCGAGCAAACGGGCAAGTGTTGTTTTTCCAACACCTGGAGGTCCCCAGAAAATCATTGAATGAGCTTTCTTGCTTTTAATAGCCAAAGAAAGTGGTTTGCCAGTGCCAAGTAAGTGTTGTTGTCCAACAACATCAGCAGCGGATTTGGGGCGCAATCGTTCCGCTAGAGGTTCATTTTTTTGTGTGCTAAAAAGATCATTCACGAATGACGTCAACTCCTTTGGGTGGAATGAAGTTGAAAATACTGCGAGCTACTGATTGATTGTGTGCCACTTTGTCGAACTGGATGATGGTTGTTTGGTTAAATTGGTCATCCAATTCCATCATATTTAATTGCCCTTTGAGCAAGCCAATTCGGATTTGGGCAAAGCTGGCTTCTTTATTTTTTGGGTTTAAAGCAACCCAGTTTAGGCCGTTTTTGCTGGGCAGTGATTGTAAATTAAAGTTTTGATGTAGATTGTTATTGCCTGTCAAAACCGCTGCTGGGCTTGCATCTAAGGCTTTGTTGATGGGTTTGATTGTCACTTGGGCTAGATCGACGTCATAGAGCCAGATTTGTTGACCATTGCTAATGATTTCTTGGTTATAGGGTTTGGCGTAAACCCATTTGAATTGGCCAGGTCTAAGAAGCTGAAATTGGCCGCTGGAGTTTTCAGTTTTTCCCGATTTTTGGCGTACGGATTGTGTGAAGTTGGCGCTCAGGCTCTTGGTGTTACTCAAATAAGTTTGCAATTCGGTGATTGAATTGGCTTGTGCGGTTGGCAGAATACTCGCTAAAAAAATTGGCAATAGTCGATGGAAGGTGGATTTTTTGCTCATTTTGATTAAGTTCCTTGCTGTGAATATTCACCATAAAAAAAGCCCCGCAAGCGGGGCTTTTTACGTTAGAAGTTAAAATTATTTAACTTCAGTCGTTTCAACACTAACACCGTTGATTTCGATTTCTACGCGACGATCTGGAGCCAAGCACTCAACCAGTTTAGCGCGAGTTTTCTTAGTATCTTTGATGTTGTTGCAAGTGTCGCCAGTTACTGGATTCGCTTCGCCACGACCTTCAGCAGTGATGCGATCCGCTTTATCTGGAGCTTGAGATACGAGGTATTCACGAACTGCATTAGCGCGACGCTCAGACAACGCTTGGTTGTATTTTTCTGAACCGATGCGGTCAGTGTAACCAACTACAACAGCAGAGCCACTACCTGCATCAATTGTCATTTTCTTAACTTCAGCAACCAATGCGTCCAGAGCGTCTTTGCCTTCTGGTTTCAGAGTTGCTTTGTTGAAGTCGAACAATGCATCAGATTTCAGAGTGAATTGCTTTTTGGTGATAACTGGAGCTGGAGCTGGAGCTGGAGCTGGAGCTGGAGGAGCAGCTGGTTCTACATAGCCTGGGCAGCCTTTAACTGTGGCAGCTTTTTCAGCAGTCCACAGGCCAGTTTGCCAGCACTCGCCGATACCATTTTTCACAACACCTTCTGGATTTGCTTCAGATACGTTTGTGCTGTTGGTTACGTATGCATCAGTAGCTGCGTGCGCGCCAAAAGAAGCGAAAGCTGCAACAACTGCGAGAGAAGCGATAGATTGCTTGATCATGAAGTGGTTCTCCGTTAATAAAGCTTCAATAAATGATGTTCGACAGCACTAAACCTATTGCGCATGTCATGTATAGATTACTTTTTGTAATTTAGCAGCAGTTGCGATAGAAACAAAATTTAATGATCAACCCTAAACAGCGGTGCATCACTATCTAGAGCTAATCAACAAATGTGCTAATTTTCTATTGGTCATATTTTAGAAGCATAAGCTGGTGTTGGGCAATACTATTTCTGTAAACAAATGCACAATCTGCTTACAAAAATGGCTGGGATTGGTACTCAGGCAGTGCTGTGCTAATATTGCGAGCTGCTCTAAGTGGTATTTTTCCATCTATTTTTAGACTGTAAGTTGAATGGGAAGGTTTGAGCCCACTCAATCTACAATCTAGATACAAACATAAAGAAAACGCCAAACGCATGTCCGAACAATTTAGTTTTGCCAAAGAAACCATCCCCGTTAGCCTAGAAGAGGAAATGCGGCACTCCTACCTCGATTACGCCATGAGTGTAATTGTGGGACGTGCTTTGCCCGATGTCCGTGATGGCCTCAAGCCCGTACATCGCCGGATTTTGTTTGCGATGCACGAAAGCAGCAATGTCTGGAATCGCCCTTATGTAAAATGTGCTCGTGTGATCGGTGATGTGTTGGGTAAATACCACCCGCATGGCGACTCGGCAGCCTACGAAGCCTTAGTACGGATGGCACAAGATTTTTCCTTGCGTTACACCTTAATTGATGGGCAGGGTAACTTTGGTTCTATCGATGGCGACCGTGCTGCCGCTTATCGTTATACCGAGTGCCGTTTGGAAAAAGTATCGAGCGAGCTGTTGGCAGATATTGATAAAGAAACCGTCGATTTCACGCCCAACTACGATGAGAAAGAACTAGAGCCGACGGTTCTGCCAACACGAATTCCGAATTTATTGATCAACGGCTCATCAGGTATTGCCGTTGGTATGGCGACGAATATTCCGCCACACAATATCACTGAAGTCATCGATGCTTCTTTGGCGCTGTTGGCCAATCCTGAAATGTCGATCGACGAATTGATCGACATTATGCCTGCGCCAGACTTCCCAACCGCCGGCATCATTTATGGCGTGGCGGGTGTGCGTGAAGGCTACCGCACAGGTCGCGGCCGCGTGGTGATGCGTTCGCGTACACACATTGAAGAATGTGGCAAAAATGGCGATCGTCAGGCGATTATCGTTGATGAGTTGCCATATCAAGTGAATAAAGCGCGCTTGCTCGAACGTATTGCCGAGTTGGTACGAGAAAAAACGCTGGAAGGTATTTCTGATCTACGCGATGAATCGGATAAATCCGGTATGCGCGTGGTGATTGAGCTTAAACGCGGTGAAATGGCCGACGTTGTGCTCAATAATTTGTTTAAACATACCCAGTTGCAAGATAGTTTCGGTATCAATATGGTCGCCTTGGTTGATGGTCAACCGCGTCTATTGAATCTGAAACAAGTGCTCGAGTGCTTCTTGAAGCACCGTCGCGAAGTGGTTACTCGCCGTACCGTGTTCGAGCTGCGCAAAGCGCGTGAACGCGGTCATGTGCTCGAAGGTTTGGCGGTTGCGCTGTCTAACGTCGACGAAATGATCGCGCTGATCAAGGCTGCTGCGACGCCACCCGAAGCGAAAGTCGCGTTGATGAGCCGAGAATGGCGCTCGGAATTGGTCGAAGACATGTTGTCGCGTACCGATATCAATGCCTCGCGCCCAGATGGTTTGGGTGAAGAGTTCGGCTTGACCGGCACGGGCTATCGCTTGTCGGATGTTCAGGCGCAAGAAATTCTGCAAATGCGCTTGCAGCGTTTGACGGGGCTTGAGCAAGACAAGATCGTTGGCGAATACAAAGAAGTGATGGATAAAATCCTTGACTTGCTCGACATCTTGGCGCGCTCTGAACGCGTGACCGAAATCATTCATAACGAAATGTCTGAAGTCAAAGCCAATTATGGCGATGCACGTCGTTCGGAAATCGTTGCGCACGGCGAAGACATCAATCTAGAAGATCTGATTACGCCGCAAGATATGGTCGTCACGCTGACACACGGCGGCTATATGAAAACGACGCCGGTTGAAGAATACCGGGCGCAAAAACGTGGTGGTCGTGGCAAGCAAGCGGCGGCTACGAAAGACGACGACTTTATCGACAGCCTGTTTATCGCCAATACGCACGACTACATGCTGTGCTTTAGCTCGCGGGGTCGCGTTTACTGGCTCAAAGTATATGAGTTGCCACAAGGTGGCCGCACTAGCCGTGGCAAGCCGATCATCAATCTATTGCCGCTCGAAGACGGCGAGAAAATCAACGCGATTCTGCCGATCAAAGAATTTAGCGAAGATAAATACGTCTTTATGGCGACCGCTGACGGCACAGTGAAGAAAACGCCGTTGACTGATTTTTCTCGCCCTATGAAGCGCGGCATTATCGCGATTAACTTGGAAGAGGGTAATTATCTGGTCGGTGTAGCGTTGACGCGTGGCGCAGGCGGCGCGGTACTAGACGACGAAGCTGGCGACGAGGAAATCATCGACGACGAAAGCGCAGATGATTCAGCGGAAGCCGTGGCGATCGACGACGATCAAGTGATGTTGTTCTCCGATGCCGGTAAATCAGTACGCTTTAGCCAAAGCAAAGTGCGCCCTATGGGTCGTAACTCGAAAGGCGTGCGCGGTATGAAGCTCGGTGAAGATCAGAAAGTGATCTCGCTGCTGGTAGCTAATTCCGATACGCAAATGGTGCTGACAGCCAGCAACGGCGGTTACGGTAAACGCACTCCAGTCGGCGACTTCCGTCTGTCTGGTCGCGGCACGCAAGGCGTGATCGCGATGGATCTGACCGATAAAACCGGTCTGAAACTGGTGGCGGCAAGTCTGGTTGAAGAAACTGACGACGTAATGTTGATTACTACTGGCGGCGTGTTGATTCGTACCAAAGTGGCGCAAATTCGTGAAACTGGTCGATCGGCTCAGGGTGTACGCTTGATCAATCTGGACGATGGCGAGCAATTATCAGGCTTGGAAAAAGTGTGCGAACCAGAGGATGAGGAAGAGGGCGTTGAGGTTGCGGCGATTGCGGATGCCAATGACGCCGAAGTCGGTGATGCGCCTGCTGGTGAACAAACTGAGTAAAATTAGCAATCAATTGATGTTTTAAAAAGAGGGGTTTGCGATGAATAGCTTGTGGTTACCCGTGGCAAACCCCGATTTTTTTGCGCAAGTCGGGCCGTGGTTCATGGCCTTGCCGCATTGTAAAGCGCTTGGGCTGGAGTTGGTAGCGGCCGAACGCGCAAAAGTCACACTGAAATTACCATTCAAAAATGAACTGATCGGCAACCCCGAAACGCGTGTTTTGCACGGCGGGGTGGTCACCTCGTTGATCGATACCGCATCCGGTGTCACGCTCTACACCCTGCTTGATGCGCCCGAAGCTGCCGCTACGCTCGATTTACGCATCGATTACCTACGCCCAGCCAAACCCGATTTGCCGCTGTATTGCACTGCAGAGTGCTATCGCCTAACTGATTCGGTGGCATTTACTCGCGCCACGGCTTATCAAGAAGACCCTGATAAGCCGGTTGCCCATTCGGTGGCAACTTTTGCCCGAACTGCTAGCTAACAGGTGTGCTATGGAAAAACCGATCTCTGCTTTATGTGAAGGTATTTCATCACACGCTATGCTAGAAAAAGCATTGCAAGCAATACCCTATGCAAAAATGCTAGGTGTTCAAGTGCGGGAACAGTCCGGTGAACCCTTGTTTTACTTGCCTTTCGCTGAGCAAAACATCGGCAACGTTTTATTGCCGGCGATTCACGGCGGAGTCATTGGCGGCTTTTTAGAAAACGCGGCGGTGCTGCATTTGATGTGGGCGCGCGAATCGGCTGGCATTCCGCGCATTGTGGATTTCTCGATTGATTATTTACGCTCTGCGCGAGCGCTCGATTTATACGGGCGCTGCGAAATAGTGCGCCAAGGCAAGCGCGTCGCTAATGTGTTGATGACAGCTTGGCAAGACGACCCAACAAAACCAGTCGCAATGGCACGAGCGCACTTCCTTTTAAGTTAGAATAAACCCTTACTTCGCTTTCCTAATTTTGTTTCGAGATTGGCTTTATGACTCAAGTGTTTAATTTTTCCTCTGGACCTGCGGTGTTGCCGGCTGAAGTATTGCGTCAAGTGCAAGCAGAATTGCTCGATTGGCACGGCTCTGGCATGAGTGTGATGGAAATGAGCCATCGTGGCCCTGAGTTTGGCCAAATTTTGGCTGAGGCTGAAGCTGATCTGCGCACTTTGCTCGCGATTCCTGAGAACTACAAAGTGTTATTCCTGCAAGGCGGCGCGCATTTGCAATTTGCGATGCTGCCATTCAATTTCGCTAGCGCCGATAGCACGGTGGATTTTGTAAATACCGGGCATTGGTCCAAAGTGGCGATTAAAGAAGTCAGCCGCTACGCCAAAGTGAATATCGCGGCGAGCAGCGAAGATAAAAATTTCAGCTACGTGCCCGATGAAGCGTATTGGAAACGCACCAAAGACGCAGCGTTTTTGCACTATTGCAGCAATGAAACCATCGGCGGCGTTGAATTTAACTTTATTCCAAAATCGAATGGCGTGCCGCTAATTTGCGATATGTCGTCCAATATTCTGTCGCGTCCAGTCGATGTGAGCCAGTTCGGCATGATTTACGCCGGCGCACAAAAAAACATGGGGCCATCGGGTGTGGCGGTGAGTATCGTGCGCGAGGACTTGCTGGGTAAGGCGCGCAGCGATACACCCACGATGTTGAACTACAAAACCTTTGCTGATAATGGCTCGATGTACAACACTCCACCGTCGTTTGGTATTTATGTGGCGGGCTTGGTGTACAAGCATGTTCTGGCGCAAGGCGGCTTGGCGGTGATGGAGCAAAAAAATATTGAAAAAGCCAATATCGTTTACGCCGCGATTGATGCGTCAAATGGCTTCTACAACTGCCCAACGGCTTTGGCCGATCGCTCCCGGATGAATATTCCATTTACTCTGGCCGACAGCCAATTGGATGCCAAATTCTTGGCTGGTGCTGAAGCGCGTCATTTATTGCAATTGAAAGGCCATCGCTCGGTCGGCGGTATGCGTGCGTCGATTTACAATGCAATGCCAATCGAAGGCTGCCAAGCGCTCGCTGACTATATGAACGAATTTGCCAAGCAACACGGCTAAGAGGAAAGACCATGGCAGGACAAGGCTCGGGCGGTAATGTCATCGCCGCACTCTGCAGTTTCTTTATCCCCGGTTTGGGGCAATTACTGCAAGGTCGCTTACTGAAAGCTGCGCTGATGTTTGTGTTGGCGGGCGCGTTGTGGGTGATCTTTATGGGCTGGATTATCCATCTGTGGTCGATTCTGGACGCGGCTAAGTTTGATCCGAATAAAAATTAGTTTGAGTACACACGAATGTCTGACGAGCAACTCAATTTACTAAAGCAACACCGTGATGCAATTGACGCGCTCGACGCGCAAATTTTGCAGCTGATTAACGAGCGCGCCAAACACGCACATCAGATCGGCGTGATCAAAGGCAGCGGCGTTGTGTATCGCCCAGAGCGCGAAGCGCAAGTGCTAACGCGGATTAAAGAAATCAACCAAGGCCCACTGTCGGGCGAGGCCGTTGCGCGTTTGTTCCGCGAAATAATGTCGGCGTGCTTGGCGCTCGAAAAACCGCTGATGATTGCGTATTTGGGGCCAGAAGGCACGTTTACGCAAGCGGCGGCGATTAAGCATTTCGGCCACGCAGCGAACACCTTGCCGTGCGCGTCGATTGACGAAGTATTCCGCGTCGTTGAAGCGGGTAGTGCAGATTACGCGGTTGCGCCGGTAGAAAACTCGACCGAAGGCGCTGTCGGCCGCACGCTCGATTTAATGGTCGGCAGCTCGTTGAATATTTGCGGCGAAGTGGTGCTGCGTATTCATCACCATTTGCTGCGTGCCAGCGAAGGCTTGGAAGGCATCAGCCGTGTGTATTCCCACGCGCAAAGCTTGGCGCAGTGCCACGAATGGTTGAATAAAAACCTGCCTGCGCACGTTGAGCGTATTTCGGTGTCGAGCAATGCCGAAGCTGCGCGGATGGTCAGCCTCGATCCAAGCAGCGCAGCGATTGCCGGCGATGCGGCAGCGGAAAAATATAATCTATTGAAACTGGCGCAAAATATTGAAGACGAGCCCAACAATACGACGCGTTTCTTGGTACTCGGCAAACAATCCTCTGCGCGCTCGGGCAAAGATAAAACATCTTTGGTCATTTCTGCGCCAAATCGCGCCGGCGCGCTGCATTCGGTGGCGGAGCCATTGGCGCGCAATGGTGTTTCGATGACCAAGTTTGAATCGCGCCCAAGCCGCACCGGTTTATGGGAATACGTGTTTTTTGCCGATGTGGAAGCGTATATCGACGATGAGAACATGCAAACTGCACTGGCGGAGTTGCAAAAAGTAGCGGCGTTTGTAAAGGTACTCGGCTCGTATCCTCAAGCTGTCATCTAGTGGTGTAACACTACTGCGAAGCACGATGACTGCGTTGTAAAAACACTCAAAATCCTCATGTACTTCAGTACATTCCGGTTTTTCGCCGTTTTTACGCCTTGTCCTCGCGCTTCTCGCGACGTTTTCCACTCTCCGCTTTGACTGCTTTATGCGGATCTTGTCTGAATAAAAGGAAGCCTATGAAAGCCGTTACCGTATTTTGTGGTGCCCGTTTTGGGGCGCGTGAAATTTATCGTGAAGCTGCGCAAAGCTTAGGCAAAGAAATCGCCCTGCGCGGCATGACCTTGGTGTATGGCGGTGGTCATGTGGGTTTGATGGGGGCGGTGGCGGAAGCTGCGCTGCAAGCCGGCGGTGAAGTGATCGGCGTGATTCCAGAGTTTATGGTCGAGCGCGAGCTGGGTTACGGCGCATGCACTAAGCTGGAAGTAGTCGATTCAATGCACACGCGCAAAGCGCGCATGGCCGAGTTGACCGATGGCTTTATCGCCATGCCTGGTGGTTTTGGCACTTTTGACGAATTGTTTGAAATTTTAACGTGGGCGCAAATTGGTTTGCACGCTAAACCAATTGGCCTACTGAATGTAAACGACTATTTTGTGCCCTTGCGTGCGATGGTAGCACATGCCGTCAGGGAAGGATTTGTTGGTGACCGTGACGCGGCGCGCTTGATGATGGCCAATGATAGTCAAACCCTACTCGATATCTTGCAGGCTGAACCCAGCCAAAGCGCAGGTGAATGGTGGAAAACTTAGGTTTAGCGAGTCCGAGCGACGCGAAAAGGGCGGCGGAGCTGATTTATCAGTCCGACGCCCCTTTTTACGATTATTGGTTTGCCCTGCCACGCGAAATGACGCTAATGAATTTAGCGCGTCTGTGGCACGAACCCAATGGCAGCTACAGCTACCGCAATGCGCAAGTGCTGCGCAATGCTAACGAAGAAATCATCGCCTTGGTTTTTCATTACCCTGCGGGGTATGGGGCACAACTTCAGATTGACGATAGCATAGAGCTACATACCCTGGCGCTTGATTTGGATATTCTGCGCTCACGGCAGCGTGATCTGGATTTTCTGTTTCCGCATGTGCCCAATGATGCGTGGTATTTGCGCACGATTGCCGTGCATGAAGAACACCGCAGCCAAGGCCTTGGCGCGCGCATGCTCAGCCAAGTGATTTTCACTGCCCGCCAAGCGGGTTTTGATCAACTGCACGTCGATGTCGATAGTGGCAATCCGCGTGCGGTGCAGTTTTATTTGCGCCACGGCTTTGAAGTCTTGGTTGAATCCAAAGTGAAATCACTGACCAAATTTTCATTACCAGCCAGTTTGCGCTTGGTAAAAACACTGTAATTGGGCTTTTTGCCCCGTATTGATTGATAAGGATAATAATGTCCCACGTAGCCCTTTCTTCACTCGCTCCTGACTATATCCGCGCGATTGCGCCGTACCAGCCTGGTAAACCTGTTTCTGAACTCGCGCGTGAAATGGGTTTGGATGCCGAAAAAATTGTCAAACTGGCATCGAACGAAAACCCGCTTGGCATGGGGCCAAAAGCGCGGGCCGCGGTGGAAAAAGAGCTGGCCGAATTGGCGCGTTATCCCGATGGCAATGGTTTTGAGCTGAAAGCCAAAATTGCTGAGAAATTTAGCGTCAATCTCGATCAAATCGTGCTGGGCAATGGCTCGAACGATATTTTGGAACTGATCGCGCACGCATTTTTAAAGCAAGGCGATTCGGCGGTGTTTTCCGAATATGCCTTTGCCGTTTATCCGCTGGCGACGCAAGCCGTTGGTGCCACGAATATCTGCGTCAAAGCCGTTGATTACGGCCACGATTTAGACGCGATGCGCGCCGCGATTCGCCCTGATACTAAAGTGGTGTGGATCGCCAATCCCAACAATCCCACTGGCACGTTGGCACGCCCGGGCGATTTAATCGAATTTTTAGAACTGTGCCCGAAAAACGTGCTGGTGGTTCTGGATGAAGCCTACACCGAATTCTTGCCGCGCGAAAAACGTAGCGATTCAATCGGCTGGTTGAAACAATTTCCAAATCTGATCGTGGTACGCACTTTTAGTAAAGCCTATGGATTGGCCGGTCTGCGCGTGGGTTTTGCGCTGGCAAACCCCGAAGTTGCCGACATCTTGAATCGTATTCGTCAGCCATTTAATGTGAACAGCCTCGCGCAAGCGGCGGCTGTGGCGGCGCTCGATGATCTGGAATTTTTAAAGCAATCGGTTGAAGTCAATGCCGCCGGTATGAAGCAAATTACCGAAGCGCTGCAAGAATTAGGTTTGAGCTTTATCGAAAGCTACGGCAATTTTGTCACCTTCCACTGTGGCGACGCAGCGATGCTGAACCAGTTTATGCTCGAGCGCGGCGTGATCGTTCGACCGCTGGCGGGATACAAAATGCCGAACAGCTTGCGCGTGTCGATCGGCTTGCCGGAAGAAAACGCACGCTTTATTGAAGTATTGCGTGAGGCGATGGAAGGCTAATGTGGTCTTTGGCGGCGACGGTTGAAGCGGATTTTGAGGATTTACTCGCGATTCGCATCGCCGCAATGCGTGAAAGTCTGGAGCGTTTAGGTCGCTTTGACCCCGAGCGCGCTCGGCAACGGCTACGCGCCAATTTTAATCCCGCCGCCACCCAAAAGATCCTCGTCGATAACGCCGTCGTTGGGTTTTACGCCATTAACGAAACCGAGCTGGCTTACTCATTAGATCATTTGTACATCTTGCCCAGCTGGCAAGGGCAGGGGATTGGTGGCGCGGTGCTCACGCAGATTAAGCAAACCTACAGAGGGAAAGAGATTGCCCTGTGTGCTTTGCGCGGCAGCGATGCCAATCGTTTTTATCAAGTACATGGTTTCACGCAATGTTCCGAGTCTGAATGGGATATTGAGTATGTTTTTGATGGGTATGTTCCTGTAGTTTAGATTGATGATCCTGTGCGTGAAGATACATGTGCATGTATATTGCCACACCAGAATTGAGCCTGATCGCTTATAATAGCGGCAATCAATAGAAATAGTTTGAAAGGGATGTTGAGATGGTTGATCGTAATTACGTTTCTGAATACACCAAATTCATGGACAAGTTCCTGCAAGAAAACCCAGAGGTAGCTAAAGGCCAAGTCGAAGGCCGTGCACTGCTGTGGGATAAAGAACCCATCAATCTGGACGAACGCGCTCGTCACGAAGAGTCTCGCGTCAATAAATAAGCGCGCTGTTCTCCAAAAAACGCCATCCCCTGTGATGGCGTTTTTTTATTAGCTATATCTTAATCGCCATTGCTGCGTAGCAAAGTCATATTCAAACACTGAATAAGGCATTTTAGTATCGAGGTAAAACAGTTTTGGAGGATTTTTTGCGGAATAATGTAAGCTAATTTGCTTCTTAAGCTGATTGCTGTCTAAGTCTAATTCTTCAAGTGTCGTTGGATAGCGTTTATGGCTTTGCTGAAACTGCAAGATTTTAATGGCGACAATAGTGGCTTGTTTTTGCCTTTCAGTGCTACGCACATGATGAATGCCGTAGGTGATTGCAAAACCAACACCCCAAATTAATAGAATGTGTGCAATGTAGCGCAATTTGAGTTTGCCTGTGAAACACTGAATGATCCGCACAAGCGTCCATATAAATAGAAAGAAGCCAACCCAGAAAAACCACAGTAGACCATAGTCCATCGCGGCTAGGCTGCTGATAAAGATGCAGCATAGTGTGGTGATGAACAGGCTTTTAGTCTCTGAATTTGAAGCAAATAGCATTGATTAGGCCGTGCGATATTAAAAAAGGGAGGCCATGCCTCCCTTGTGTGGACCAATTGACTGTTTATTTAGCAGCTACGCCGCCAACCACTTCCATGGTTTCCCATTTACCATTTTTAACGGTGTAAAGTGCGATTGCTCCGTTTTTGATATCGCCTTTCTCATCGAAAGTGATCGCGCCAGTCGCGCCTTGGTAGTCGGTTTTAGCCAACTCTGGCAGGTATTTCGCAGGGTCTGCTGAGCCTGCTTTTTGCATGGCCGCTACCATTACTTTAACTGCATCGTAGCAGTATGGTGCGTAAAGCTGAACTTCAGTGCCAAACTTGGCTTTGAATTTATCCAAGAAAGCTTGGCCGCCTGCCATTTTTTCTTTTGGCATGCCTGGTGATGAAGAAATCATGCCTTCAGCGTCGCTGCCCGCCAATTTGATAAATTCTGGCGTTTGCGTACCGTCACCGCCCATGACTTT
Organism: Chitinibacter sp. SCUT-21; assembly: GCA_041874755.1. Classification (NCBI taxonomy): domain Bacteria; kingdom Pseudomonadati; phylum Pseudomonadota; class Betaproteobacteria; order Neisseriales; family Chitinibacteraceae; genus Chitinibacter; species Chitinibacter sp. SCUT-21. Next base: position 3,400,784 of record CP102611.1, read on the forward strand.
GGCGTTGATGCCCAGTTTCTTCGCTTGTTTTTTTAGTGGTGCTGCTTGCGCGTCCATACCGCCGTAGAAAATCAGATCGGGCTTGCTGCCTTTGATGGTGGTCAGGATCGCGTTGAAGTCGGTTTCTTGGTTGGTCGTGAATTCACGGCGAACTACTTCTGCGCCAGCGGCTTTTGCTGCTTTTTCGAATTCATCTGCCAAGCCTTGGCCGTAGGCCGTGCGATCGTCAACGATTGCTACTTTTTTCGCGCCTAATTTTACCGCGTATTCGCCAAGCACTTTACCTTGTTGCGCATCGTTCGCCATTACGCGGAAGGCAGTTTTAAAGCCTTGTGCTGTGTAGGCAACTGCAGTTGCAGATGGAGAAATTTGTGCAATGCCCGCGTCAGAGTAGATTTTTGACGCTGGAATTGTGGTGCCAGAATTCAAGTGACCAATCACGCCGGCTACTTTTTGATCGACAAAGCGCTGTGCAACGGTGGTTGCGGTTTTTGGATCGGCTTGGTCATCTTCTGAAATCATTTCTAATTTCATTTTCTTGCCGCCAATATCAACACCGCCCGCTTCATTGATCTCATCGATCGCCATGCGCACACCGTTTTCATTGTCTTTGCCCAAGTGAGCGATGTTGCCCGTCAGCGGTGCTGCGTGACCAATTTTGATCACATCGCCAGCTGGCGCAGCTTCAACTTTAGCGGCTGGTGCTGCGCTTGCTTGTTCGGTTGTAGCTGCAGGTTCTTGTTTGCCGCAAGCCGTCATTGCTAAAACAGCGGCGGTGATCAGGGTGTAACGAGCGATAGTCATACAAAATTTCCCCAGTGATTTGTAGTGTCGTGCCATTTGTTCTGTTTAGATCCGATAAGGTCGGTTTCTGATGTGTTGCCATCTAAACAGCAATTCACATTAGAAGTGACAAATATCTACCTCGCAATGCACGTCGTTGAATAGGGGTAATCCTGTAGCTGGGCCGCAACAGTTCTTTGATTTTTTCTGCGGTACAGTTTTTGCCTTTGTCATATTGCTGTCAGAATGGCTTGAATGCAGGTTTTTATTGGCTTTAGCCGATACGCATCGCAGCCAGAAATACTCGCGAAGGATAAAGAGGGGCGTGATACTTGCGAGGGTTAAAATGTCGCTATTTAACAACGATGTGTGTTTAAAACGCCTTTGTATGGACGTAAAAAAAGGGAGCTAAAGCTCCCTTTTTTGATGGTAAATGCGCTTATTTTGCGCCGCCAACCATTTCAGCTAATTCCCACTGGCCATTTTTCACGCTGTAAACGCCCACTGCTGCGTTTTTCACGTCGCCCTTTTCATCAAAAGAGATTGGGCCCGTTAAACCTTGGTGCTCGATTTTGGCTAATACTGGCAAGTATTTCGTTGGATCAGCAGAGCCAGCTTGTTTCATAGCGGACAACATCAATTTTGTTGCGTCATAGCTGTATGGCGCATAAACCTGAACTTCTACACCGTATTTGGTTTTGAATTTTTCTTTAAATTCTTTACCGCCTGGCATTTGGTCAACTGATTGACCTGCAGACGAGCCGAAAGTGCCTTCTGCGTCAGCGCCGGCCAATTTCAAGAATTCAGGAGATTTGGTGCCGTCTGCGCCCATCACAATCGCAGTCAGACCCAGTTTTTTGCTCTGTTTTTTCAGTGGGGCAGATTGTGCATCCATACCGCCGTAGAAAATCAAATCTGGTTTCGCGCCTTTTATGTTGGTTAGGATCGCGTTAAAGTCGGTTTCTTGGTTGGTGGTGAATTCGCGTTTAACAATTTCAGCGCCAGCCGCTTTAGCTGCTTTTTCAAACTCGTCCGCCAAGCCTTGGCCGTAAGCGGTGCGGTCGTCAACAATCGCTACTTTTTTCGCGTTCAGTTTGCCCACTGCGTATTGCGCCAATACTAAACCTTGTTGACCGTCGTTGGCGGTCAGACGGAATGTGGTTTTGTAGCCTTGCGCCGTGTAAGCGAGGGCAGTAGCTGATGGAGAAATTTGTGGGATACCTGCGTCAGAGTACACTTTAGACGCTGGAATGCTAGTACCCGAAGTCAAATGGCCGATCACGCCGGCGATTTTTTGGTCAACAAAGCGTTGCGCAACAGTCGTAGCATTTTTCGGGTCAGCTTGGTCGTCTTCAGATACCAAAACTACTTTCTTTTTCGCGCCATCAACGTCGATGCCGCCTTCGGCATTCACTTCTTCAATCGCCATTTGCGCGCCGTATTCAACGTCTTTACCCAAGTGTGCGATATTGCCAGTCAGTGGCGCTGCCAAGCCGATTTTAACGGTGTCGCCGCTCGTTGCTGCGCTGTCAGCAGCAGGTGCGCTTGCTGCAGCACCTTCTTGGCTTGGTTGTTTACAAGCAGACAGGCCAACAATAGCCGCCGCAATCAAAGTGTATGACGCGAATTTCATATTTTCGTTTCCGAAGAAATGTTCAGGAAGGGTCTATGTGCAGGTAATCAGGTAGGCTAAACGCTAATGACTACATAACTGTAATCTTGCAGCAGGGGGTGGCAGTTGGATACTAGGGTATTCCTGTATCGGTCTGAAATACGGGGAACTGTAATGGTCTTGCGTTTAAACGCTCAGATCTAATTGCTGCGCAGTGCCGACCGCTCCCGTCTCGAATAGAAACAGACCTGCACTGCGAATCTGCCCATAATTTTGATTGTGCGCATTGTTTAAATCGAAATCAGCTTTGGCTCGCCCAAGAAAAATCGCGCCAATTTTCATTTGCGCTAGTGTTTGGAGTTGATCATTACCGCTTGCGTCTTTGATCCAAAGTTTCAGTTCGCCAAAGATCTGATCGCCTTCGTCAATCCAACCATTTTGATCTTGATCGTAATGCGCCAAATCGGCAAAGCCATCGCCGCTTTGAGTGCCAAATAACTCGCGGCCATTATTGATTTTGCCATCCCTGTTTTTATCGTGCGCCAGATACGCACTGCCAGCATTCAGCTGATGGATCGTCTCGGCTTGGCCTTTGCCATCGATATCAAATTGGAAAGTCTGCTCCGCCAAAGTGACGGCAGAGGCTGCGTAGTTGAGTATTAAGGGGTCTTTTTTGGGTCGCGCAGCGCTGCTAGTAGCGATGGTTACGTCAATTTGCTGGCGGTAACTGCGATTGAGTTCAAGTTGGGCGCTAAATTCAATCTCGCGTCCATCGGCGGTTTTGATGATGCCAGCGCCAGCAAATTGCATTTGCTCGGCTTCATTTTCACTGGCGTGATATTCCAGCACCAAGCCACCTTCATTTTGTGTGGGGGTATTACTCTGTACGTCTTGCTGATTATGCTCTTGATTAAGATACGTTAGTTTAATCTCACGTCCCAAAATCGCCTCAAGCAGATTTTTAATCATCAATAGTTTAGGGTCGTTGTTTACGGCTTCTTCCTGTTCTTCAAGCATCTGCGCGGCACTGGAAATCTCGACGCGATCATTATTTGCTGCACGACGAGGTGGCTCGTAACGTATCGACAAACTTTCGCTTTGCTCGCGTTGGTATTGGCGCTGTGCAGCCAGCGCAACATTGGATTCAACAATCCGCATGGGACACCTCGAGGCGCCAAAGCGCGTGTGCGTGGAATAACTATTTATCGGCGCAAGGCGAGCTGATTACAGGTGGCCGAGCTCGGCCAAGGAGACGACCTGATGGGCGGCGACGATAAAATGGTCGATCAGTTTGATCTCCAGCAGATCGAGCGCATGTTGCAATTGGCGCGTGAGTAAGATGTCGGCGCTGGATGGCTCGGCGCAGCCGCTAGGGTGGTTGTGGGCAATAATAATGGCCGCTGCGTTGTGCAAAATCGCTTGTTTGGCGAGTTCACGCGGGTACACCCGTGTTTCGTTTAGCGAGCCCTTGAATAATGTTTGCGCGCTGATTAAGTGGTAATTGGTGTCCAAATACAAGGCATGAAATTCTTCATGCGCGATGCCGCGTAAACGCAGGCGCAAATAATCGCGTACCGCCGTTGGGTTGCTAAACGAATCGCGCACTTTCAATTGTTCAGCCAATGCGCGGCGGCTCATTTCGAGCACGGCTTGCAATTGCGCATATTTGGCCGAACCAACGCCGCTAATCGCGTCAAAATCGGCTAACTGCGCGGCAAATAGCGCTTCGAGCGAACCAAAATGTTGCAAGAGTTCGCGCGCCAAGTCGACCGCCGATTTGCCCGGCAAGCCGACGCGCAAAAAAATCGCCAATAATTCGGCATCCGACAACGCCGTAGCGCCGTGCAGTAGCAATTTTTCACGCGGACGCTCGTCCGAAGGCCATTCTGTGATCGACATAGAGGTTCTGTTTACGTTGGTTTTACACGTCGCGTTTGCGCTGGTTTTGGTCTGAACAAGGCGCAAAACCTGATGCATAGTGAGGCTATGGAAAGGTTTTGCAACGCAGTTTCAGGCTAAAAGCAGCCAAACCTTGTGGCTGCGGCGCGACCGTAAAACTAACGTCAACAGAACCTAGTTCTTTTTCGGTAAACTATCGACCATTCTTTCTAGCAGAGGCGCGCCCTTCGTGAGCCCTATCAATCAGAAAAAAATCGTTCTTGGCATTACCGGCGGCGTTGCGGCGTATAAATCGGCCGAGTTAACGCGGCTTTTGGTCAAGGCAGGTTACGATGTGCATGTCGTGATGAGCGAGGCCGCTACGCATTTTGTCGGCACGGTGACGTTCCAAGCACTCAGCGGCAATATCGTTTACACCGATCAATGGGACGCCCGCCGTCCGAACAATATGCCGCACATTGATTTAACGCGCGGCGCGGCTGCGGTGATCGTGGCGCCAGCGTCGGCCGATTTTATTGCCAAAGTCGCGCACGGCCAGTGCGATGATTTGCTCTCGACCTTGGTCGCAGCGCGTGATTGCCCGCTGATGATCGCGCCGGCGATGAACCGCCAAATGTGGGAAAACCCACCGAATCAGCGCAATATCGCGCAACTGAAAGCAGATGGCGTCTCGATTTTTGGCCCGGGCAATGGCGAGCAAGCGTGCGGTGAAGTCGGTGATGGGCGGATGCTCGAAGCGCAAGACATATTCGACCATCTAGAAGCTGCGTTGCAGCCCAAAGTTTTAAAAGGCAAGCGCGTATTGCTAACTGCGGGTCCGACATTCGAGCGCATCGACGCCGTACGCGGCATTACCAATACCAGCAGCGGCAAAATGGGCTACGCGATTGCGCGCGCGGCGTACGAGGCGGGTGCTGAGGTGGTGTTGGTGTCAGGTGAAACCAGTTTGCCAACGCCAATCGGCGCACGTCAAATTGATGTGAAATCGGCGCAGCAAATGCTCACCGCGGTTGAAGCTGAAGTTGATGCCTGTGATATTTTCATCGGCGTTGCGGCGGTTGCGGATTATTATGTGCTCAATCCATCTGAGCAAAAAATCAAAAAAGACGCGCATATTCTAACTTTGGAATTGGCGCCAAACCCCGATATTCTGGCTGGCGTTTCATCACGCCCGAACGCGCCGTTCTGCGTGGGTTTTGCTGCCGAATCGGAAAACCTGCTCGAATACGCTGAGGCCAAACGTTTGCGCAAAAAGCTGCCACTACTGGTGGCGAACTTGGTGCAAAACGCCTTTGGTGCGGATACCAATGAAGTGGTGCTGCTCGACGATCACGGCGAAACGCGTTTACACAGCGCGCCAAAAATTGATATCGCGCGCAAACTTGTCGCACACATTGCGCGGCTCTACCCTAACGTAAAACAAGATTAATACCTGCCAATGTATTGCTGTGTAGGCAATATTTAAATTGGCTTTAAGCGATATACCCATAAGGATTGAAGATGACTAAGAAAAGCATGGATGTAAAAATCCTCGACGTACGCCTCAAAGACAATTTGCCTGCATACGCAACACCGGGCGCGGCGGGTTTGGATTTACGCGCCTGTCTGGATGCGCCGATTGAGCTCGCGCCCGGCGCAACCACCTTGGTGCCAACGGGTATGGCGATTCACTTGGAAGACCCAACTTTAGCGGCGATGATTTTGCCGCGCTCCGGTTTGGGCCATAAACACGGCATCGTGCTGGGTAATTTAGTTGGCCTGATCGATTCGGATTACCAAGGTCAGCTGTTTGTTTCGGTGTGGAATCGCGGTAGCAGCAGCTTTACGATTCAGCCTTTAGAGCGCATCGCGCAATTGGTGATCGTGCCGGTGGTACAAGTGGCGTTTAATATCGTCGACGAATTTACCGAGTCAGATCGCGGTGAAGGTGGTTTTGGCAGTACCGGTAAACACTAAAATTAAAGGGGGCGTCGCCCCCTTTTGTTATGATTGCCGTGGTTTTAGGCTTGGAATATGCTCTGGATGGTCTGCAATTAAGCCGGCGAGTGGCCAAGTGAGTACTTGGGCATATTCGTCTGGATGTTGTACCCCATACACCCAGCAAGGTACTTGTTGCCGGGTTAGTTCAGTGATTTGCTCGGCTGATGCGACTTCATAATCAAAGACTAAGCCAATCCCCACTGGACGAGGCATGGCGGCCAGCATCGTATATAAGTTGATGGTGCGAGCTGGTGAGTTGGATAGTAATAGTGCGCAGGGCAAGGTGGTGTCTCTTGCCAACGTTAGGATTAGCTGGTGATGAAAAGAGCTAAACAGGCCTTTAAAAGCATGTTGTAGTTGGGCCATGACCGCCATGGTTGCGCTAAGACAGTCGGCTGATTTTAGCTCTAAGTTCCAAAAAGCAGTTGGAAAAGCCTGCAAAGCTTGAGCTAGCGTTGGGACTTCGTAACCTTGGATTGCACAGAGTTCTGCATGACTCAATTGTTGAACAAGCCGACCATCTTTTGCGCAACGATCATGAAATAAAATAGCAACTCCGTTGCAATCGGTGCGGATGTCGGTTTCGAATCCATTAAAGCCTGCGCGCCACGCATCTTCAAATGCAGCTAAAGTGTTTTCAGGAAAATTGCGGGTCCAGCCGCGATGTGCAATGTAATGCATATTAGTTACACTCGAGTGGCGAATGATCGCCCAGAATAAAACAGAAGTAGGAAGTATCCTTGAATGAAAGCTCGCCACACCTTATTTTCTTTGTTGCTCAGCCTTGGTGCGCTGAGCGTAAGTGTAGCACCGTCTGCGGCTCAAGACCTCACTTCTGGCAATTTAGCGGTTACAACTTCCGCAACTCAGTCTTCGCTTCAGCCTAGCTCGCGTCCGCGGGTTGGCTTGGTGTTAGGGGGGGGCGGAGCTCGCGGTTTTGCTCACATTGGTGTGCTTAAAATACTCGAGCAAAACCATATTCCAGTCGATTGTGTGATTGGTACGAGCATTGGTTCATTGGTGGGGGGCGCGTATGCATCAGGGCGCACCACCGATGAAATGACAGAACGAATTCAAAATGCCAATTGGGATGATTTGCTGTCCTCCAGTTTGCCGCGTCAGCTCAATTCGTATCGCAAAAAAAGTGATGATGCCCTTGGCCTTATTGGGCTTGAGTTGGGTTTAGGTGATGATTTATCGGTAAAATTGCCAACGGCGGCAATTAGTACGCAAAAAATTGAATATTTTTTACGCGAGCTCACCTTTGCTGGAACTGTGCCGCATTTTGATGAAATGCCAATTCCCTATCGAGCGATTGCCACTGATCTGGTAACTGGCGATATGGTGGTATTTAGCAGTGGGGATGTGGTGACGGCTATGCGGGCCAGCATGGCTGTGCCAGGGGTTTTTCCGGCGGTGCAAACCGATAAGCATTTTTTAGTTGATGGCGGTTTAGTCCGGAATATGCCAATTGATGTGGCGCGCAATACCTGCGCCGATGTGGTGATTGCAGTTGATGTCGGCTCGGAGCCACTCAAGCGGGGTGAGCTCAATAGTATTTTCTCTATGGCCGACCAATATACTCGCTTGATGATGCTGCAAAATGTCAAACCGCAGCTTGATTCATTGACCGGTGCAGATGTTCTGATCTCCCCCACCTTGCCCAATTTGTCTTCCAGCGATTTTAATAAATCAGCCGATATGATTAAGGAGGGCGAAATTGCCGCCTTAAATATGTTGTCCCAATTGCAGCGTTATGCGGTGAGCCCGGAGCAATTTGCCGCATGGTCGCAAGCAAGGGTGGAGCGTCATCTAGAGAGTCGCGCCATTTCACAGGTTCAAGTTAAAGATCCAAAGCACGTGAATCCAGTGGTGGTTGAAAAAGCCTTGGAAGTGAAAGTAGGTGAAAAACTTAATTTGCCTGAATTTTATCAAAACCTAGGTGAGGTCTACGCACGAGGTGATTTTAGCCAGTTGGATTACGAATTAAGCCGTTCAGGGCAAACTGATACGCTCAATATTCTGCCGATTGAAAAATCATGGGGGCCGAACTATCTGAATTTCGGCTTGGGCTTTGGTACCGATTTTGAAGGTTCGACGCCTTGGAGTATTTCCGCCATGTATCGCCGGACGTGGATAAATGACCTCGGTGGCGAATGGAAAACGGTCATGAAGCTGGGCTCTTCTCAGACGGTGCAGAGCGAGTTTTATCAACCGCTGCAAATCGATGGTTTGGCTTTTATTGCGCCATATATCACCTATAAAACTGGCCCTTTAGCACTTTGGTATCAAGGCATACAGTTGGGAAATTATAACTCCCATCATTCTGCGGTCGGGATAGATTTAGGCTCTACGTTGGGTCAGTATGGCGAGTTTAGGATTGGCCCAGTGGCCAATAAATACAAACTTAGCGAAAGTATTGGCTTGCCCTTAGGGCAAGATGCCTCAACGCAAGATATGGGTCTGCGCGCTAGCCTATTTTACGATCAGCTGGACAACTATTTTTTCCCAACGACAGGCGAATATTTGAATCTGAATGCCTATGCGTCGCTTAAAAATGGCGATGATATCAATCAGTTTGCGGACCTTGCTGCGGAGTTTCGCTCCGCGCGGCCATTTAAATCGGGTGTGATGCTATTGACCTTAAAAGGCCAGGAGTTGCTTGGGGATAGCCCTGAGTTTCTAGATGTGAGCTGGCTGGGTGGATTTATGAATCTGTCTAGCTACCGTTATCAGGAAATTCTGACTAATCGCTTCTTATATGGATCTTTGCAGTACTATCAGCCAATGTCGGTGCTGGCCAATAGTTACTGGGGGCTGGGATTGGAGGGCGCCTATGTGATGGATCAATATAATGGGGGCGAAGATAATGCTTGGCATGGCTCTCTGATGGCTTATTTGGCGTATGACAGCTACATTGGCCCGCTCTATCTTGGCTTTGCGTATGGGGATAATAAAAAATTAACCAGTTACTTAATGCTGGGTAAGCAATTTTGATGATCCGATTGCGATTGTTTGGGCTTGCTTTTCATGGCAATGGCCACATTTAGCCCAGATACTCTTTGCATACCACTATGAAAATATTTGATCGATTGCTAGGGCGTCAAAGCGCCGCACCAAGTACAGGAAATAACACCGTGAGTGAACAACAACTAGAAGTGATCCGCCAAGCCCTGTCTTTGCTGATTGATCCTGATACAGGTAAAGATTACGTTAGCAGCAAAAATATTAAAAACCTGCGCTTTGAAAATGGCGTTGTTAGCTTGGATTTAGTGTTGGGTTACCCCGCGCAAAGCCAATTTGCAGTGCGCGAACAGCAAGTAAAAACGGCGTTGCGAGCTCTGGATGGCGTTACAGACGCTAATGTGACGGTGAGCAGCCAAATCGTTGCGCATTCAGTGGCGCGTGGCATTCCATTGCAAAAGGGAATTAAAAATATTATCGCCGTGGCATCAGGCAAAGGCGGGGTAGGTAAATCGACAACGTCGGCCAATTTGGCTTTAGCCTTGGCGGCGGAAGGCGCCAAAGTGGGCCTGCTGGATGCGGATATTTACGGCCCAAGCCAGCCGACGATGATGGGCGTTGCCGATCGTCATCCCGAGTCGATCGATAATAAATACATCAAACCGATTGAAAATCATGGCGTGCTCAATATGTCGATCGGGTTTTTGATCGACCCTGAGCAACCCATGGTATGGCGCGGCCCAATGGTGACGCAGGCGTTAACACAATTACTGAATGACACCCTGTGGGGCGAGCTGGATTATTTGGTGATTGACCTGCCGCCGGGCACCGGTGATATTCAGCTGACCTTGTCGCAAAAAGTGCCCGTGACCGGCGCGGTGATTGTCACTACGCCGCAAGACATTGCGCTGCTGGATGCGCGCAAAGGCTTGAAGATGTTTGAAAAGGTCGGCGTGCCAATCTTGGGTATCGTTGAAAATATGAGCATGCACGTATGCAGCAATTGTGGTCATATCGAGCCGATTTTTGGCGAAGGTGGTGGCGCAAAAATGGGTGAGGAATATGGCACCGAACTGATTGGTAAATTGCCACTTGATTTATCGATTCGTTTGAATGTGGATGCCGGTACACCAACCGTTATCGCCGAACCAGATGGTGAAATCGCCGCGATTTACAAGCAAATTGCCCGTAAAGTGGCGGTTAAGGTGGCTGCGAAGTCGCAGGACTTCTCGAGTAAATTCCCAAAGATTGTCATTCAAAATACATAATTTCTGCTTGTGTAAGACGTTTGAAGCGCACGCTAAGGCCCAAGTCTGGTATCCTTAGCGTCAGCGTCTTGTTTAGGATGGCAGGACCATAAAAACCGCTTAACCACGATTGAGCTTCCCGAATTTAGAGACATCACGATGACCGACACGCAATTAGGCGCGCTAATCATCGCCGGCGCATTTGTTGGCGCGGTATTTGCCTATAACCAGTGGCAAGAATATCGCTATAAAAAACAAGCAAACAAAGCCTTTGCCCGTAATCAGGACGATGTGCTGATCAATACCCCAAAAAACTTGGTGCGCAAAGGCGATGCGCAGCGTCTTGAGCCTGTGTTTGGCGCGAGCAACGTGGCCGAAAAATCCGAGCCAATGCTCGATAATGAGCCAGAAAATTCGTCAGCTCCCGAATATGATGTTCCACAGTTTAGTGCGCCAGCTGTGCGTTATGATGAAGACATGCCGGATGATATTCCCGATCTTCCTCCGTCATACCGCTCAGCGTATGTTGTGCCAGCAAAGACTGAATCTGAATTGGCGCCTTATACCCCTGAAGTAAAGCCTTTGGATGATGTGCCCAAATTCTTGATCGCTGAGGATAAAGGTGCCACCACAGCCGCAGCTGCGGTCCCGCCAGTCTTGGCGCAGGAAGAGGGCGAGGCGCTGGTAACTAGCTTAATCGATCCCTCGCTTGATTTTATCGCTGAAGTGCATGCTGGTTCGCCGATTGTGGCTAGCGATGTTCCGCCGTTTCCAGCCAACAAACGCGTGCAAATTATTGGCTTGAATCAGCTGGATCAATGGGAAGTGGTGAATTCAACCAGCCGCAATCGCTATTTGGAATTGCGCGTGGGGATGCAATTGGCTGATCGCCAAGGCCCGATTACCCAAGAATCACTGAACGCGTTTTGCATGGGCGTACAGCAATTTGCTGACGAGCACGAAGGCACGGTTGTTACATTCCCGCAACGCTCCGCTAAGCTCACTGCAGCACGCGAGCTTGACGATTTTTGCGCCTCGGTTGATGTGTTGATTGGTCTGAATTTGCCAGCGGGCGCACGTCCTATCCCGATGGAAAAAGTACGCATCCACGCCGAAAATGCCGGCATGGTGCGTGCTAACGATGGCACTTTCCAATATCGCAGCGATTCGGGGAAAACACTGTTTGTCTTGGCTAACCAAGACCAAACCCCGCTGATGGCCACCTCGCAAGGTCTGACCTTGCTGTTTGATGTGCCGCGCGTTGCGGGTGGTATTGCGGTATTTGATTATTTAACTGAATTTGCGCAAAGCTTGTCGCAGGCGCTAGCACTTGAATTGGTTGACGATAATGGCAAGCCGCTGAATGCGCAAAGCTTGGTTAATATTCGCCGACAGCTCGCTGATTTGTATGCGCGAATGGATGATCGTGGCATTGCACCGGGCTCGGTGGCAGCTTTGCGTCTTTTTGCTTAATGGATTAGCCGCTTTATGGCAAACACAGCGCCGCTTCACTGGAAGCGGCGTTTGTGTTTATAGCTTCAGAATTGGAAAAAAAGATGAGTGAACTTGCTCAACAAGCAGCTGTGCTGCGTGAAAAACTCAATCAATATGCGCATGAATACTATGTGCTCGATGCGCCAAGCGTGCCCGACGCCGAGTACGATCGCTTGTTCCGCGAATTGCAGGCTATTGAGCTGGCAAACCCCCAATTGCAAACCCCCGATTCGCCAACCCTGCGTGTTGGTGGTAAACCTTTGCCGCAATTTTCCCCGGTAACTCATGCGGTGGCTATGCTGTCAATACGCACTGAAACCGATGTTACCGAGCAAGGGGCTTTGGCGTTTGATGCCAGTGTGCGCAAAGAGTTAGGGTTGGCAGAAAATGATCCACCGGTTGAATACGCCGCTGAGCTGAAGTTTGATGGCTTGGCGATCAATTTGCGCTATGAAGATGGCGTGTTGGTGCAGGCCGCCACGCGTGGCGATGGCGCTACAGGCGAGGATGTGACGCAGAATATCCGTACGATTGGGCAAATTCCATTGCGGCTGAAAGGCGATGCCCCTGCGCTGCTTGAAGTGCGTGGCGAGGTGTATATGCGCCGCGATGATTTTGCCAAGCTGAATGCTAAGCAAATTGCCGCAGGTGAAAAAACATTTGTGAACCCTCGCAATACCGCTGCTGGTGCTGTGCGGCAGCTAGATCCTGCGATTGCTGCGCAACGTCCTCTTTCTTTCTATGGGTATGGGCTTGGTGATCTTTCTGGGTGGGATTCACAGCCTAATACCCATGCTGGTATTTTAAATGCTCTGCGCGATTTTGGCTTTCCGGTGTGCGATTTACGGGCCGTGGTATTGGGTGGCGTGGGCTTGGCACAGTTTCATGCGCAAGTGGCGGCGCAACGCGATGAGCTACCGTTTGATATTGATGGTGTGGTTTACAAAGTCAATTCCATCGCGCAACAGCGCCAATTGGGTTTTCGAACGCGCGAGCCGCGCTGGGCAGTAGCGCATAAATATCCGGCGCAAGAGGCCTTAACCACGGTTGAGGCGATTGATATACAAGTGGGGCGCACTGGTTCGCTAACGCCGGTGGCGCGTTTGGCGCCGGTGTTTGTTGGGGGCGTCACCGTCACCAATGCCACATTGCACAATCAAGATGAAATCGATCGCAAAGACGTGCGCGTTGGCGACACGGTGGTGGTGCGCCGCGCAGGGGATGTGATTCCTGAGGTGGTTTCGGTGGTTTTCGAGCGTCGCCCGATGATCGAGCAGCCCGGTGCGGATTTATTTACGCCAACCCAAGTGCCGCAATATCCTGCGTATCGTATTTTGGAACTCTATCCAACTTGTCCGGTGTGTGGCTCAAAAACGGTGCGTGAGCCTGAAGAAGCGCGGGTGCGGTGCACTGGTGGTTTGTTTTGCTCAGCGCAGCGTAAAGAGGCACTCAAGCATTTTGCTGGGCGCCGAATGATGGATATTGAGGGTTTGGGTGACAAGCTGATTGAGCAGTTGGTTGACGCTGACTTGGTCAAAACCCCTGCTGATTTGTATCGATTGAACCTAAGTCAGTTGGCGGGGTTGGAGCGCATGGCCGAAAAATCGGCGAATAATTTACTCGCGGCGATTGAGGCTAGTAAAAGTACCACGCTCTCGCGCTTTATATTTGCGCTGGGTATTCGCAATGTCGGCGAGGCGACTGCCCGTGATTTGGCACAGCATTTCACCAGTTTGGATGCATTGCAAGTGGCCACTGTCGAAGATTTGCAGGCCGTGAATGATGTTGGCCCGATTGTTACGCAGTCGATTATTGAGTTTTTTGCCGAGCCGCATAATCGCGAAGTGATTGCCTCGCTGCTAGAAGTGGGGGTCAATTGGCCGGTCATCGAGGCCAAGCCGCTCGATGGGGTCTTGGTCGGTAAAACTTTGGTGATTACTGGTACCTTGCCGACGCTGAGTCGTGATGAGGCCAAAGCCTTAATAGAAGCCAATGGCGGCAAGGTGGCAGGTAGTGTGTCTAAAAAAACGGACTTTGTGCTGGCAGGTGAGGCGGCTGGAAGTAAATTAGACAAAGCGCAATCCTTGGGGGTGGCTATTCTTGATGAAACCGCATTGCGACGAATGCTAAATGTTTAAAAAAATGAACATTAAGTTTAGATGAATGGCGTTGACATTTTTGTTTATTTAATTGAACATGCAAGCCATGCGAAAGACTGAAGCCCTGCAACTATTTGGTACACAAGCCCGCCTCGCCGATGCGCTCGGGCTTGGTCGCTCTGCCGTTTCTCAATGGCCTGATCAGCTCAATTTAAAGCAAGCCGATCAAGTAATGGGCGCTGCGCTGCGTTTGGGGCTGCTCGACAACACCGTCTCATATCAAGGAAATACCATGCAAAAAATTCGTAAAGCCGTGTTCCCCGTGGCAGGGATGGGCACTCGTTTTCTGCCTGCAACGAAGGCAAGCCCGAAAGAAATGATGTCTGTGGTGGATAAGCCATTGATTCAATACGCGGTGGAAGAAGCATTGGCAGCGGGTATTACCGAGATGATTTTTATCACCGGTCGCCACAAACGCAGTATTGAAGACCACTTCGATAAAGCGGGTGAACTTGAAGCGGATTTGGAGGCAAAACAAAAAACCAAATTGCTCGAAGTGTTGCGCGGGATTATTCCTAAATCCGTAACGTGTATTTATATCCGCCAGCCAGAAGCTTTGGGTTTGGGTCATGCGGTATTGTGCGCCAAGCCAGTCGTGGGTGATGAGCCATTTGCGGTGATTTTGGCAGATGACTTGATTGATGGTCATGGCGTTTCGGAAATGAAACGCATGGTCGATGTATTTGGCGATACGCACTGCTCGGTGCTTGGGGTGGAAGAAGTGGCGCCAGCCGAAACGGGCAGCTACGGGATTGTTGAAGTAAGCGAAAACGCCGGCCGCCTGCGCGTGGGTAATATTGTTGAAAAACCAAAACCAGAAGAAGCACCGTCGAATTTGGCCGTAGTGGGGCGCTATATTTTGACGCCACGCGTGTTCCATCATTTACAGCATGTTCAGCCTGGTAAAGGCGGCGAGATTCAATTGACCGACGGTATTTTCGCCTTGATGCAAGAGCAGCACATTTTGGCGCACAAGCTGCAAGGCACGCGTTACGACTGCGGTAGCAAAATCGGCTTTTTGAAAGCGACGGTTGAATTGGGGCTAAAACATCATGAGGTAGGTGAGGAATTCACTGCCTATATGAAGGAATTTTGTCAGACATTTTAATAGATGAGCTTAGAAAACCCCAAGATGGCTTAGCGATCTTGGGGTTTTCTTTTTGAATTGTTAAGTATTTACTGTGCAAGAGACTGTAGGCTTGATAAGATAAAGTTCTTATTTTTGATGTCACTTTGCTTTCATTTTGTGACAATAATAAGATCTCTAAAACGATGAAGGAGCAATCAGATGTCTACGCAAATCGATTCAGTATTGATTGATGAAACTAAAGATGCTTTGAAAGAAACAGCACAATTAATCGAAGCAGCAGCCAATGCACAAGGTGAAGAGGCAAAGGCACTCTATGCCAAGATTGCTGATAATCTGCGCAGTGCAAAACATCGTTTGACCGAGCTAGAAGGCAATGCGGTCGAAAAAGCCAAAGTTGCTGCTAAACACACCGATGAATATGTACATAATCACCCGTGGCAGGCCGTGGGTGTTGGTGCCGCGATCGGCTTGTTGGTTGGCTTTTTGGTCGCACGCCGTTAATTGGTATGAGCTCGATTCGAGAAGCTTTGGGTGGCTTAATTGCCACCCGTGTGGCACTTTTTGGGCATGAGCTGCGTGATGAGCTGGATCGTGTGGCGTTTATGATCGGCTTGGCGGTGGCTCTTGCATGTGCGCTGATTTTAATGCTGAGTTTCTTCGGCTTGACCCTGCTATTTAGTTTCTGGGCTTACCGCATTTTAATCTGTGCAATCACTACGCTGGTGTTTCTAACGATAGCCTTGGTGGCATGGTGGAAAGTTCGGCAGCTTGTACAAGTGCTAAAGCATCCCTTTCCATTGACGTGTGAAGAGTTTGTGCAAGATCGGCAATTGCTTAAGGCCGTTTTAAAGCCAAATCAAACTGCGACTGAGGAACAAAATGCCTAATCAAGCGCGCGAGCAAAAGAAACAGCATTTAGTGTATGCCTCGCAATTGCATCGTCTGCAGCTGGAAACCAAACTGCTTGAATCTCGACGGCCGATCAAACTGGCGAGCTCCTTCATGGGCGGGGCCGCGTCTTGGGGCGTTTTGACTACACTTGCCCTTAAAATGGGTAAGTCCTACCCAGCAGTTGGTCGCTTAGTGCGAGGCTTGAAACTGTTTAGTGTTGTTTTTACCGTGGCAAGAATGATGCGTAACAAATAAACCGAACTCCTTGGGCTTGCGTATAATCGTTGGCATCCATGGAGTTCGTTTGCATGTTTAAATACCTCGAAGATTTTGTTGGCAATACCCCGCTGGTTAAGCTCAAGCGCTTGCCAGGTAGCACCTCAAATACCATCCTACTCAAACTTGAAGGCAATAATCCGGCCGGCTCGGTCAAAGATCGTCCAGCCTTATCGATGATTACGCACGCCGAACGCCGTGGCACGATTAAGCCCGGCGACACACTGATTGAAGCCACCAGCGGCAATACCGGCATTGCACTGGCAATGGCGGCGGCGATGATGGGTTATCGCATGGTCTTGTTGCTGCCAAAAAATTCCAGCGTCGAGCGCATCCAAACGATGAAAGCCTACGGCGCTGAAGTGATTTTGACCGAAGGGATGGAAGACGCGCGCGATCGTGCACAGGCGATGGCTGCCGCAGGCGAGGGCTTGATTCTCGATCAGTTTTCAAACCCCGATAATCCGCTGGCGCATTTTGAAACGACGGGCCCAGAAATTTGGCGCGATACGCAAGGGTCGATTACGCACTTTGTATCGAGTATGGGCACTACCGGCACGATTATGGGTACGCGCCGTTATTTAAAGCAGCAAAATGAAGATATCCAAATCGTTGGCGTGCAGCCTTGCGATGGCGCGCAAATTCCGGGCATTCGCAAATGGGCGCCGGAATATTTGCCAAGTATTTGCGATTTTTCGCTGATTGATCAGGTGCTGGAAGTCACGCAAGCTGAAGCCGAAGAAATGACGCGTCGCCTCGCGCGCGAAGAGGGAATTTTTGCCGGTATTTCATCGGGTGGCGCCTTGGCCGCGGCATTGAAACTGTCTGAAACTGTAGAAAACGCCGTGATTGTCAGCATTGTGTGCGATCGCGGCGATCGCTATTTATCGACTGGCGTTTTCCCCGCATGAGCCCGCAAATTATCGAATACATTGGCCTTGCCGCAGGCACCTTAACGACAATTTCGTTTGTGCCGCAAGTATGGCAAGTGTGGAAAAGCAAATCGGCCAAAGATATTTCGCTCGGCATGTACAGCATTTTTGTCACGGGCGTTGCACTTTGGTTGGGGTATGGGCTGCTAGTTGGCTCTGCGCCTGTGTATCTGGCCAATACTGTTGCTTTGATTTTGGCGGGAGCGGTGTTGGTGATGAAAATTGTCTTTGATCGCAAAGAAAAGCAGGGCAAAGAATGACGCCGGTTGACTTGCATTGCCATTCGAATATCTCCGATGGTTTATTGCCGCCCGATGAAGTGGTGCGCAAAGCGCATGCGCGCGGCTGCCAGTTGTTTGCGCTGACCGATCACGACGACACGCGGGGTTTGGCGCTGGCCAAGTCGACGGCGGATGAGTTGGGTATGCAGTTTATCAACGGCGTTGAGATTTCGGTCAGCTGGGGCAAGCACACCTTGCACGTCGTCGGCCTTGGTTTTGACGCGAATAATCAGGCTTTGCTCGATGGTTTAGCGTATGTGCGCTCTGGCCGCACCGAACGCGCCGAGCGAATGGCGGCGGCGCTGGAAAAACTCGGTATCGAAGGTATCTTAGAAGGCGCACGCCGCCATGCGGATAACCCAGAAATGATCAGCCGTTCACACTTTGCGCGCTTTTTGATCGAAACCGGCCGTTGCAAAGACATGAAATCGGTGTTCAAAAAATTTATGGTGCGCGGCAAGCCCGGCTTTGTTGAGCACGAGTGGGCGCGTTTACACGATGCGATTGACTGGATTCGCGGTGCGGGCGGCGTGGCGGTGTTGGCGCACCCAGGTCGTTACGATATGGGCAATGAAACGATGCGCGTGTTGTTGACCGAATTTAAACGCTTGGGCGGCGAGGCGATTGAAGTCGTCTCCGGCAGTCACGGCCATGCCGATGTGGGGCGCTTTAATCATTTGGCCAAAGAATTCGGCTATCTTTGCTCTAGCGGCACCGATTACCACGCCACCGGCGAAGGCGCGCGCGAGCCGGGTATGAACGCCGATTTGCCGATTGGCTGCGAGCCAGTTTGGATGCGTTGGGCGCCCGATTTAAAACCGATTGTGGCCAACGCCACGCTTTAAAGAAGTTAAAGCCAATGTCTCAGTTTTTCTCAATTCACGCCGAAAACCCGCAAGCGCGCTTGATTAAGCAGGCGGTCGAAATTATCCGCAAGGGCGGTTTGATTGTGTACCCCACCGATTCTTGCTACGCCTTGGGTTGCGCGCTGGATAATAAAGACGGGTTGGAGCGCATTCGTCGCATTCGTCAGCTCGACGATAAACATCATTTTACGTTGGCGTGCAGCGATCTCTCGCAATTGGGCACGTATGCCAAAGTTGATAATCGCACTTTCCGCATGCTCAAAGCGGCTACACCCGGCAGCTACACCTTTATTTTGCAAGCGACCAAAGAAGTACCGCGCCGCGTTTCGCATCCGAAAAAACAAACCGTCGGTTTGCGCGTGCCTGAGCATGCGGTGGCCTTGGCTTTGTTAGAGGAATTGGGCGAGCCGATGTTGTCGACCACCTTGCTGTTGCCCGATGAAGAATACCCGATGACCGACGCGTGGGAGATTCGGGATCGACTGGAGCGTGACGTCGATTTGGTGATTGAGGGCGGTTATTGCGGTACCGATCCAACGACGGTGGTTGATTTATCCGATGATTACCCGCAAGTACTCCGTGAGGGCAAAGGCCCGTTAACGCCGTTTGGTTTGTAACACTCAAGCCAAAGCCTTTTTGCCAATATATTGGGTATTGCTTGCTAGGTTAATTACTTATTATGCTGTAGCTATATACCGGTGTCGGTATATTAAAAGGATAAAATGGAACTCAATCTGATTCAAAATATCGCCGTTTGGGCCTTGCCGGTGCTGTTTGCCATTACGGTACACGAAGCCGCCCACGCGTATGCGGCTAAGCGCTTTGGCGATCCGACCGCATTTTTAATGGGACGGATGACGTTTAATCCACTGAAACACATCGACCCGATTGGGACGATTGTCTTGCCGCTGATTTGTGTGCTGTTGCCAGGTGGCTTTTTATTTGGCTATGCCAAGCCAGTGCCGGTGAACTTTAACGCGCTACGCAACCCTAAGCGCGATATGCGCTGGGTGGCGGCGGCTGGCCCTTTGGCGAATTTGGCGATGGCGGTGTTCTGGGCGTTGCTGTTGCGCCTTGCAATGGGGCCTATGGATGGCAATAGCTTCCAATTACCATTGGCTTTAATGGCACAAGCGGGTATTCAGATCAATGTGGTGCTGATGGTGCTCAATTTGCTACCTTTGCCGCCACTCGATGGTGGGCGGATTTTGGTGTCGCTGTTGCCCAATCATTTAGCGTATAAAGTTTCGCGCATCGAACCCTATGGCTTTTTTATCTTGATCGGCCTGTTGGTGACGGGTTTGCTAAGCACCATTTTAAGCCCGTTTATGCATGCGGTGATGAGCTTGGTCAGCATTGTTTTATAAGCTGAGGTGAATGATGAGTAGTAAAAAGCAAGGCGGTGTATGGCTACCGATTGCCTTAATCGTAATTGGCTCTGGCTGGTTGATGCATCGCTTGGATATTTTTCCGAGTGTGAATTGGATTGTGATTTTGGCGCTGCTATTTGCCGGTATCGCCGTATTGCTGCTTGAAGGCGTGAATAAATCGACGGTCGTGATCGGCCCGATGCTGATTGCGGGCGGCGCGACGACGTTTTTGCAGCAGCACTACGACTTATCCCGCTCAGTACAAATCCCAATCCTGCTGATTTTGTGTGGCGTGCTAATGTTACTAGCGCGCTCTAGCCATATTCCACCGGCGCCGCCGAAAGCTTGGGAGCGATCCAAGCAAGATTAGGTATATTGTTGGGGCGATTTATTGATGTAACTTAGGTCAATATACCCAATGGTTTTGTGATGCTTGTGTAATAGCGCACAGCTAAAAAATGACTTGATATTGTTTTTTATAGCGAACAATGCGTTTCTGATTTGTAGTTTATTGTGATCAATGACTGCTGCTACTATGACGCCTGTGTTTTGCTTTATCGATTAAAGGATTAAAAATGTCTCTGACCCGCTCCGATTTTGATCAATACATGGTTCCTAATTATGCGCCTGCGGCGTTTGTACCAGTGCGTGGTGCGGGTAGCCGAGTTTGGGATCAGAACGACAAAGAATACATCGACTTGGCTGGTGGTATTGCGGTGAACTCATTGGGCCACTGTCACCCAGTGTTGGTTAATGCCTTGACCGAGCAAGCCAATAAGCTGTGGCATGTGTCGAACGTTTTCACCAACGAGCCTGCATTGGCTTTGGCGAAGAAGCTGGTTGAAGCGACCTTTGCCGACAAAGTGTTTTTCTGCAATTCAGGCGCTGAAGCGAACGAAGCAGCTCTGAAACTCGCGCGCCGCGCAGCGATTGAGCGTTTTGGTGAGCAAAAACACCAAGTGCTCTCAACCTTAAATAGCTTCCACGGCCGTACCTTTTTTACGGTAACAGTCGGTGGCCAGCCTAAATATTCCGACGGCTTTGGTCCAAAACCACAAGGCATTGAATATTTCGAATACAACAATCTGGACAGCCTCAAAGCGCTGATCAACGACAACACCGCGTGTGTCGTGATCGAGCCGATTCAAGGTGAGGGCGGTGTACTGCCTGCTGACCCTGCGTTTATCCAAGGCGTGCGCGAATTGTGTGATAAGCACAATGCATTCCTGATTTTTGATGAAGTGCAAACGGGTATGGGTCGTACGGGCTCATTGTTTGCCTACCAAGAATATGGCGTTACGCCAGATATTTTGACCAGCGCAAAAAGCTTGGGTGGCGGTTTCCCGATTGGCGCGATGTTGACGACAGCTGATATCGCCAAGCATTTAGTCGCAGGCACGCACGGTACGACTTACGGCGGTAATCCATTGGCGTGTGCAGTCGCTGGCGCGGTGCTCGATGTAATCAATACCCCTGAAGTACTCGCTGGAGTGAAAGCGAAGCATGAGCAGCTGAAAGCCGGCGTTGAAGCAATTAACGCCAAATACAGCGTATTCAAAGCCGTACGCGGCATGGGCTTGCTGATGGGCTGTGTGCTGGCTGATCAATACAAAGATCGCGCCAAAGACGTGTTAAACGCATCTGCCGCGCAAGGTTTGATGGTGTTGATGGCCGGCACGAATGTAGTGCGTTTTGCGCCGTCACTGGTCATTACCGACGAAGAAATCGAAACCGCATTGGCGCGTTTTGATGCGGCTTTGGCAGCTTTCGTTGCTTAATTCGCCGTAATTGATGAGCAAAAACCCGCTTTAGAGCGGGTTTTTTTATGGGTGAAAAAATGAAGTTAGCGATCATCATTGGCGGCTCACGCGGCTTGGGTTTGGCTGTATGCGAACAATATCGAAGCGCGGGCTGGCAGGTGCTGGAGTGCTCTCGTTCAGGTAGGGGTGAGGGGCATATTGATCTGGATCTTGCCAATATTGATCTATCAACCTATACCTCAGTATTGCGACAGTTGGCCGTGCAAGACTGGGACGAGGTGGTTTTGATAAATAATGCAGCCACGATTACGCCGATTAAACCGCTCGCCAAACAAAGCCATGCTGCACTGCTTGAAGCTCTGCAAATTAATTTCATTTCGGCAATTAGCTTGATTCATGGCTTTGTCGTCGCATTTGCACAACATCGTGCGCGCAAAGTGGTTGCGCAAATTTCATCGGGGGCGGCTCAGCGGCCAATTGCAAGCTGGAGTACTTATTGTGCGTGCAAGGCTGGCCTCGATCACTTTATGGCGGTGTTGGCGCAGGAGCAAAGAGTGGCAAAGCACCCAATTCTGGCGATTGTGATTGATCCAGATGTGATGGATACCGATATGCAAGCGCAAATTCGTGCCAGTACAAACGATGATTTTGCTGACTTGCCGCGTTTTATTGCACGCAAAGAGCAGGGGCTGTTGCGTACTCCTGACGAGGTGGCAAGATTTTGCCTTCAGGCTATAGCGCTGGCCGAACAGGGGTGCCGCTACGACATCGAGCTGGGTTTATAGCTTGAATTAATTGCAGCGAAATTGACTTAACTCAAGTCATTCTTTGCATTGAGTAGCAATAAGGGTTTTCCGTGTAAGGGAAAAACGCAGTGTTCCGCGCAACAGCAAAAGTGTAATTTGTACCAATTCCGAACTGTAACGGTAAAATTCATACCAATCTGATATGGATTACACATAAAACGGTCAGACTTCATCAACTAGGCTGAATCGTACTTATAAACCTCCTCAAGGGTGGCTAGCGTGGATATCTTTTTGCAACAACTAATCAATGGCCTAGTGGTCGGTAGCATTTATGCGCTGATCGCCTTGGGCTACACGATGGTGTACGGCATCATGCAGCTGATCAATTTTGCCCACGGCGAAATTGTGATGATTGGCGCGATGGTGACCATTACATGTATTAATTTACTCGTCGGTTCTGGCGTGCAATTACCGGGCCCAGCCTTGCTGCTGGTCGGTTTGATGATGGCAATTCCGGTGTCGATGTTTTTGGGCTACTCGATTGAGAAAATTGCCTACCAGCCGCTGCGTAAAGCCCCACGCTTGGCACCGTTGATTACAGCAATTGGTGTTTCTATTGTATTGCAGCAGGCAGCAATGCTGATCTGGGGCCGTAACTATCGCCCATTCCCACAGATTTTGCCTACCGAAGTGCATATTATTGGTGGTGCTGCGATCACCGATTTGCAAATCGCCATCATCGCCTTGGCGCTGATTTTGATGGGCGGCTTGTTCTTCCTGATTGAAAAAACCAAATTGGGTCGTGCGATGCGCGCTACTTCACAAAACCCTGAAGTGGCCAAATTGATGGGCGTGAATGTAAATACCATTATTTCGATGACTTTCATTATCGGCTCCGCTTTAGGTGCGATGGCTGGTGTGATGGTGGCTGCCAATTACGACCAAGCGCATGCTTATATGGGCTTTATGATCGGCCTGAAAGCCTTTACTGCGGCGGTGTTGGGAGGTATCGGTAATATCGGTGGTGCAGTACTCGGTGGCTTGTTGCTCGGTGTAATTGAAAGCATGGGTTCGGGCTACTTGGGTGACTTGACCGGCGGCGTATTGGGTAGTCATTACAAAGATATTTTCGCCTTTGTCGTGCTGATTATTGTTTTGGTGTTCCGCCCCTCTGGTTTGTTGGGTGAACGCGTTGCAGAACGCGCCTAATGGCCTAAGGAGCTGAAAATGAACGCTATGTTTATGGAAAATAATCGTAAGAATACGATGCTGCTGGCTGTCTTGGCTGTCGTATTGGCTGTGCTGCCATGGGTCTTGGGTGGCTTTTTTGAGAATGGCAATTCGTGGCTGCGCGCGGTTGACTTTGCCTTGCTCTACATCATGTTGGCGCTGGGGCTGAATATCGTCGTCGGCTACGCCGGTTTGCTCGATTTGGGCTATATCGCATTTTATGCTGTCGGCGCCTACTTATTCGCCATTCTAAATTCGCCGCATTTGCAAGCCATGTTGCCTGAGTGGTTAAGTCATCCACCGTTTTTGGTGATGATGGTGTTAGCTGCTGTAGTGGCCGGTATTTTTGGTGTATTGCTCGGTTCGCCAACGCTGAAGTTGCGTGGTGATTACTTGGCGATCGTGACTTTGGGCTTTGGTGAAATTATTCGTATTTTCATGAATAATCTTGATCGCCCAGTCAACATTACCAATGGTCCGCAAGGGATTAATAATATCGATGCAGTACAAATCGGAGGCTATGATTTTGGTCGTCCAGTTGAGTTTTTGGGCCTGACATTTGAAAAAATCCATCTGTACTACTACTTGATCCTTGCGTTCTGCGTCTTGATCATTTTTGTTTCAGTACGTTTGCAAAATTCGCGTATTGGCCGAGCCTGGGTAGCGATTCGTGAAGACGAAATTGCTGCGAATGCGATGGGCATTAATACACGCAATGTGAAACTGTTGGCTTTTGCAATGGGCGCGAGCTTCGGTGGTGTATCAGGCGCGTTGTTTGCCAGCTTCCAAGGCTTTGTATCACCTGAGTCATTTGTGCTGATGGAATCGATTATGGTGTTGTGTATGGTCGTTCTGGGTGGTATGGGTAATATTCCGGGCGTGATTTTGGGCGCAATTATTGTGTCGATTACCCCAGAAGTACTGCGCGATATTATCAACCCACTGCAAATGGCGATCTTTGGTGAGAAGGTGGTCGATCCTGAAAACTTGCGGATGTTGATTTTCGGTGTGGCGATGATTGTGATTATGTTGGTTCGCCCAGCTGGTTTGTGGCCATCGAAACGCCGCCGCGCGGAATTGCAGCCCAAGACCAAAGGTATTGCTTTACAAGAAAAAGACAGCTTGCAAGACGCGGAGCGCAACCATGACTGAAGTGTTATTAAGTATTGAAGGCATTAACAAGCGTTTTGGTGGCTTGCACGCGTTAAGCGACGTGGGCTTAACAATTAATAAAGGCGAAATCTACGGTTTGATCGGCCCCAATGGCGCAGGTAAAACCACGCTATTTAATGTGTTAACCGGGTTGTACCAGCCTGATGAAGGTAAATTTACTTTCAAAGGCAAGGATTTATTCCGCAAAAAGCCTAATATCGTCGTTGAAGCGGGTATTGCTCGGACTTTCCAAAATATTCGCTTGTTCGCCAATATGAGCGCGCTGGAAAATGTGATGGTTGGTCAGCACGTTCGCACAGCCGTGGGTGTTATTGGTGCGGTATTGCGTCATCCCAAAGCTAAAGCCGAAGAAGCTGCGATCAAAGCTAAAGCCGAGGCGTGGTTGGAATATGTGGGCATTGCAGACCGAGCGGATGAGTTAGCGTGTAATTTATCGTATGGTGATCAGCGTCGTTTGGAGATTGCGCGCGCTTTGGCGACTAACCCGACTTTGCTGGCGCTGGATGAGCCCGCGGCGGGGATGAATCCGAAAGAGACTGATGATTTGAAAAAGCTGATGGAAAAAATCCGCACTGATGGCGTGACCATTCTGCTGATTGAACACGATGTGAAATTAATGATGGGCTTGTGCGATCGGATTGCGGTGCTCGACTACGGTAAGAAAATTGCCGAGGGGATTCCAGAGCAAGTTAAAAATGATCCACGCGTGATTGAGGCCTACTTGGGAGTTGCACCTGAATGAGTACCGAACCGAAAGCTCTATTGCAAGTGAAAGATCTGAAAGTTGCTTATGGCGGCATTCATGCGGTGAAAGGCATTGATCTAGAAGTCAAAGAAGGCGAGTTGGTTGCTTTGATCGGCGCGAATGGCGCAGGTAAAACGACGACGCTGAAAACTTTGATGGGTATGGTGAAGCCTGCTGGCGGCGAGATTATTTTTGATGGTAAATCAACCAATAAACTGGCCGCTCACGATTATGTGAAAAACGGCTTGGTGATGGTGCCTGAAGGCCGTGGCATTTTTAGCCGCCTAACCGTCGAAGAAAACCTGCTGATGGGCGCTTATAGCCGCAATGACAAGGCCGAAATTTTGCATGATATGGAACGCGTTTATCACCTGTTCCCGCGCTTGAAAGAGCGTTATAAGCAATTGGCTGGCACATTATCGGGTGGTGAGCAGCAAATGGTCGCGATTGGCCGTGCGATGCTCAGCCGTCCTAAGTTATTGCTGCTTGATGAGCCATCAATGGGCTTGGCGCCGATTATCGTGCAGAAAATTTTTGAAATCATCAAAATGATTGCTGCTGAAGGCGTTACGATGCTGCTGGTGGAGCAAAATGCCAAATTAGCCTTGCAAACTGCTGATCGCGGTTATGTGATGGAGTCGGGTAAAGTTACTTTTAGTGATAATGCCGCAGCATTGCTGGCTAATGAAAAAGTGCAGCAGGCCTATTTGGGCGAATAATTGCTTTAGTTAATTTAAAACCCCGCATCTACCTCAAGGAGTGCGGGGTTTTTTATTGGGCAAGCAATTGAATATCACCACCGCTTGCAGCTGTGTTTGTTGTGATCGTGTATTCCGCAACAAGGCGAAACAATGGCCATTTACCGTCTTCATAGGGTTGAATCAATTGAATAATCGCACCATCAATTTGGGCTAATTGTTTTTCTATTACCTCGGCGATGCTTGGATGCGCCAGCGCTGCGTTGATATGACAATGCATTGGATCACTTGAAAAAACTAAATATTGATGTCCAAGGTAACGCTGCCATTGTTGAAATAATTCTGCGTTAGCGATGATAGCTTGATTGCCTGTGATAACTGCGATAACTACTTGTTGAATTAAATCCCAGTCGCTAGGCCCAAGGCAGGCAATTCTACCTCTACCTCGGTAGCAAAGCTCATTGTGTTCGCCTGTGATTGAGGGCAGCGAGAGTTTTTGACTCAACGGGCTACGGCGCGCAGCGTCTTCAAGTAGAATTTCCAAATCAACAGCTTGATCTAAATCTGGCCAGAGGTGAACAATTTGGCGTAATTGTTCAAATAAGGCCGGTAAAGCCTGATAGTGCGGTTGGCATGGGTCACTATTCTTAACCATTCGGAACAATGCCCATGGTCCGCCCGCTTTGGGGCCAGTCCCCGATTTATTTTGCCCACCAAATGGCTGACTTCCAACCACGGCACCAATTTGATTGCGGTTGATATAGTAGTTACCAATTTGGGTATGCTGAATAATTTGCTGGATATGGCGATTAATTCGGCTGTGAATGCCAAGCGTTAATCCATAGCCAAGTTGGTTCAGGTGATTGATTAAATCTGATAGCTCGGTGGCTTTGTAGCGATACACGCAAAGTACTGGACCAAAAATTTCCTCACCCAGTGCGGCTAATGTTGGTAATTCAATAAGAGTGGGCGCAATAAAATGCCCTTGCTGGCATTCAATGGGTAGGCGCGTTTGGAAAACGTCGTATCCCAAGCGTCGATAGGTGTTGATTGCAACTTGAATACTGCGTTCCGCCTTTGCGCTGATCACGGGGCCAATATCGGTGCTAAAACAGTATGGGTCTCCAACCACTAAGTCCAGCATGCATAATTTTAGCCGCTGTATTAATTCGTCTGCGATGGTGTCTTGTACACACAATAGGCGTAGGGCTGAGCAGCGTTGACCTGCGCTGTCAAAGGCCGAGCTAATAATATCGCGCAAGGCCTGATCAGCTTGAGCGCTGCTATCTACAATCATGGCATTAATCCCGCCAGTTTCGGCAACCAAAACGCCATTGGCACCAAACTCAGCCATTGCGGAACGAATTTTTCTAGCCGTTGCAAGCGATCCAGTAAAGCTTACGCCGTGACAGCGATGATCATAGGTTAGGGCTGCGCCAATCGCTGTCCCGCCAAGAAGTAGTTGCAATACATCGCTAGGAATACCAGCGCGATAACAGGCTTGAATAGCTTCATAGGCAATTAGTGGAGTTTCTGGTGCAGGTTTGGCTATCACGACATTACCTGCGAGAAGTGCAGAACTAATTTGCCCGATAAAAATGGCCAATGGAAAATTCCATGGGCTAATGGCGACGATGACACCAATCGCTTGCGGTGGATTATTTGCCCAGTTTGCTTTTGCTTGCGCTGCATAGTAGCGGCAGAAATCGATCGCTTCACGCAACTCGGATTGCGCGTTAATTAGTGTTTTCCCAGCTTCCCGAATCAGTAGGTTGATCAGTGTAATTGAGCTAGCTTCAAGTTCTGAGGCGAGTTTTTCAATTAAATTGATGCGCAAACTGATATCAAGTTTTTCCCAATTTTCTGCCGCGCAAATGGCCGCAGCAAAAGCATCTTCAATTGCAGAAAAATCACTTTCAGTGTATTGGCCAATCTGCTGATTTTTGTCGGCAGGATTAACAGCTATAAGGGTATTGCTTTGCTGGTTAATATTTTTTTTGGTTGTAGCTATATACCTATGCTCATTGAGTGTTGTTAATTTTTCAGCTAGCTGTTTCAAGTGCAAATAGTCTCCCACATCAAATAGTTGCGGTGTGAGGCGGGGACTAAAAATTCGATTGGGTGCGAGCAGTTTTGTAGGCGTAGCTTCAGTTGATGTGCTCGACTGGATTTGATGCACAAATGACGAGCTAGCGCCATTTTCAAGAAAGCGGCGCACTAAATAGGGTAGCAGTTGAGTTTGATCCCCAATTGGCGCATAGAGGCGGCAAGGTCGCTCGATACCCAGTTCGTTGGCGAGCCGATAGACGGTTTCGCCCATGCCATAGAGAGCCTGAAACTCATAATTTTGCAGACCTGCCATTTGATAGATGGCACAAATAGTAAAAGCATTATGGGTGGCAAATTGGGGGTAAATGCGGTGATTGGCCTGCAGTAAAACTTGCGCGCAAGCCAGATAGGCTTGATCGGTTAATGTTTTATTTGTCCAAACAGGATACTGTGAGAGCCCTGCTAATTGAGCAGACTTAATCTCACTATCCCAATAGGCCCCCTTGACCAATCTTACACTGATCGCACGATGGTACTCGCGGGTGTGTTGACACAGCCACTTAACAATGTGGAGGGCATTTTTTTGATAGGCTTGAATTGCAATGCCCAGCCCACTCCAGGCGATTAACTGTGGCTCCCGCATTAAGCGATCAAAGAGTTTCAGCGTCAATAATTGCCGCGCGCTTTCCTCCGCATCCACAGTTAAACCAATATCGTAGTGCTTTGCTAGTAGCGCTAAGTCCAATAGTCGTGGGTAAAGTTCAGCTTGAATCTGTTCGTCATGCAGGGTATCGAATTTAGGATGCAGCGCTGATAATTTTACCGAGACACTTGGGCCAAACTGGCCTGCGCCTTGGCTGTATTGGCCAACATGATGAATCGCAGATCGATAGCGTTCGGTGTAGTTTTCGGCCTCTTCTCGGTTTAATGCCGCCTCGCCCAGCATATCGAAAGAATAGCGAAAATCCACATCTTGTTTGCTTAAAGCAATGGCAATATCGTCGGCCATAATAAATTGGCCTGCTAATATTTTAAGCGCTTTTTTTACGGCTTCGCGGATGAGTGGACTTAACGCGGGGGAGTGCAAGTGATCCGCCCAATCCAGACCTAAGGTGGCCCAATTGATTAGCCAAGATGGGCTATTGCCGCGGTGATCGTGCCAATTGGCCGAGTGCAATTGTTCTTGAATAAAGAGATCAAGCTGATAATGATCTGGGATGCGTAAAACACCTTCGGCCAATTGCAGTAAAGCTCTGCCAGCTGGGCTAGATAATGGATATTGTGCCAACAGGCTGTCTAATCCCCCCAAGCTTTGGCGTGCAATCCGTAATTTTTGACTAAGTAAATGCCCCATCGCATCAGCGCGAAGCCCTTGCTCACCATTGAGTACGCTGATGGATTGAATCTGTCGAGCTGCGCTTTGTTCTTCCAGATACTTTGCTTGTGCTAGAGCTGTGAATGTTGATGTGAGCTCTGGAATTGCTAACGTTTTGCTTCGCATGACTTGATTCCAAAGTGGTCGAGTTTGCGTGCGCCTTTCTTGGGTTAAATCATGAATACAGGGCTAGCTTAAACGGTGAAACGATGAATTGTTTTATCCAGGTCTTGTGCAATATCACTGAGTCGCATCGATAGCTCGTTGGTGCTTTGTGCTGCGCTATGGTTTTCTTCACTCGCTTGGGAGATCTGCTCAACATGGCGCGCAATTTCTTGGCTGGCTGAGCTTTGTTCTTTAATCGCGTTGCTGATGCTGGCAATGTGTTCCACGGAGCGGCTGGTGACCGCTTCAATCAGTGACAAAGCTTCTGCTACGCTTTCTGTGCTACGAACGCCATCCTCTACTAATTTGCCGGCTGAGCGCATTCCTTCGGCCGCGGTACTGGTATCACGCTGAACGGAATCAATTTTGCTGGTGATTTCTACCGTGGCTTGCGTGGTGCGTTCTGCTAATTTGCGCACTTCATCAGCCACCACGGCAAACCCACGGCCAAGATCTCCTGCTCGGGCTGCTTCAATGGCCGCATTCAATGCTAATAAATTGGTTTGATCGGCGATGTCTTTGATCACCATCGCAATACTGCCAATTTCATCTGATCGCTGGTTCAGCTGCAAAATGAGCTCAGATGATCGGGTAATGGAAGCTGCAATTTGATTGATTTCGGTAGCTGCCCGATGTGCAGTTACCGAGCCTTCAGACGCGGTTTGTGCTGCTTCCCGCGATTCATGTTCCATATTTTGAGCATTGTCGGCAATCATATGAACACTTACTGACATTTGCTCAATCGCCGCAGCAGTGGAGGCCGCCGCTTCTGCTTGCAGCTGAGACGCATTCGTCACTTGTCCTGAGGCTTTTGCTAACTCGTGCGCAGCGGTGACAACAAGTTTAGAGTTGTTATTAGCTTGCCCAATCACCTCACACATACCACTAAATAGGCGATTTAGTACGGTAGCAGTCTGACCAATTTCATCCATATTTTTAATGGCTAATCGGCGGCCAATATGTCCACTGCGATCAATCTCGGTAATCTCTTGTTGGATGGCGGCCAGTGGCTTGCGTACTGATTGGCTTATGTAGACCGCTGCAAAAATGCCTAATGCGGTAGCGATGACGATAAGGGTGAGTGTTTTGGTCAGCGTTAATTCTTCTTTTTCTTTAATTTTGCCTGAAATTTGTTTTACCGAGGTAATTGCAGTCTCAGCATGCTCATCGGAATCCTCTGCTAATTTTCGCACCACCGATTTATATTTATCAAAAGCTGCGTTTGCGTCATGGGTGGTACTAAAAGCGCCGGCTTGTACCTGTGCTGCGATCTCATTGAAACTTGCCTCATAAGCGCTTAGTGATTCCGATAGGCCATTGAGCTCTTTTTTTTGTTGGTCGTTAGCGATTGTATTTAAATCTGCCAGTGTTTTTCGCGAACTGGCCACGGTCTCATCCCATTTTTTCTTATATTCCTGCACTTTTTCAGGCTTGTTCAAATTGATGAATAAATCCTTTTCAAAGCGGCGCAGTTGTAGCATATCTTCAGCAAAATCATTCATCCCTATGCCATAGACCAAGTCCGTTTTCAGTAAATTATCAATGGTTTCGGCAGAACTGCGCATCTGGAAAATACCTATCGCACCGACGATGACTAGTAGAGCCATTAGCAGCGTAAAGCCAGCGGTAATTTTGCGAGCTATAGAAAGACGTTGGAACATGGCGTCACCTTTTGGGCAAGAATACTTTCAATCAGTATATAAGCCGTGTTGTTCATAGCAAGCCTAGCGTGTATTTTTCATCCCTAGTGTGCAACTGGAGCATTTGATAAATAACTGTAATAATTACGCTTTTTGTGAGTTGGGATAGTCGATGTCTGAAGTGCAGGAATTAACGCCATATGAATTACTCGGTGGCGAGGCGGTGCTAAGAAAATTAGTTGATCGTTTTTACGACATTATGGAAACGGATCAACGCGCCGCGGGCATTAATGCAATGCACGGCAAAGATACGACCTTGATCCGAGAAAAGCTGTTTGAATTTTTGTCGGGCTGGTTGGGCGGGCCGCAATTATTTATTGAAAAATATGGGCATCCCCGTTTGCGCGCACGCCATATGCCATTCTCAATTGGTGAGGCGGAACGCAATCAGTGGCTGTTATGCATGTATCAGGCCATGAATGAAATCCCAATGAGCCAAGAATTGCGAGAACACTTGGAGCAGGCATTTTTCAAAACCGCTGATTTTATGCGCAATCAGTAGGGGTATTGGCCGCTATTGATTGATGGATAATGTTTTCAAAGCAATACATCAAAAAAGGTCGCCAAGGCGACCTTTTTTGTTATAAACCGCCAGCAAAATCATTTTGCCTCCAGGCCTCGTATACCGTGATGGCTACGGCATTCGATAGATTGAGGCTGCGATTATCTGGGTGCATCGGTAAGCGAATACGATCGTGTGGCTCAAATTCGGCCAAAATTTCAGCGGGTAGCCCGCGTGTTTCGGGGCCAAATACTAAAACATCGCCCGGTTTGTATTGCACTAAATCGTAGCGTTGTGAGCCTTTGGTGGTGCCAGCAAAAAAACGCTTGCCCGCCAACGCTGCGCGACATGCCGCCCAGTCTTCGTGCACCTGCATTTCGGCGTACTCATGGTAATCCAAGCCGGCGCGCCGCATTTTAGTGTCGTCCAACGGAAAGCCAAGTGGCTTGACCAGATGCAAACGACAGCCCGTATTGGCGGCCAGGCGAATAATATTGCCGGTATTAGGCGGGATTTCAGGTTGGAATAAAACAATATCAAACATAGATTTTTAGTAAGCTGATCAATGGGTTGGTATATAGATTGACTGATCTTGTTCGAGCTCTACACTGCAAGGAGTCAATGTCCATATGGGGCTGGTATATGCGCATGATACCAAAGGAAGTCTTAATCGCCGCGACCAAGATGGCAAAATTAGATGGTTTAACGCCAGAGCAAACGATGTCCTTGGTTTTTCGCGCACTAGATCATGAATTGAGCGAGCAAAACGGGCGAAAAATCAATCTGGCACGTACACCGGGAATTGGGAAGGCGATTTACGCCGCCTTGTTTGCCTACCCCGTCGAATTCATTCCAGATCAAAATTCACCCAATGGCTGGTGTTGGGATGTTGTGCTTCCAGAGCATGGCTACGGCCAAGCCTTTGAGCAGATGTTTCTTCAAGCGCAAATTAATGTCGATGAGCAACGCCAGCATCGGAAAGGTTACAGTCAAACTGACATTGCGCAAAACCAAAGGTTTTAGCCTGACATCAAGGGCTTGTGGCTGTTAGAATCAATCTAAATAATTGTTTGCCAAAGATGATTTATGACCCACACCGCCACCTTGCTCATTAGCTGCCCAGACCGCAAAGGCCTGTCTGCGGCGATTGCTAATTTTTTGTATACCTATAACGCCAATATCGTTCATTCTGATCAGCACCAAGACAGCACGGATAATCTGTTTTTAATGCGTATTGAATGGGATTTGTCCGACTTTACCCTTGATATGAACGCTTTTTCTGCCGCCTTCCAGCCGATTGCCGATCGCTTTGAAATGACTTGGAAAGTGGCATTATCAAATCGCCCGCAAAAAATGGCGATTTTCGTGTCGAAATACGATCACTGTTTAGTCGATTTGCTGCATCGCCATAAAAGCGGTGAACTGAAATGCGAAATCCCGCTGATTATTTCCAATCACGAAGATTGCCGCGCGTTGGCTGACTTTTACGGTATTGAATACCACGTGATTCCAGTCACCAAAGACAATAAAGCCGAAGCTGAAGCCAAGCAAAAAGCGCTGTTGCAGGAAAAAGGCATCGACCTCATCGTGCTGGCGCGCTATATGCAGGTGCTCAGCCACGAATTTACCGCAGCTTACCCGCAGCGCGTGATTAATATCCACCACAGTTTCTTGCCAGCCTTTGATGGCGCAAAACCGTATCATCGCGCGTTTGCGCGCGGCGTGAAGCTGATCGGCGCAACCAGCCATTACGTCACCGAAGTATTGGACGATGGCCCAATCATCGAGCAAGACGTTAATCGTATTACGCACAGTGACGACGTGGATGATCTGATCCAGATCGGCCGCGACTTGGAGCGCGTCGTACTGTCGCGCGCGGTGCGCTGGCATCTGGAACACCGTGTGTTGGTGTATTCAAACAAGACGGTGATTTTTAATTAAGCGGCATCATTCACCAAATAAATAGGCCACGGATGTGGCCTATTTTTATTTCGCAGGACTTAGCGCCTGCAATAACTCATTTTCAATCTGTAAACGCGCACGCTCGTCACCCAGCACGCTGCCGCTGACCAAGAAATTGTCCTCGGCGCGCTCGCCCAAGGTCATGATTTTGGCTGATTGAATTTCAATGCGGTTGCTGGCCAAAATTCGCGCAATCGTTGATAGCAAGCCGGGTCGATCGCCTGCCATAATTGCCAAGACGAAGTATTTGCCTTTTTCATCGGCACGCAATTGCACGTGCGTTTGCACCGGGAAATGCTTTTGCTGGCGCGATAGTCGCGCGCTGGGCGCGGCTTGCAGTGGCAGTTTTTTCTCAATCCTCTGCGCCAGCTCGTATTCGACATAATTGATCAGATCGCGATACGAGGTATTGAGGCTATCTGGAATAAAGACATAGAAAGTATCAAGCGCGTAGCCGTGCGTAGTGGTGTGAATATGCGCATCGAAAATGCTGTAACCGGCGCGCTCAAAAAAGCTGCAAATTTGTGCGAATAAATCCGGCTGATCGAGCGTATACACGACCACTTGCAAGCCTTCGCCCGATTCGGAAAGTTTGGCTTTTACAATCGGTTTTTCGCTATTGATATGCGTCAGCAAAACGCGCGTATGCCACGCAATATCGCGCGCATCATGGCGCAGGAAATACACTGTATCAAGTTTGCTCCAGAATGGCTGATGCGCGTCTTCGCGGAAACCATATAAGCGCAGTAGGCGTAGTGCTTCGTCTTGCCGCTCGTTCAGCCATGAATGCGCGGTAATGTTTTGGCTATTCAGATAGCGCGCCGTGCCTTTGAATAAGTCTTCCAGCAGCTTGGCTTTCCACGCATTCCACACTTTCGGGCTGGTGCCGCGAATATCGGCCACGGTTAGCAAATACAGCGCATTCAGATGACGTTGATCTTTGACGAGCGCGGCGAATTCGGCGATCACATCTGGGTCGTACACGTCTTGTTTCTGCGCAATCGACGACATGGTTAAATGATGTGTCACCAGCCACACAATCAAATCGCGATCGTCTTGCGGCAGCGGGTGCTGTTCGACCCAATGGCGGGTAATCGCTGCGCCCAATTGCGAATGATCGCCACCACGGCCTTTGCCGATGTCATGAAACAGCGCGGCTAAATACAGTACTTCTGGTCGTTCAAACTCTTCCAGCAGGCGCGAGCACAGCGGGTATTCGTGCGTAAAGGCATTCACCGCAAAGCGGCGCACATTGCGCAGCACCATCAGCGTATGTTCGTCGACGGTGTAAACATGGAATAAATCATGTTGCATGCGGCCGACAATATCGCCGAATTCTGGAATATAGCGGCCCAACACGCCGTATTGATTCATACGGCGCAAAATACGCGTTAAGCCGCGTGGCTCGCGGAACAGCGCAATGAATAATTGCCGGTTATGCGGGTTGGCTAGGAAATCATCGTCGATTTTATGTCGTGCATGCCACAGCGCGCGTAGCGTTTCCGGCGCAATATCGCGCGCTTCGCGACGCTGCTCGAAATGCAAAAACAGCGCCAGAATGCTTTCCGGTTTGCGCTCAAACAGCGCAGGGTCGGTGATTTCCAGTAAGTCGTCACGAATCTGAAAATCATTGCAAATCTGTATCGTTTGCCGCCCGATAAACGAGAAAATCCGCGCGCGTAGCGCTTGCACCAAGACCGGAACGAGCTGGGTGACGATGCGCGCGGCCAAATAATATTCGGCCATTAGCGCTTCGGAGGCGCGCTGCGTAATGCGGCCGGCGGCGGATAAATCGTCAAAGCCAAACTCTTTCGCCAGCGGGTGCTGATAGTCAAACAAAATGCGGTCTTCGCGGCGGCGCGCGCGCCAGTGTAAGGCGATGCGATAGGTGCGTAGCACGCGTTCGGCCTCGCACAGTTTTTGGTTTTCTTCAAAGGTCAGCATGCCCAGCGCCGCGAGCGCGTGCCAGTCGCGTCCAAGGCGCTGGCTAGCGGCGATCCAGCCGATTAAGTGCAAATCGCGCAAGCCGCCCGGCGCTTCTTTGATATTCGGTTCCAGCTTGTAAGTGGCGTTTTGAAATTTGCCGTAACGCGCTTGCTGCTCGATCAGTTTGGCGTCAAAAAATTCTTTTGGATCAATGTGCTGGTGCACCGTATCCATAAAACTGGCAAAGCGAGCCTCGTCGCCGACCAACAAGCGCGATTCGAGTAGCGCAGTTTGGACGGTGATGTCTTTTTCGGCTTCATTCAAGCAGTCTGCAATCGTGCGCACCGAATGGCCGACTTCAAGACCGATATCCCACAACTCACCAACGAAAATTTCTAATTTTTCTAGTAACGCAGGGCTGGGTTGGTCGGGCAATAAAATCAGTAAATCAATATCGGATGAGGGGTATAGTTCGCCACGCCCGTAACCACCTACCGCAGCGAGTAATACCTCGCTGTTAAATTCGTGCCGATTCCACAACTCGCTCAGCGTGGTATCGGTTAAACGTGCCAGCTCGCCCAATAGTGGCGCGGCTTTGGAGGGCACGGTAAAACGCTCGCGTAGCGCGGCTTTAGCAGTGGCGTACGATTCACGAATGGCGGTAACGGAACGCATAATTCAACCTTTTACAACACGAAAAAAAGGGTATTGCCATGCAATACCCTGATCTATTCAACTACAGACAATTACCCAAGCAGGTATTTTTCTGGTTTGGCGGGTGAGCCGGCTGACAAGGTCAAAACTTCGTAACCTGTTTCAGTCACCAAAATGGTGTGCTCCCACTGCGCCGACAAGCTGCGATCTTTGGTCACAATCGTCCAGCCGTCGTTCATTTGTTTGATTTCGCGTTTACCGGCATTAATCATCGGCTCGATGGTGAAAATCATCCCCGCTTGCATTACAGGGCCAGTACCTGCTTTGCCGTAGTGCAACACTTGCGGCTCTTCGTGAAACACGGCGCCGATGCCGTGGCCGCAGAATTCACGCACCACCGAATAGCCGGCTTTTTCGGCGTATTTTTGAATCGCCGCGCCGATGTCGCCAAAGTGCGCACCGGGTTTCACTTGCTCAATGCCGATCCACATACAGTCGTAAGTCACTTGCGACAGACGTTTGGCGTGGCTAGCGACATTATCGCCAACCATAAACATGCGGCTATTGTCGCCGTGGTAGCCGTCTTTAATCACTGTGATATCCAGATTAACCACGTCGCCATTTTTTAATGGTTTGTCGTTTGGAATACCGTGGCAAATAACATTATTCACCGAAGTGCAAATCGATTTAGGGTAGGGTATATAGCCAGGAGGGCAGTAATTCAATGGTGCTGGAATAGTACCCTGCACATTGATCATATATTCATGGCACAGGCGATCTAATTCAGCGGTGGTGACGCCCGGCACAATAAAAGGCGTGATGTAGTCGAGCACCTCGCTGCCCAAACGGCCAGCCACGCGCATTTTTTCGATTTCGCCTGCAGTTTTAATCGTAATTGTCATTTAAGCCTCAGTGGTCGATGCCTAGTGCATCGCTACAATTTTTGGCCAATTATAGCACTGCGTTGTGTGGCCGGCTTTGGAAATGCTTGATGTTACCTCAGGCAAGAAAAAAGGAGCTTGCGCTCCTTTAATTTAAACTTGGCCGGTCGGCTGTTTGCGATGCTCGGGTAAGACAATATTGACTTCAAGTACTTCAAAATCGTCTTTTTTATCGAGCTGAACTTTAATATCGTTCGGGTCGATCGAGACGTATTTAGAAATCACTTCAACCAATTCCCGCTGCAATTGCGGCAGATAATTCGGCGTTTCACGGCCACTACGCTCGTGGGCCAAAATGATTTGTAGGCGTTCACGTGCAACCGACGCGGTTTTTTTCTTTTCGCCAAAGAAATAGCTCAGAATCGACATGGCTTAACCTCCAAACAACCGTTTCCAGAACGGCTGTTTTGGCACTTCAATAAAGCGCAGTGGTTTTTCTTCGCCTAGGAAACGGCCAATGACATCTTTATACGCTTCTGACACATCGGTGCCGGCGTTATGAATCGCTGGCGTACCAGCATTCGATGCCTGCAGCACTGATTCTGATTCTGGAATAATCCCGATCAATGGGATGCGCAGCAGATGTTGCACATCATCCAGCGAGAGCATTTCGCCTGATTCAACGCGCGCTGGACTGTAACGGGTAATCAGCAAATGAGTTTTAACCGTTGCACCTTCTTCGGCTTTACGTGATTTAGCGTCCAAAATACCGATAATGCGGTCTGAATCGCGTACCGACGAAACTTCTGGGTTGGTGACCACAATCGCTTCATCGGCAAAATACAGCGCCAGGAATGCACCGGTTTCGATACCCGCAGGGCTATCGCACACGATGTAATCAAAACCGTCGTGTTTCAATTCATTTAATACGCGCTCAACACCTTCTTTCGATAGCGCATCTTTGTCGCGAGTTTGCGAAGCTGGCAAAACAAATAGATTGTCGCAGTTTTTATCTTTGATCAGCGCTTGGCGCAGCGTAGCTTCGCCTTGGATCACGTTAACAAAATCGTAAACCACGCGGCGCTCGCAACCCATGATCAGGTCCAGATTACGCAAGCCCACGTCAAAGTCGATAACGGCAGTTTTAAAGCCGCGCAAAGCTAAACCCGATGCAAAACTAGCGCTGGTGGTGGTTTTACCCACGCCGCCTTTACCAGAGGTGACGACTACGATTTTTGCCACAATAAATCCCCTAATTAAAATAAGCTATTTCAAAATTCTTAATTCAAATTCACTAATGGATCGATCAGCAACTTGTCCTGATCGAGCGAAATTTGTGCCGGTTTTGCGCGCAGCGTATCGGGCAGCGCCTCATCCAAACTACGGTAAACACCGGCAATCGATACCAATTCGGCTTCCATGCAGGTGGTGAAAATACGCGCGTTGGTGTCGCCGCGTGCACCTGCGAGTGCGCGGCCGCGCAGTGGGGCGTAGACATGAATATTGCCATCCGCAATCACTTCGGCCCCATTCGATACCAGCGCCAGTACGATCAGATCGCCGCCTTTGGCATATACTTGCTGGCCGGTGCGAACAGGGCGGGTAATGATGGTAGCGCCTTGTGGTGCAATGGTCTCAGGCTGATGCGGTACTGGGGTATTCGATGGTGCGTTGTTGCTTGCCGCAATTTCGCTCTCTTCAAGCACCACCAGGCCTGCTTCTTTGGCGGCCACTTGCTGATCGCGATTGCCACCTTGCGCTGCAATTGGCGCGAGCGCGAATTGGCGCAATAGATTCACCATAGCCACGAGTTCAACTGCGCTTGGAATTTGTGGCAGGCTATTAAAATCAAAGACGATTTGCTCGCCTGCTAAAAAGTGATCAACACCGCCTAGTTGCGCCTGAAGTGCTGCTTGTAATTGATCGCAATCGGTCGTGACGGGTATAAAAGCAGTAAGGCGGGCGGTGGTACTTTTAAATTCAAACAAACTAGCAGCTTGTTCAGGGTAGGCGAAACTCGTCATGGCTGGCGATCAATGGAAGATAATCTTTAAAGGTTGCAGTTTACCTTTTCATCCTTGCACTAGGAAGCTGTAATCACGCGTCAGACTACTAAAACAACTGATAAAAGTGAAATTGTGCGCTAAACGGAGTATTTGGTGCTCATTAGCGCACATCGTCAATTTCTCAAATCAATACGCGCGGCGGGTTAGCCCCGTTTTGTGCATGATGGTGGTGGCCAGCTCTTCAATCGACATGCGCGTGGTATTCAGATACGGCACGCCCACTTGCCGCATCAATGCTTCAGCTTCGGCGACTTCAAATTGGCAGGTTTCAAGCTGGCAATAGCGGCTGTCAGGCTTACGCTCTTGCCGGATTTGGCGTAAACGTTCGGGGTCGATCGTCAAGCCAAACAATTTATTACGATACGGTAACAATAGGCGGGGTAGCGTGTGTTGCCCAAAATCCTCAGGTGTCAGCGGATAGTTGGCGGCCTTAATGCCGAACTGCAGCGCCATATATAAACACGTTGGCGTTTTGCCCGAGCGCGATACGCCGACCAAAATTAAATCCGCCTCGGCTAAATCGCGCGGCATCACGCCATCGTCGTGATTGAGTGAAAAATTTACCGCGTTGATGCGATTATTGTATTCCTCAAAATTGGTGATTTCGTGCGAGCGCCCGATGGTGTGCGACGATTGCACGCCGAGTTCGTTTTCCAGTGGGCCAATGAATTGAGCAAAAAAATCAAATGATTGCGCGTCAGAAACTTGGATTTTTTCGCGGATTTTCGGGTCAGCAATTGTGCTAAACACCAGCGGGCGACAGCCGTCGATTAAGGCCTGCCGCCGAATTTGCAAAGCGACGCCTTCGGCTTTTTCTAGCGTATCGACAAAGGGTAAAACGATACGATTAAACGTGACATCTTCAAATTGTGACAGCAAAGAATGGCCCAAAATTTCAACGGTAATCCCGGTGCGGCCCGAGACAAAAAACGCAGTTCGACGCATTAAAATCCCCTTTTTTTCTTAGCATAAACTGACGTGACAGGGAAAACCAGTAGATACAATTACTTACTTTTCCAAAAAAAAAACTATGGTTAACTTATTACCTTCGCTGCGATGCAGCAAAGGCTAAATTAACCCGATAGGAAGGGCCTAGCGATGACAGAAAAATATGTGATTGACTTTGCGCATCTGCGGATGAGTGATGTTGAAAAAGTAGGCGGAAAGAACGCGTCTTTGGGGGAAATGATCTCCCAGCTGACTGAAAAAGGCGTTCGTGTACCCGGCGGTTTTGCAACCACAGCCGAAGCTTATCGCGTATTTTTAGCTCATGAAGGTTTAGCCGATCGAATCGATGCAGCTTTAGCCAATTTAGACGTCGACGACGTTAAAGCCTTGGCCGAAACCGGTAAGCAAATCCGCGATTGGATTATGGCCACGCCCTTGCCGGCACAGCTCGAAGCTGAAATGGCTGAGCACTACGCCAAGCTCGGCGACAACGTCACCGTCGCGGTGCGCTCATCTGCGACTGCCGAAGACTTGCCCGATGCGTCTTTCGCCGGTCAGCAAGAGACTTTCCTCAATATTGTCGGCTACCAAAATGTTGTCGACGCGATGAAGCAGGTGTTCGCGTCGCTGTATAACGACCGCGCGATTGCGTATCGCGTGCACAAAGGCTTTGATCATAAAATCGTCGCGTTGTCGGCCGGTATTCAGCGCATGGTGCGTTCGGACAAAGGCGCAGCGGGTGTGTTGTTTACGATTGATACCGAGTCGGGTTTCGATCAAGTTGTGTTCGTGACCGCTTCCTACGGTTTGGGCGAAACCGTGGTGCAGGGCGCGGTGAATCCGGATGAGTTTTTTGTGCACAAACCCACGCTGCGCGCAGGTCGTCCAGCGATTGTGCGCCGCCATCTCGGTGGCAAAGCGATTAAGATGGAATTCGATACCGCATCGGTCGCAGGTAAATCGGTGCGCACCGTTGACGTTGACCTGGCCGAGCGCCGCCAGTTTTCGATTTCGGATGATGAAGTGCAAGAATTGGCGCAATACGCACTGATCATCGAAGAGCACTACGGCCGCCCCATGGATGTCGAGTGGGGGCGTGATGGCATCGACGGCAAGCTGTATATCTTGCAAGCGCGCCCAGAAACGGTGAAATCGCAAGAGTCGGGCAATCTCACCAAATTCCGCATGCTAGAGAGCGGTGACGTGCTGACCGAAGGCCGTGCGATTGGCCAGAAAATCGGTCAGGGTCGCGTGCGCATTATTCGCGATGTGTCCGAGATGGATCGTGTGCAAGCGGGCGATGTGCTGGTGTCAGACATGACCGACCCGGACTGGGAACCGGTAATGAAGCGCGCGGCAGCGATTGTTACCAACCGCGGTGGCCGCACCTGTCACGCGGCGATTATTGCGCGTGAACTCGGAATTCCGGCGGTCGTTGGTTGTGGCGATGCGACGCGTGCGCTGCGTGAAGGCGACGAGGTGACCGTATCGTGCGCCGAAGGCGATACCGGCAATGTCTACGCTGGCTTGCTCAAATTCGAGCGCATGGATGTATCAATGACCACCTTGCCGCAAGCGCCGGTGAAATTGATGATGAACGTCGGTAATCCAGAGCTGGCGTTTGAATTTGCGCAATTACCGAATGAAGGCGTTGGCTTGGCGCGCTTGGAATTCATTATCAACCGCATGATTGGTATTCACCCGAAAGCGCTGCTGGCTTATCCGAATGTTTCAACGCCGCTAAAAACCCAGATCGAAGAGCGCATTGCCGGCTATCGCTCGGCGGTCGATTTTTACGTCGATAAAATCGCCGAAGGCATCGCCACGCTGGGCGCGGCGTTCTACCCGAAAAAAGTCATCGTGCGCTTGTCTGATTTCAAATCAAACGAATACGCCAACCTGCTCGGCGGGCCAGACTACGAGCCGCACGAAGAAAACCCGATGATCGGTTTCCGTGGCGCGGCGCGCTACGTCGATAAATCATTCCGCGATTGCTTCGAACTTGAATGTCGCGCGGTGAAAAAAGTGCGTGATGTGATGGGCCTAACCAACGTCGAAGTGATGATCCCCTTCGTGCGTACCGTCAAAGAAGCTGAATGCGTGATCGAATTGCTGGAACGCAATGGCCTGAAACGCGGCGAAAATGGCTTGCGCATCATTATGATGTGCGAAATTCCCGCCAACGCGGTGCTGGCTGAGCAATTCTTGCAGCATTTCGATGGCTTCTCGATCGGCTCAAACGATATGACGCAATTGACGCTCGGGATCGACCGCGATTCCGGTGGCCCAGTATCAACGAGCTTTGACGAGCGCAACGATGCGGTTAAAGCGATGTTGAGTATGTCGATCAAAGCCTGCCGCAAACTCGGCAAATACGTCGGCATCTGTGGCCAAGGCCCGTCGGATCACCCTGATTTCGCGCAGTGGTTGGTCGAGGAGGGGATTGAAACGATTTCGCTCAATCCCGATACGGTGATCGAGACTTGGCTGTTCTTGGCGAATGGTGGCAAGAAATAATCTTTGAGTATATCTTTGTGGTTCAATTGGTGTTTGGGTCGCAAAGAAATACTTGGCCTAGTATGCAAAGCCCGTTCTTGTGACGGGCTTTTTTGTAGGCTTTGATAAGCCTGCTGGTGCAGGCGATAAACCGGCGTTCGAGCACCGGACGACGTGACGGAGCTTGGCGGCTTTGCCGCCTTAGCGAAGGCCGTGGCCTAAGGCCAGCAAGGGACGGGTCTTGCTCCGTCCCTTGCAACCCTCGCGCGCCCGATCGCCGCGAAACCCCGTTTGAAAAAAGCCCGTCAGGGCGCCGCTACAACTCGCGTTGCGCTACCGTCGCAACGCTCAAACACTACGCGGCTTAAAACCCTGACGGCCATTTTTCAAACGGCGCGTCTCCACGGGCTTACCGTCCTAATTGGCAGTAGGGGTATATCAGCAAAAGCTATATACCAATTAATCTTCATGGCTACACTATGGTAGGTATATGTCGCGATGGTCGGTCTGGGGCTTGAATTCCCGTGTAGCGAAAACCGCGGCGAGGAGAGAGACAAACGGCTATATCGTTTGGCTCACGACGAAGCAAGGGCAGCGCGGAGCGCTTTTCGCCCGGGTCGCCTTTGGGGTGCAGGGGGCTTTGGCGAAGCAAAGCCCTCTGCCTGTCTGCGCGGCGGAACGCGCACCAAAAACATCGTGCCGTAGGCACTGAAAATTACTACAATCGTTGAAATAAATTGGCCGCAATCGGCAAGTAGCTAAATTGAATTTGTAGTTTGTTGCTGAGCTAGCGAAGCCAAACCAATACGGTAAAACGTTGGGCTGCATTTCATTTGGACCAACCTACGCGCTAGATTTACATGTGGTGACTTTTGATTCCTAATCTTGAAATTGAAAGGAAAGATGAGCTATGAATTTAGCATGTAGTTGAGTAATTAGGTGCGTGTGTTAATTAAGTAAATTATTGTTGTTGAGAAATTAATTGGGTTGCTATGAAAATATTTATTGCCACTTTTATCATGATTTTTCTAGTTGGTTGTGGTGGGAAAATTAAACCACACCCAAGAAATTTAGAGTGCTTCAATATGGCAATGAATGAAATAAAGAAGGAAGGACGGCCATATCCTCCATTGAGTAAATATGGAAATGCATTGACGGTAAGGCCATTTTGGGTAGGTAAGTATAAGTTTGTTTTTACTGAAGATGAAGAACCATTTTTTATTATGGTTCAAGAAGGGAGTGGGTATGTATATGCAGGGGAGAAAGACATCGCGTTTCCCGGTAGCGATGTATCAAAACGGATCCCTTTAGACGTACTGAAAGAGAAATATCCAGATCGATTTAAAAGGACGCTAGCCGAGAAAGCTGCTTATTTAGTAATTCAAGTAAGGTGCGAGCCTAAGATCACCATAGAT
Organism: Chitinibacter sp. SCUT-21; assembly: GCA_041874755.1. Taxonomy (NCBI): domain Bacteria; kingdom Pseudomonadati; phylum Pseudomonadota; class Betaproteobacteria; order Neisseriales; family Chitinibacteraceae; genus Chitinibacter; species Chitinibacter sp. SCUT-21. Next base: position 3,445,119 of record CP102611.1, read on the forward strand.
CCTCAATGGATATTACAAACGCCCAAAGAAAGAGAAGAATCTGAGGGATATCGAGTAAAAATGACATCAGCACCAATTACTTATCCAGAGCTCGGATTGATAGGGTACCCTGATTATACGAATGAAAAAGAAAATAATATTTTGTGGCAGTCGTATTACGCAGTGAATAATTTTAGAGCTATAGATGGGCGACCATTTCGGGTTATTTGCGCAGAAGTAGGTGGATGTCAAGGAACCTTTGTTTTGAAAGATGGGCTGGTTATTGATTATGCTTATCCAATTGAATATGTGGCGGACTGGCAGGATTTTTATTTTTTTGTACTGGAGTATATCGTACAGCATTTGCAATTTTCATAACAATTAACTCGGCCAATGACTCAAGTTGAGTCGAAAACGTCTGAACTAGAAATTTGTGTACTTGCTCGCTTAATCCTCGTAATGTACGAGCTTTTTTGTGCGCTACACTGCGCATTTCAAACCCTACTGTTCAATCTTTAAGCCGAGTCGGTATCCGCCAGACATACGTCCCACCGATAATCGCCACCACAATCAAACCACCCTGCAGCCAAGGCCTCCCCGCAAACTGCCATAGCGACAATCCACTCATCACCAGCATGCAGCCGATGGCGATGCATTTAACGCGCATTGAGATCGCGTGGTGTTGTTCCCAGTCGGCAATGATGGGGCCAAACAGGCGATTGGCGAGTAGCCAGCGGTGTAGTCGTGGCGAGCTTTTGGCAAAGCAGGCTGTGGCGAGTAGTAGAAAGGGGGTGGTGGGCAAACCCGGTAGGATTACGCCGAGCACGGCCAAGGCCAGCGCCAAAAAACCGGCGAGGATCAGCAAGGGTTTGGCGTAGCGTTGCATTGCGTTTACAGCTCGTCAGCGGTCGAGCGCGCTTCAGGCGCTTGGTAAATCGCCAATCTCAACGTGTTGTTGATCAGTTGCCCGCGCACAAAGCGGCGGCAAAAGTCGTGTAAATCCATGCCACGGCAGGGATGGTAAACGTGGTAGTGCGTGCGATAGTGAATAACGACTGTATTGCCATCTAGCTCAATATGATCAAGCTCGCTACGCGTATACTGCGAGTGGGTATCAAACTCGCCCACTTCGCAATCAAGCGCAGGTTCAAGTTGCACCCAGTGCGTGCGAATTTGCGCCTCGATTTCTGTCAGGCTGGGTGGGGTTGAGGCAAAAGCGAGTTCTATCATGCGTTTTCTAGATCTTCTTTATCTATCGGCGACTATTTTAAACATGCTTGTAGCCATTTGGGCAAAGCGCTAGGCATAAAAAAACCCATGCACGTTAGACATGGGTTTTTTTGGATTTCTGCGTATTAGGCAAACAGCACGCTGGCGGCCCAGAATAGGCCACCGGAGAGCAGCATCGTCACTGGCAGCGTGAGTACCCACGCCATCAAGATTGATTTAACCGTGCCACCTTGCAGGCCGCTCTTATTGGCGACCATTGTGCCGGCTACGGCAGATGACAAGATATGTGTGGTGGACACGGGCATACCAGTCCAGCTGGCGATACCAATCGCGCTGGCGGCGGTAATTTGCGCGGCGTTACCTTGCGCGTAGGTCATGCCTTTATTGCCGATTTTTTCGCCGACGGTCAGTACAATGCGTTTCCAGCCGACCATCGTGCCCAAACCCAGTGCTAAGGCCACGGCAATGATCACCCATTGTGGCGCGTATTCGGTGGTGACATTCAGATCTTTACGCAGCTTGTCGAGGTCCGATTTTTCTTGCTTGTTCAAAATATCGAGCTTGCTCGCTTTCTTGGCTGTATCGTCCAGACACAACAAGATACGGCGCACGACGCGGCGTTGCTCGCCATTGATTTGGCTGTAGCTTTGTACATTGTTCAAGGTGCTGGTGAGTGTCGCAATCGCTGGTAATGTGGTTGAAGATTCGCATTTAAACAGCGCTGGCAGCGGGTGATCTGCATTGTATTTCAGATCGAGTGAGCCATTTAAACGCTCGCGATTTTTGGTGTAAAACTCGCCCATATGCTGCGCGGCATCAACAGTGCGCTCGATTTGATATGCGCTGCTTTCCATATCAAGCGCGTATTTGGCCGGCGCCAAACCGATCAATACCAACATCAATAAGCCAATGCCTTTTTGGCCGTCATTTGAGCCATGCGCAAAGCTCATCCCCATCGCAGAAGCGATCAGCGTGGTGCGGGTCCAAAACGGGGGGTGTTTTTTACCATCCAGCTGTTTGCGCTCTTCCGGCGTCATATGCATGCGCGAAGTAGGGCGCCATTTTTTCAGCGCCAACAGCATCAAGCCCGCCATCACCAAGCCAATCGTCGGTGAAATGAGTAGCGACAACATAATGTCGATCGCTTTTTTCACATTAATGCCCGACAGCCAGTACTGATTATTCATCATCGCATTAGCGATGCCGACGCCCATAATCGAGCCAATCAGCGTGTGCGAGCTAGACGCTGGAATACCAAAGTACCAGGTACCCAAATTCCAGATAATCGCCGCCGCCAGCAGTGCGTACACCATATACAAGCCATGGCCGACGCCGACGTTGAGCAATAGATCAACCGGCAGCAAATGCACGATGGCATAGGCTACGCCCAAGCCGCCCAAAATCACGCCCAAGAAGTTGAAAATCCCAGAGCCGATCACTGCCAAATGCGCTGGCATCGCTTTGGTGTAGATCACCGTCGCAACCGCGTTGGCGGTATCGTGAAAACCGTTGATAAATTCGTAGGCCAGAACAAAGAACAGCGCCAATGCCAGCATCAAGGCGGGCCAGAGCGCCATGCCAGAAAACAGATCAAGCATAAAATGCTCTTGAAAAGATAATGATGCGGCGGATTATCGCAGAAATTGACCTTGCATACGTGTAAGTATTTGGGGTTTGATCAAAAAAAGATGAAAAAAATCCGTCATCTTGAAAATATATTTGGCATAAAAAAGTGGCTAGATAAATCTTTCGGCACTTTGGGGTAATTTCGCAATTTTTGTAGTGTTCGGGAAAGTGTTTGGTAAAAAACTATAAGGTTTTTAGAAGGGTATGCCTCTATATTAATTATATTTGCTGTTGTTAAAAGCTATACCCTGACTAAGCCTTAACGCATCGTAATTTCAGCCGCCAATACCTGTTGCGCTTCGAGCAAGGAAGCGACAATTTCTAAGCCCAGTGCATGTGTGCTGGCTTCCGGAGCTCGCAGGTCTGGCACCATAAAGACACGGCAGGCGGCTGCATGGCCTGCTTGCGCGCCAAAGTTGGAGTCTTCAAAGACTACGCATTGCTCAGCCAAAACACCCAAGCGAGAAATCGCGCTTAAATAAATATCGGGTGCAGGCTTGGGGTGCAAAATTTCATCGCCACACACTGCAAATTCAATACGTGACCATAGCCCCGCTTGTTGCAGATGATGTTCGGCGATACTGCGTCGTGTCGAGGTTGCCACGGCTTTGCGAATGCCGTGCTCTTCTAGCCAGCTAAATAATTCCAACACGCCGGGGCGCAGCGGAATCGGCTCGTCGCTACGCTGCATATAAATTTCGTGCGTTAATTCGCGCAAGCGCTGGCACGGAAAATCCGCACCCAGTTGTTCATGCAGATAAGCTAGCGTTTTTGATGAGTGCATGCCAACCATGCCTAGCGGAATGGCTTCGTCAATGTGATGGCCAAGTTGCGCGGCCGCATCGTGCCAGCACGTTAATGCGATACGCTCGGTATCCAGTAATAGGCCATCCATATCAAAAATGGCTGCGCAGATGTTGGGGTGTTGGGAAGCTAGCATTTGCGGATCGATCAATTTTGGAAAACAATGCTACTAGTTTACCCAAGCTTGAGAACCTATGCCGCGAACTTTACACACTGCCTCGCTAACGTGCCCTTGTGGCGCCGCCGATTATGAGCAATGTTGCCAGCCTTTTCATCAAGGCCAAGCTGCACCTACGCCCGAAAAATTGATGCGTTCTCGTTACAGCGCATATGTACTGGGTTTGGAAGATTACTTGCTGGCAAGTTGGCATAGCAGCACTCGGCCGGAAACACTGGATTTAAACGAAGACCCTAAACCCAAATGGCTGGGGCTGACGGTGAATCATGCTGAAAGCGATGGCGATCAAGGCTTTGTGGCATTTGTCGCCCGCTATAAAGTAGGCGGGCGCGCGTATCGGATGAGCGAGCACAGCCGTTTTAGATTTGAAGATGGGCGATGGTTTTATGTTGATGGTGTGGTTGCCGACAATGCTTAGGCGGATTGAAACATAATAGCTGAAAGATTGAAGTGCTTGCTTTTCTTAGATGTCATATTTCTGACTGTGTGTGATAGTATTTTTGAGTTGTCCGTGTGAACGCCTCACTTGGGCTTAGATATATTCAAATGGAGAGTAAGCAAATGCGTAAATCGATGATGGCAGCAATTTTTGCGGGTGCATTGTTCAGTGTGGCTGCTCAGGCTGCAGAGCCTGAAGTTCTGGTGACCCAAGGCGTGCGCAACCAAGTTCAAGCCGTGGTGCAAAGTATTGATTTAGTGAACCGCGATATGACCGTGAAAATGCCAGACGGTGAAGTGATTGACTTTAGAGCCGTTGATAACCGTGTGACGCATTTTGAAAACGTAAAAGTGAATGACAAAATCAATGTCGCAGGTTCCGAAAGCGTGTCAATCGCATTGAGCAAGGGCACTGCGGGTTTGCGCCGCGTAATCACAAGTGAAGGCAAAGATGTAACTGCCGATGGTGTGGGGGTGCTAAAAACCCGTGCCACCTATAACGATTTAGTGTCGGTGGATCGCGAAAAGAAACTCGCTAAAGTAAAAAGTCCTGATGGTGTGGTCATTGAAGTATCCGTTCCCAACGACGAAGTGCTCTCAAAAGCGGCGACTGGCGATCAAGTGATCGTTTATTCTCGCGCCACATTGACAGTGTGGGGCAATTACACCTACTAAGCTGAGCTCGGCTACTAGGCAATAAAAAACCACGACCTAGGTCGTGGTTTTTTATTGATTCGGATTAAAATGCCCCTAATCCCTTGAGCATAATCACCGTAATAATAATCGGCGTAATGTACCGAACAAGGATAAACACCGCATTTATCAGCGCACCATTGTTTAATTGACCATCGTTGCTCAATTGCTTTTTCAGCTGTGGCAAGCCATACACCCAGCCCACAAACAAACAGATCAAAATGCCGCCCAGTGGCAACAGGATATTCGAGCTAATAAAGTCGAATAGATCAAACGCATTTAGCCCAAATAATTTCCAATCGGCGGTCAGTGATGATGACAGCATCGCTGGCACACCAAACAAGCCAATTGTGCCGACCGAAATCGCGGTGGCTTTTTTGCGGCTATAACCAAAGCGCTCGCTCATCATCGCCACCGGCACTTCCAAGATCGACAAGATCGCACCGGTTGCAGCAACTGCGGCCAAGACAAAGAAAATTGCCATGAAGATATGGCCAAATGGCATGCTGGCAAACACGGCTGGAATCGTCATAAACACCAGCGATGGCCCCGCCGATGGCTCAAAACCAAAGGCAAAAACAGCTGGGAAAATCGCCAAACCAGCCAGCATCGATACCGATAAATCGGCCAGCATCACACGCGTAGCGGTGGCGGGGATGTTTTGCTCTTGGCGGAAATAGCTGCCATAGGTCAGCATCGTGCCCATGCCGATGGATAATTTGAAGAAGGCCAAACCAACGGCTGTCAGCACCACTGGCGCAGTGATTTTGCTAAAGTCAGGTGCAAACAAAAACTTCACGCCTTCCATTGCGCCGGGCAGGGTTAGGCTGCGAATACAGAGCAAAACCAGCAGCAAAAACAGCAGCGGCATCAGCTTTTTCGCCACCGCCTCAATCCCTTTGGACACGCCCAGCATAATAATCACGCCAGCACCGCCCAGCACTACCCACTGCCACATCAGCACTTGCGTGGGGTTTGATACCATCGCGCCAAATGCCGCTTTGGCGGTTTCAGGGTCGGTACTATTAATACTGCCAGCGATTGATTTGAAAATATAGGCAAACACCCAGCCGGCAACACCGGAATAAAACGCCAAAATCAAAATCGCCGACACCAAGCCCATATAGCCGATGATGGTCCAAAATTTCTGGTTTTTGGGGGCAAGTTTTTCAAATGCAGTCACCGCATTAGCGCGCGAAGCGCGGCCGAGCATAATCTCGGCCATCATCACCGGCAGCGCCACCAGCAAGGTCGCCAGCAGATACACCACCAGAAAACTCGCACCGCCATTGGTGCCGGTTAAATACGGAAATTTCCAGATATTGCCCAAGCCGACGGCTGAGCCTAGCGTGGCGACGAGTACGCCAAAGGTTGAAGTAAATCCATCACGGTTTTGGCTCATGGCCGTCACCTCCATTGTTTTTTTCGGTGATGCCATCTTCTGGCTTTCCTTACAAACTGTCCATGCGGGAAAACCCGTTTTGCATAGCTGCAGCGCGTTTTTTCTATGTGAAGTTGATTTTGCTCAGCCATTCTTACCCAGCGCCGTGCGCGAACAGTACAATGCTTGGATTCAGATTGATCCACGCTCCCTATGCACGCTAGCGATACCCCCGATACCCAGCAATCCGCATCCGAGCCTGACGCGGCTAGGCTGGCCTTATTACTGCAAGTCAAAAACCTGCCCGATCTGCCCGGCGTGTATCGCTACATCGGTGCGGATGGTACGGTGCTGTACGTCGGCAAGGCGATTAGCCTGAAAAAACGCGTTGGCTCCTATTTCATTAAGAACGATCACAGCCCGCGTATTCGCTTGATGCTGGCGCAAGTCGCGACCTTGGAAACCACCGTGGTGCGCTCGGAAGCCGAAGCGTTGGTGCTGGAAAACAATCTGATCAAGGCCTTATCGCCGCGCTACAACATTCTGTTTCGTGACGATAAAAGCTACCCGTATTTGGTGCTCACGGGGCACGCCTCACCGCGCTTGGCCTACTATCGCGGTGCGCTCGATAAGCGCCACACGTATTTTGGGCCGTTCCCGAATGGCTACGTCGTTAAAGAAAGTATTCAGTTGCTGCAAAAAGTATTTCAGCTACGCACTTGTGAAGATTCGGTGTTTGCAAACCGATCGCGAGCCTGTTTGCTGCACCAAATCAAACGTTGCTCCGCGCCGTGCGTAAACGCGATTTCGCCCGACGATTACCGTCGCGACGTAAATAACGCGATGCTGTTTTTATCCGGCAAAGAAAATGAAGTGCTGCAGCAGCTCGAAGCCCGAATGCAAACACTATCGGCCAATTGGGAGTTTGAAGCCGCTGCCGCGGTGCGCGATCAGATTCAGGCCTTGGCCAAGGTGCAAGAAAAACAATTTGTATCGAGTAATAGTAGCGATGGTGACGCCGATATCTTGGCCTGTGTCGAAGAGGAAGGCGTGCTGTGCGTTAATTTGGCGATGGTGCGCGGCGGGCGGCATGTGGGCGACAAAAATCTCTTCCCCAGCCACGCCGATGATTACAGTACCGCCGAAGCGCTCAGCGCCTTTATCGCCCAGCATTATCTGGAGCGCACCGTACCGCCGCTGATTTTCTGCAGCCCCGAGCCCGAGGGCGTCAGTATTTTGGCCGCTTCGCTATCCGAACAGACTGGCCGTCGTGTCATCATCAATAGCAATCCCAATGGTGAGCGACGTATCTGGCTGGAGATGGCGGCCAAGAACGCGCAGCTGGCAATACTGCAGCGCAAAACGCAGCAGGCCTCACAAGCCGGGCGGCTCGCCGCCTTGGTTGAAGCATTGGGCCTTCCCGATGAAACACAACGGATTGAATGCTTTGATATCTCGCACACGATGGGCGAGCTGACCGTCGCCTCGTGCGTTGTGTACGACAACCAAGACATGCAACCCAAGCAATATCGCCGCTTTAATATCGCGACGACAACATCGCCAGGGAAGGGTGATGCAGGCTTTGAGCCCATTACACCCGGCGACGACTACGCCGCAATGCGCCAAGTGCTAACGCGCCGTTATGAAAAACTAGCGGCGGGGGAGGGCAGCGCCGATAGCAAAGTGCCCGATGTGATCTTGATCGACGGTGGCAAAGGCCAGCTTGGCGTGGCGCTCGAAGTGATGGAAGAAATCGGCCTGAACGAGTCATGGATTATCGGCGTAGCGAAGGGTGAAACGCGCAAGGCTGGTCTGGAGCAGCTAATCATTCCGCGGCTTGGCAAAACCATTCAACTCAAGCGCGATCATCCCGGCCTGCACCTTATTCAACAAATTCGTGACGAGTCACATAGATTTGCCATCACCGGCCATCGCGCCCGCCGCGCCAAAGCCCGCGTTGCCAGCACCTTAGAAGACATCGAAGGCATAGGCCCAAAACGCCGCCAAAAACTACTCGCCCGTTTTGGCGGATTGCAAGGCGTGAAAGCTGCGAGTGTGGATGATTTGGCGGCGGTGGAAGGAATTAATGAAGCGCTAGCGGAGAAGATTTATGCAGCGTTGCGAGGGTAGATTGTTGCTGGAATTGACTTTTAGTTCTGATTAAAAATGGGGGTTTACCACAGGAAACGGTATGCATTGAAACCCAGAGCATTAGTGGATGACTCAAGGTGAGCTGTTTTACCGATTTGAAAAGGCTCAATACGTCGTGACCAACCAAAACCACAATAAAATGGAGTGTGCAGTGGATTTTCGGGAGTGCATTCATTCCATTTTTTCTTGTCGAAAGTATGGACAATTGAGATTTTTACTGTTGTGTTTTTTGAACTGTAGCTGTTTTTGTCATCAATTACGATGCTAATTGCTGTCCAAGATTTATCTGTTTTCGCCTTTCTTTGGTGTATCGTATAGAGTCGACTTTTTCCATAATAACGGGGCACACATTCGGTTTTTTCCTCGATATTTTCGTGCATACCAAGATTTTGGTGAATGACATGTTCAAAAGCTTGGCAGACTTGAATACCATTTTGAGTGGTTTGATACCTTGATTTTATATATGTAGATCGAGAATAATACTCCCCGAAAAAGCTAGTCTCGCTATATTGAGTGGAGATTTTTGGATGAGGAAGGCTATTGAAAACAGCAACCAATTCTTGATCTGCTGATGCCCTATCCGCGTGAAGATGCCATGCACCTAGTCCTATGCTTAATACTAGGGATGCTAATAATAAAAATCTAAAAATTTTCATGTGCTAGATGTTTTAAATGATTTTTTGCATCATAAATCAATTAAGTATTGTAGGTTGGGCTTCATGCAATGAAGTCCAACGTTCACCGCGAAACTGTTATTTCTTTATCTGCATTTGTTAAGTCGTGTAGGGCGGGTCTTGACCCGCGCTGGTTAATGTTTGTTGATTCGGATACTGTTTGGCGGGTTACGCCTTCGGCTAACCGCGCCCTACGTTGCGG